>CAIWNX010000266.1 GCA_903914175.1 uncultured beta proteobacterium | reverse complement strand
ATTTTTCCTCGGCCGACAGCTTTGCCATGATCCGCGGCGGCCATATCGACATGGCGGTGCTGGGGGCGATGGAAGTGTCCGAAAAAGGCGACATCGCCAACTGGACGATCCCCGGCAAGATGGTCAAGGGCATGGGCGGCGCGATGGACCTGGTGGGCGGCGTCAAGCGCGTGCTGGTTCGGATGGAACACGTGGCGAAGAAAAAAGACGGCACGATCGACCTCAAGATTTTGCCGGCCTGCACGCTACCGCTGACCGGTGTTGCCGTCGTCAACCGCATCATCACCGATCTGGCGGTGATGGACGTGACGCCGCAAGGCCTGAAACTGGTCGAGATGGCCCCGGGCGTGACGCGCGAGGAATTGCAGTCCATGACCGACGCGAAGCTGATCTGATCTGACATTTGTTGCCCCTGGCTGAGCTGGCGCTGGGCGCTTTCGAGCGCATGGTGGCGGCCACGCCGGGCTTTCGTGCGCGTCCCGGCCAGCAGGCCATGGCGCAGCAGATAGCGCAGGCGCTGGCCGGCGTGAAACTGGGCGAACAAAGTGAGCCGACGCAGACCCTCTGTGTGATCCACGCCGGCACGGGCGTTGGCAAATCGGCCGCTTATCTCTCCACCGGCGTTGCGCTGGCACTGGCGCTCAAGACCCGGCTCGTGATCTCCACCGCCACCGTGGCGCTGCAGGACCAACTGATGACAAAGGACCTGCCGGCGCTGGCCGCCGTGCTCGACACCCCTTTGGTCTACGCGCTGGCCAAGGGGCGCGGGCGCTACGTCTGCAAGTTCAAGCTTGAGCGCCTCTGCGGTGACCCGACAGCGGCCCTTGACGATTTGTTTGAGAGCGATGAAGAACGTGTGCCGACGCGCGCCGCGTTTGGCAATGCCGCACCGACAGCAGAAGACCCAATGGAGCGGCGCATCAAGCTCTACGCCACGCTGACGCTGGCCCTGGCTGATGGCAGTTGGGATGGCGATCGCGATCAGCTCGCGCTGCAGCCCGATCCTATCGATTGGTCGGTCGTGGCGGCCGAGCGCAACACCTGTACCGCGCGCCATTGCCCGGACTACCGCCAGTGCAGCTATTACACGGCGCGCAGCAAGCTGGCGCAGGCCCAGGTGATCGTCGCCAATCACGATCTGGTGCTGGCCTCCATCGGCATGAAGACGCTGCCTGAACTCGACAACTGTTTGCTGGTATTCGACGAAGGTCATCACCTGCCGGCGGTGGCGCTGGGCCAGTTCGCCAGCAGCATGGACCTGAGCAGCCTGCGCTGGCTCGACAAATTGCCGCGCACGCTGCAACAGGTGAGTGAAAAAATCCAGGTCGCACTGGCGCAGGACGTCGCCACGCTGGCGCAGCAGCTCAAGGCCGCGCTGCAGGATTTAACGCGCATGATGATGGACCTGCTCGCGATCAACAGCGGTGCATATGACGCGCAGCATCGCTTGCCTAACGGTGTGCTGCCCGAAGCCTGGCGTGCGCCTTTGACGCTGATCCAGGGACACGCAGCGGGCCTGTCGCGGGTGCTCGAAGCGCTGGGTGCCGAGCTCAAGCGCATGGCGCGTGACGACCCGCCACAGGCTGCCAGTTACTCGCTGCAATACGCCCGGCTTGGACAAATGGCACCGCGTCTGCGCGCGGTGCTGGACACCAGCACGCTGCTGCTGGAGCAGGGTCCGCAACCGCTGGCCAAATGGCTGCAGTCAGACACCCGTTCTGGCCTGGTGCGCCTGAGTGCGCACGCCTGCCCGATTGTTCCGGGTGATTTGCTACGCCAATCACTGTGGCATCAGGTGCGCGGGGCTGTCATCACCTCGGCCACGCTGAGCAGTTGCGGCAGCTTTGATTTCTTTTTGCAGGAGGCAGGGCTCAGCGGCAACGCCAGCGTGCAGACGCTGGCGGTTGAGAGTCCTTTTGATTACCAGCGCCAGGGGCGGCTGATGGTGGTTGAGACCGAGGCCGACCCGAAAGACGTGCAAGCCTACACGCGCGAGATGCTGGCCGGCTTGCTGGCCGATCTGGCGCTGGTGCCGCACGGCGCACTGGCGCTGTTCACCTCGCGCGCGCAGATGAAGGCGGCATTGGCAGCACTGGACGACACGCTGCAGGGCAGGGTGCTGGTGCAGGGCAGCATGGCGCGCAGCCGCCTGATCGCGGCGCACCAAGCCCGCGTCGAGGCTGATCTGCCCTCGGTAATCTTCGGCTTGCAGTCCTTTGGTGAAGGGCTGGATTTGCCGGGCCGCTTGTGCGAGACCGTCTTCATTGCCAAGCTGCCGTTTGCCGCGCCGTCCGACCCGGTGCAGGAGGCGCGCGCCGAGTGGCTCAAGACCTTGGGGCGTGATCCGTTTACGGAACTGGTGGTGCCGGCCACCGGCATCCGATTGCTGCAGTGGACCGGGCGCGCCATCCGCGATGAAGACGATCAGGCGCGCGTGGTCTGCTACGACCGGCGCTTGCTGCGCACCAGCTTTGGCCGGCGCATGTTGCAGGGGCTGCCGCCTTACGTCGTGTCACGCCGCGTCGGCGGGGTCGAAGTGGATCACAATCAGGGCAGCTAAGCTTTTCAAAGGTGACTCAGGTGATCGGGAAGATTTTCGGTTTGATCATGCGCGCTGTGTTTTTGCTCACAGCGTTGATCTTTTTCGCCAGCCTGGCCTTGGTCGCGGTGTTGGTTCTGCTGCTCTGGTTGCTGCGTGCATTGTGGGCGCGCCTGACCGGGCAACCGGTGAGCCCCTGGACCTTCCAGTTCAAACGCCAGACCGTCTGGCCAAGCTTCTATACCGGGCCCGCTTCGCAGCCGTCGACGCCGCGTGTTGACGCCGATGTGATCGACGTCGAGATCAGGGAAGTCAAGGGAATTGACAAGTAAGCCGCGGCCCGTGCATTCATCTTTCTTTTGCCGCACAATGCCCCTCATGTTCATGTGATTGACCGACAACCCCAACATGGGCCTCCCAACAGATTCTTCAGACGCCATCCCCAAGGTATACGACCAGGTCGAGTACCGGGTGAAGGGGCGCATTCTGCATACGACGGCGCGCGGCCCCTTCAAGGAACTGGTGGAGGAAATCCCGGCCATCATCCACGAACTGATTCAGAAGCTCGCGCGGCAGGGCCGGTGGGGCCAGATCGTCACCTTCCAGCAAAGTGCCTACATGCCGGAAACCGGTGTGCGAAATTTTGGAAACTATCTCAAGTTGAGGTATGCCAATCCTGAAATCAGGCCGGTGGTGGCGCTTGTCTTCACACCCGATCTCGACGCCGGCGCGACGATGGCGCCGGAGTATCTGAATTGCTATCTGGACGCTGGTGTCACCAGTCAGCTGTTTGAAGACTATGCCACTGCGCGCGATTGGGTTGAGGCCGAAATCAGCCATTTTGCGACGCGCATCGAGTGGAAAGACAGCTACAAGATCGGCGATCAGGCGATTGACGAGCAGCACCGCGAATTGTTCAAGCGGGCCGTTTATGTGCTGGCTGCCACTTCGCATGAAGGACAGGTTATTTCCGCCATGCGGCTATTCCAGTACATGCGCACGCACCTCTCGCACGAAGAAGAACTGATGCGTGTCCTGCAGTACCCCAAACTCAAGGCGCATGCGCAGGAGCATCAGGAGATGCTTCGCAGGCTTAACATTTTGATGGTCAAGATTGCCAACGAAGACATGGTGAAAGCCGATCTGGAAGGGCTGCTGGGCGACTGGTTTATGGCCCATATGGAGACCGCTGACACCGAGTTAGCCCGCTTTGCCAACGCCGCCCGCCAGAAGAAATAAGCCGGCCTTGCGTTTGCCCGATGGCAAGAGGTGCTTGAGCAGCAGCCGGTAGCTGTCCAGATCAAAGGCCAGCGTCTGGCGGCTCTGCAGGGTCGCTTCGAGTTCAGCCTCGTTGTGCACCGTGGCCAGATGGCACCACTGGTCAAAGACGTGGATGTCGCTGCGGCCACTCTGGGCATTGTGTTCGCGCAAGCCAACCGGACCGGCGTGCGGCCAGACCTGCAAGCGGTGTTCGGCCAGCGCCAGTTGCAGTCGCAGGTAATGCAGCTCAGGCTTTTCCTGGCCGCAGCAAACGCCTTTGCAGCGCCCGATCTGGTGTGCAAAGCAGTGGCCCTTGCCAGACTCCAAGCCCAGCGCCTGCGGGCACAGCGCGTGCTTGTCGGCGAGTTCGCGCAGGCTCTTGATGGCCTGGCTCTTGGAACGGTAGACGCCATACAACTGGTCGAATTCACGCGGCTGCAACTCCTCGCCGCGCACCAGCGTCAGCAGCGGACGCGCCAGCGGGTCGGCGTTCAGGCGCCAGGCGCACAGACTGCTTTCGCGGCGCAATTGGCGGTTGTGCAGTGGCTGGCGTTGCTTGACCAAGCGGGCTTCGAGCAACAGGGCGCCGATTTCCCCGGCGGTCTCTGTCCACTCGACGCGCCGGATTTCCTGCGCCATGCGCATCTCGCGTGCGACTTTGCCGGCGGCCTGGAAGTGCGCCATCACGCGGCTGCGCAGGTTGACGCTCTTGCCGATGTACAAGGGCACTTGTCCCTCGCCATAGAACAGGTAGACGCCGCATGTCTCGGGAATGTCCTTGACCGCGGTTTCGAGTTGCGGTGGCAGCGCCGCGCTGCCTTGCAAAAGGGTTGCGGCCTGGCGCTGAACCTGAGCGGCGCCAAGTTCCTGCGTCGCGCAGGCAAGCCAGGCCAGCACCACATCGACATCACCCATGGCGCGGTGCCGGGCCGTGCTGTGCAGTCCGTGGCGTTGCATGATGGCGTCCAGGCCGTGGCTGCGGTGCTGCGGATAGAGCAGACGCGACAGGCGCACCGTGCACAGGGTCTTGACGCGCAGCGGGATCTCGATGCGCGCAAATTCGTTCAGCAGAAAACCGTGATCAAAACGCGCGTTGTGTGCCACCAGCACGGCGCCCTCGAGCAGGTTCAGCAATTGCGGCGCGACTTCGGCAAAGGCCGGTGCTGTGCGCACCATCTCGTTGCTGATACCGGTCAGGTTTTCGATGAAGTAGGAGATCGTGGTGCCAGGGTTGAGCAGCGTGCTCCAGCGCGCCACTTCCTGCCCGTTCTCAATGCGCACGGCAGCGATTTCGGTAACACGGTCATGCGCCGGACTGCCGCCGGTGGTTTCCAGATCGAGCACAACAAAGGAGGGCAACATCGCTCAGCAGAAGATCAGTGCCAGCCAGGCCGGGTCGTCAATGAGGTTGAGCAGCAGGTAGCTGCTGATGCGGTAAAACCAGAATTGCGCTGTCAGCATCGGGTCCGGCGCGCGCTCAGCCGATGTCGACGACATGAAAACCGAATTGGCCGGCGCGGCGGTCGCTGAAATAGCGCTCCAGGGTTTCCTTGACGGTGCGGAAAGCAATCTCGTCCCAGGGAATTTCTTCTTCCAGAAACAGCCGGGCTTCCATGGTTTCATAACCCGGGTCAAAGCTGTCGCTGAGCAGGCGTGCCCGGTAGAACATGTGGACCTGGCCGACACGCGCGACGTTGAGCAGCGAAAAAAATCCTTCGAGTTCAAACTGCGCGCCGGCTTCTTCCACCGTTTCGCGTGCCGCACCTTCGGCCGCGGTTTCCTTGAGCTCCATGAAGCCGGCCGGCAGCGTCCATTTGCCCTTGCGTGGTTCGATATTGCGCTTGCACAGCAGCACCTTGCCGTCCCAGTGCGGCACGGTCCCGACGACGATCAATGGATTCTCATAATGAACCGCATGGCAGACCGGGCAGACCGCGCGTTCCTTGGTGTCGCCGTCGTCCGGAATGCGGTAAACCACGGCGGCGCCGCAGTCCTTGCAGTGTTTGATCGGAGGGCGCAGCATGAAGCCAGTGTAGTTTGGGTGCTTATTTGACGCTCAAGCGGATCGATTCCAGCCCGGTCACCGCACCCAGCAGGGTGTCGCCCGGCACCACGGCGGCCACGCCTTCGGGCGTGCCGGTGTAGATCAGGTCACCGGGCTGCAATTCCCAGGCGGCGGACAGGTGCTCGATGACTTCGGCGATATTCCAGATCAGTTTGGAGACGCTGCTGCGCTGGCGGTCCGAGCCGTTGACTTGCAGCGAAATTTCGGCGGCGGCGATGTTGCCTGAGGCTGCCGCTGGCGTGATGACGCCGATCGGTGCCGAGTGGTCAAAGCCCTTGCCGATGGACCAGGGGCGACCTTGCTTCTTCATCTCGTTTTGCAGGTCGCGCCGTGTCATGTCCAGACCGACGGCGTAGCCAAAGACGTGCTGCTGCGCGTCGGCGGCACGGATGTTCTTGCCGCCCTTGCCAATGGCCACCACCAGTTCGATCTCGTGATGCAGGTTTTTCGTCAGGCTGGGGTAGGGCAGTGCAGCGGTTTCGCCGGCGTTGACCACGACCACGGCATCGGCCGGTTTCATGAAGAAGAACGGCGCTTCGCGTCCGCTAAAGCCCATCTCCTTGGCGTGTTCTTCGTAATTGCGGCCAACGCAGTAAATGCGGTGTACCGGGAACTGTGCGCTGCTGCCCAGCACCGGAACGCTGACAGGGGGTGCCGGATTGAAAACGTAATTCATGATGGGGCTTTCGGTGGCTCAGGCAGATTTGATGACCAGTTCGAAGTGCTCAACCACGGGTGGCGCCGCGAAAAACGGGCCGACGACGGCGCGCCACTCGGCGAAGGCCGGCGACTGGCGGAAACCCACGGTGTGGTCTTCCAGCGTGGCCCAAAATATTTGCAGCACGTAGCGCTCGGCGTTTTCGATGCCACGGTTGACCTTGTAGCCCTGAAAGCCCTTGACATTGGGGATGACGGTTTGCAAACCGCGCGCGATGGCTTCTTCAAAAGCGGCGTTCTGACCGGGGTGGATGCGGATGTCGGCGAGTTCGAGAATCATGTGAATACCCTGTTTGGCAGATCGGATGGACTGGCGCCCAAGTTTAACTGGCGTCAGCCGCAAGGCCGCAACCGGGCTGGGGTATGCTGGGTCCCATGCAAACAGAAAACTTCATCCCCGGAAAGGATGCGTCGCTCGAATCGACCATCAACACCCTGCAGGGCCGGCTGCAGGCGCTTGGCTTTCACATCGAGGAGCGCAGCTGGCTCAATCCAGTGGAGGGCATCTGGTCGGTTCACATCCGGGACCGTGATTGCCCGCTGCTCTTTACCAACGGCAAGGGCGCCACGCGCCTGGCCTGCCTGGCCAGTGCGCTGGGTGAACTCTTCGAGCGCTTGTCGAACAACTATTTCTGGACACATTACTACCTGGGCCCGGTGGTGGCCGACCGGCACCACGTGCATTACCCGCAGGAGCGCTGGTTTGCGCCCAACGAGGACGGCAGCTGGCCGGTCGATCTGCTCAACCCCGGGCTGCACAAGTTTTACAACCCCGAGGGCAGTGTCGATGCGAGCAGCCTGGTCGAATTCAACTCCGGCAACGTCGAGCGCGGCATTTGCGCGCTGCCCTATGTGCGCCAGCGCGACGGTGTGGTCACCTGGTTTCCGGTCAACATCATTGGCAATCTGTACATGAGCAACGGCATGTCGGCCGGCAATACCGCGGCCGAGGCGCGCACGCAGGCGCTGGCCGAGATATTCGAGCGCCACATCAAGTTCCGCGTCCTTGCCGAAGGCATCTGCCTGCCCGATGTCCCCGAGACCGTGATCGCGCGTTTCCCGCGCATCGCAGCCGGCATCAAGGCACTGCGCGCGGCCGGCTTTGGCATTTTGGTGAAGGACGCCTCGCTCGGTGGCCAGTACCCGGTGATGAACGTGACGCTGCTGCACCCGGAAGATCAGGGTTGCTTTGCCAGCTTTGGCGCGCATCCGCGCTTCGAGATTGCATTGGAGCGTGCCCTGACCGAACTGCTGCAGGGCCGCGCCCTGGACGCGCTGGCGGGCTTTCCGGTGCCGAGTTTCGACCTGGACGAAGTGGCCAGCTCGCCCAATCTGGAAATTCATTTTGTCGACTCCAGCGGCGTCATCCACTGGAAGTTCCTCGGTGACGTGCCCGATTACCCGTTTTGCGACTGGAACTTCAGCGCCAGCACAGCCGAGGATTGCGCCTGGTCCATCGACCGCATTCAGCGCGACGGCTTTGAGGTCTACATTGCCGACTTCACACAGCTGGGGGTTTACGCCTGCCGCATCCTGGTGCCCGGCATGTCCGAGATCTACCCGGTGGACGATCTGGAATTCGAGAACAACAGCGTTGGCAACGACATCCGTGAAGCGATTCTGAACTTGAGCGACCTCGACGACGAGGAGTGCTCAGACCTGCTCGACACACTCAATGAATCGGCGCTGGCCGATCAGCGCCCGGTGGCAGCGGTGATCGGTCTGGCGGCCGATGCCGGGTCCTTCTGGGCCGACTTGCGCATCGGTGAACTCAAGACCCTGCTGGCGCTGGCCATCGGTGATGAGGCCGCCACACTGGAGGGCTGCGACTGGGTTCGCCACTTCGAGCAGATCAACCCGCAGCGCCGGCGGGTTTATGCCTGCATCGAGAGCCTGATCAACCTGGCTGATATGGGTGACACCGGACCCTATCTTGACGCCTTGCGCCAGCTCTACGGTGCCGGCGCGGTGGAACAAGCGCACGCGCTCATCATGCAGACCGATCGCTTCATGGGCCTGTCGGCACCGGGCTTGATGCTCGAAGGCTGCGAGATGCACCGCAAGCTGCTGTTGGCCTACGACAAGGTGCACGCGCGCATCGCCTGAAGCGCGCCGGGAGTTGCGGGCCCGATCATGAAGATTCTGAAGCGGATTTTTCGCCGGATATTTTTCTTCCTGTTCGCGCTTGTTTTGCTGTTCGAGGAATGGGGCTGGGAGCCGCTGGCGCGGCTCTTTGCGCGCCTGGCGCGGCTGCCGCTGTGGGCCTGGCTGGAGCGTCGCATCATCGCGCTGTCGCCCTCTGGCGCGCTGCTGGCCTTCGGCCTGCCGGTGCTGATTCTGTTTCCGGTGAAACTGCTCGCGCTCTACCTGTTCGGCCGTGGCCAGACTGCGCTCGGGCTGGCGTTGCTGCTGGGCGCCAAGCTTGTCGGCACGGCCTTGCTGGCGCGGCTGTTTCAACTGACGCAGCCAGCGCTGATGCAACTGCCCTGGTTTGCCCGCTGGTACCCGCGCTGGAAGAACTGGAAAGACGCCATTCTGGCCGAGGTGCACAACTCCTCGGCCTGGCGCGCCGCCCAGAGACTCAATCGCCAGGTCAAACTCTGGTGGGCCGACTGGCGGGGCTGAGCAACCGGCTGTCATCCCGGGCCCCACAGTTGTCATGCCGGGCCTGACCCGGCATCCATGCCTTTGGACAGTGCTGTGCATGCCACTGGATGCCGGATCGCGTCCGGCATGACAAACCGGGGTATTGGATCGCCATGGCCTGCCACCTCACCAGGGCGCAAATGGCAAAATGAATTCATGAGCGATTACCTGATTCCCCAGTGGCCGGCGCCGGCACGGGTGCGCGCCTTGTGCACAACGCGCAGCGGGGGTGTTTCGCAAGCGCCCTACGACTCGCTCAATTTGGGTGAACACGTTGGCGATGACGCCTTGGCTGTGGCGGCCAATCGCCTGACGCTTGCGAATTCTCTGACGGCACGGCCGGTCTATTTGTCGCAGGTGCATGGATCGAACGTTGTGACACTTTCGGACGACAGCGCGCATGGCATGCGGGCCGACGCCAGTCTGAGCACGCAGCCCGGCGTGGCCTGCACCGTCATGGTGGCCGATTGCCTGCCGGTGCTGTTCACCAACCTGCAGGGCAGCGTGGTGGCAGCAGCGCATGCCGGTTGGCGCGGTCTGGCCGGGCAGGGCGGACGCGGCGTGCTCGAGCAGGCGCTCAGCGCCATGGATTCCTTCGCTCCCATCGCGGACGTCATGGCCTGGCTTGGCCCGTGCATCGGGCCGCAGGCGTTTGAAGTCGGCGACGATGTACGTGATGCGGTCACGGCGCAGGAGCCGGCGGCACGCGCGTTGTTTCGACCGCATGGCGGCAAATGGCTGGCTGACTTGCCGGGTCTGGCGCGTTTGCGCCTGGCGCAGGCTGGTGTTACGCAAATCTATGGCAATGACGGTGGTCTTTCCTGGTGCACCGTCAGCAATCCGGCGCGCTATTTCTCGCACCGGCGCGACCGTGTCAGCGGCCGCATGGCCGCTTGCATCTGGCTGGCGTGAGGCCAATAGCTGTTGGAAAACGTCGGTTTCTCGCGCCTGTCAGCCTTTCGAAGGCTTGGACCTGAGATACTTGGGTCTCAACGCATGAGAATTTTTAGGCAGGACGCAGCATGACACCAGATACATCTGAATTTTGGGCCCAGTCGGCACAGCAATTTCAACAGTCCTTGACCGAGGGCTGGACCAAGGCTTTCGACTCTTTCAAGAACATGGATCTGAGCGCTGCGGGCTCAGGCATGGGCGCTGGCGCCGCCAAGACGCCGGACATCAAATTTGCCCCCGAGAAACTGCAGGCGCTGCAGCAGCAGTACCTGGAGGAAGCCGCCGCGCTCTGGACCGACAGCATGCATGGCACGGCACAAACATCGGACAAGCGTTTTGCAGCGCAGGCCTGGAGCGAGAACCCGATGGCGGCTTTCTCGGCGGCTGCCTATTTGCTCAACACCCGCACCCTGATGGGTCTGGCCGACGCGGTGCAGACCGATGCCAAGACGCGCGCGCGCATCCGCTTTGCGGTTGAACAACTGACGGCTGCCGCCGCGCCGAGCAACTTCATGGTGTTCAACGCCGATGCGCAAAAGAAAGCGATTGAGACCAAGGGCGAGAGCATTGCCCGGGGCGTCACGAATCTGATCCACGACATACGCCAGGGCCATGTGTCGATGACCGACGAGAGCATTTTCGAAGTTGGCAAGAATGTTGCCACGACCGAGGGCGCTGTCGTGTTCGAGAACGAACTGTTCCAGTTGATCGAATACAAGCCGCTCACCGCCAAGGTTTACGAGAAGCCTTTTCTGCTGATCCCGCCCTGCATCAACAAGTTCTACATCCTGGACCTGCAGCCGGAGAATTCGGTGATTCGCTACGCCGTGTCACAGGGCCAGCGTACCTTTGTCATCAGCTGGCGCAACCCTGACGCATCACTGGCGAACAAGACCTGGGACAACTACGTTGAAGACGCGGTTATCAAGGCGATCGCTGTCACCCAGGAGATCACCGGCGCCAAGAGCATCAATACGCTGGGCTTCTGTGTCGGCGGCACCATGATGGGATGCGCCCTGGCGGTGCTGGCAGCACGCGGTGAAAAACCAGTTGCCAGCGCCACCTTCCTGACCTCGTTCGTTGATTTCAGCGACACCGGCGTGCTCGATGTCTTTATCGACGAAGCCTTTGTCAAATACCGCGAGAAAGAGATGGGCAAGGGTGGTTTGATGAAGGGCAATGACCTTTCCAGCACTTTCAGCTTTCTGCGCCCGAACGACCTGTTCTGGAATTACGTGGTCGGCAACTACCTCAAAGGCGAGACGCCGCCGGCCTTTGACCTGCTCTACTGGAACAGCGATTCGACCAACCTGCCAGGCCCGTTCTACGCCTGGTACCTGCGCAACACCTACCTGGAAAACCGGCTGGTCAAGCCCGGTGCGGCCACCGTCTGTGGCCAGAAGATTGACCTGCGCACGCTCGACATGCCGGTCTACATCTATGGCTCGCGCGAAGACCACATTGTGCCCATTGGCGGCGCCTACGCCACGACCCAGGCCGTGACCGGCAAACGTCGTTTCGTGATGGGCGCCTCCGGCCATATCGCTGGCGTTATCAACCCGCCGGCGGCCAAAAAGCGCAGCCACTGGACGCGTGACGACGGCAAGTTCCCCAAGACCCACGCTGAGTGGCTGGCAGGCGCTACCGAGCACCCGGGCAGTTGGTGGACCGACTGGTCGAATTGGCTCAAGAGCCACGCCGGCAAACAGATCGCCGCACCCAAGGCCTATGGCAAGGGCAAGTACAAGGCCATTGAGGCTGCGCCGGGCCGCTATGTCAAGGCCAAGGCCTGATTGCGCCGTCAATTGTTGGCATTCTGGAAACCAATTGGCAGCCGGCGCAAACGGCGACTTAGTGTTTTCCTCAATACCGAACCGTGGAATAGATTGTTATAGTCAAATTTCAAACATCGATTCCTCAACCTATCAGGAGCACTAAATGAATCAAAAAGTAGCCTACGTCACAGGCGGTATGGGTGGAATCGGAACCGCCATCTGCCAGCGTCTGTCCAAAGAGGGCTTCAAGGTCATCGCCGGTTGCGGCCCGACGCGTGACCACGCCAAATGGCTGGCCGAGCAAAAGGCGCTCGGGTATACCTTCTACGCATCGGTCGGCAATGTTGGCGACTGGGATTCCACGGTACAAGCCTTCACAGAAGCCAAGGCGGCGCATGGCACGATCGACCTGCTGGTCAACAACGCCGGCATCACGCGTGACCGCATGTTCATCAAGATGACCCGTGAAGACTGGGACGCCGTGATCGAGACCAACCTGAACTCCATGTTCAACGTCACCAAGCAGGTGGTGGCCGACATGGTTGAAAAAGGCTGGGGCCGCATTGTCAACATCTCCTCGGTCAACGGCGCCAAGGGCCAGGCCGGGCAAACCAACTACTCGGCAGCCAAGGCCGGCATGCACGGCTTCACGATGGCGCTGGCACAGGAACTCGCCACCAAGGGCGTGACCGTCAACACCGTCAGCCCGGGCTACATCGGCACCGACATGGTCAAGGCGATTCGCCAGGACGTGCTCGACAAGATCGTGGCAACGGTGCCAGTCAAACGTCTGGGTGAGCCCAGCGAGATCGCCTCCATCATCGCCTGGATCGCCTCCGACGAAGGTGGCTACTCAACTGGCGCCGACTTCTCGGTCAACGGCGGTTTGCACATGGGCTGAGCCTGTTGTTTCGCAACCGAAAAGGCCCGCGTTTGCGGGCTTTTTTGTGTCCGATATGAAAAGTCACTTGGCAGCGTCAGCCTGTGTTGTCACCTTCCAGTTCTGACAGCGCTATTGCCTGCATCTGATCGTCAAAAATGCAGTTGGCCTCCAGCAGCAAACGCCTCACACAGAATCTCGAT
>CAIWNX010000265.1 GCA_903914175.1 uncultured beta proteobacterium | reverse complement strand
TGACCAAGCACGGTCTGGTTGCGCGCGAAAGCCGTGGCACCAGCGTTTACTACCGCATCGCCGACGACTCGATCTACGCCCTGTGCGATCTGGTCTGCGGCAATATTTCGCGCCAGATGGAAAGCAGCACCAAGAAGCGCCAGGCTTTCAAGCGCGCTGCGTGATGTTCAGGCTGGCGCCGTCAGCCATTGTTCAATCTTGTCACGCGAGGGCACACCGCCGGCGTGCACCACCTTGCCGTTGATGACAACGCCGGGCGTGCGCATGACGCCGTAGCCCATGATGTCGCGCAGTTCTTCAACTTTTTCGAGCTTGACGGCCACGCCCTTGGCCGCTGCGATTTCGCTGATCAGGGCGATGGTGTTTCTGCAGTTGGCACAGCCCGTGCCCAGTACCTTGATGTCCATGGTGTTCCTTGATGATGACGGTTGATAAGAGTTGACGCCGGCTCAGAGCACGGCGTTGAAGACGTAGCCCACCAAAAGAATGCCGGCGGCGACAACGCCAACAAAAGTGGCAATCAGGCGCACTTGCAAGACCTTGCGCAGGATGATCATTTCAGGCAGGGACAGGGCAATCACGCTCATCATGAACGCCAGCACCGTGCCCAGCGCAGCACCCTTGGCCAGCAGCGCCTGCACGATCGGAATCACGCCGGCGGCGTTGGTGTACATCGGCACGCCGATGATGACGGCCAGCGGCACCGACCACCAGACTTCCTTGCCCATGAAACTGGCCATGAAATCCTGCGGCACATAGCCGTGGATCAGGGCACCCAGCGCAATACCGCCCAGGATGTAGGGCCAGACCTTGCCAACGATTTCACGCACGGCGTGGAAACCACCATCCATGCGCTCACCCAGGCTCATGCCCGTGGCCTCAAAGTCGGCCGACATGCGCGGCATGTTGCGCACCCAGTCTTCCAGATAGGCTTCCATCTTCAGGCGCCCGATGACCCAGCCGGCGACGATCGCTACCGAGAGGCCGAGCCCGAGGTAGAGCAGCGCCACTTTCCAGCCGAACATGCCGAACAGCAAAGTCAACGCCACTTCGTTGACCATCGGGGCCGAGATCAAAAACGAGAAAGTCACGCCCAGCGGCACGCCCGCTTGCACAAAGCCAATGAACAGCGGCACCGCCGAGCACGAGCAAAACGGTGTGACGATGCCCAGCGAGGCCGCCATCACATTGGCCACGCCTTCGCTGCGACCCGCCAGCAGCGCACGTGTGCGCTCGGGTGTGAAGTAACTGTTGATCATGCCCATGACAAAGACAACGCCAGTCAATAGCAGCAAGACCTTGGGCGTGTCGTAGAAAAAGAACTGCAGCGCACCGCCCAAGTGGCTGGCGCGGTCCACCGGCAGCGCCGCCACCAGCGCCTCGGCGGCAGGATCGAGCAACTGGTACAGCGCGAACCAGGCAAGTGCTGCCAGTGTCAAAAAGACCAGCGGCTGACGCGCCGGCCAGCGTTTAAGGGGTGCAGTCAGGGTGCTCATGCGGGTGAAGACGTGTCACGGCGCCAAAAGACGCAGGCAACGCGAAAAGAATTCTTCAACGCGGCACGAAGTCGCTTACCCTGCCTGATTCGTCAAGCCGCACCTGACAGACGTCGGTCATGCGCTGCTTGAGTCGTTGCCGGGCACGCTGCAGGCGCGACTTGGCAGCACTCAACCCCAAGCCCTTGGCAGCGGCGTAGTCGGCTTGTGCCATTCCCTGCAGATCGCACAGCGTGATGACTTCGCGGTCCTGGCTGCTCAATTCGGACAACACGCGCGGCAGGCAGGCGGTCAGTTCGTCTACGGTCTGCGTCTCGTCCATCGCAGCCGCCAGATCATCGGGCAACTCAACGGTGAGGCGGGCCACACGCAATTTGTCGGCCAGCGCGTTGCGCGTCACCTCAAACAGCCAGGCCCGCGCATTGAGCACCGAGCAAAAGCGCTCGCCCTGGCGCAAGGCCTTGAGAAATACGTCCTGCAGCAGATCGTCGGCCTCGGCCGGATTGCTCAGGCGGCGGCGCAACCAGCCACGCAGTTCGGGCTCATGCGCACGCCATGCCGTCCTCAAGCAAGACTGCGTCGAGTCGATCGGGCGTGTTGTCATAAAGTGGGGAATCACGAATGGTTGTATATTGGCAATTATCAAATACAGAGACAATCCAAAGCGGATAATGAATTTCCCATGAACAAGCGCGCTGCCCTTCAAGTCCATTGTGAACTGGACCGACCCGACGAGGTCTTCGAGTCTGCGGCCGAGTTATTCAAGATTCTGTCAACACCGATGCGACTCAAAATTCTGAGTTGCCTGCGCGATGGCGAACAGAATGTGAGCTATCTGCTCAGCCACATCGAAACCACCCAGCCCAATATGTCGCAGCACCTCAACGCCCTCTACAAAACGGGCGTGCTCGGACGCCGGCGCGAAGGCGTTCAAATCCTCTACCGCATCATCGACGAACGGGTGGCAGATCTGTGCCGCGCCGTGTGCACGCACGTCGAGACCAAAAAATAGGTTCAGAACAAGCTGTGCTTGCTTCCAGAAAGAAATAGATCGCATCTTCTAATTCGCATATAAGCATGTGCGGATACATTGATTTAGCGCAACACAGCCACATCTGCTTCGCAATAGGATAAACCCGTAGTGCTGGTAAGGCGATTACCGCACTCAGGCGTTACGGCTAGTTTTGCGAAGGAAATTGTGATGCGAATTCGAACATTGATGGCTGCCGCTATGGGAGCCATTTTTTTTGTCTCGGCGGCTCCCGCAGCCGCGGCGACGGCGCCGGTGAAACTGCTGAAATCGACTGCCGATCACAGCAAGTTCAAGGAACTTGACCGGGACTTTGCCTCCGGCCCCGAGGTCACCAAGGCCTGCCTGAGCTGCCACACCGAAGCGGCCAAGCAGATCCACCAGACCCAGCATTGGAAGTGGGAATTCGTCAACCCCGACACGCATCAGGTGCTGGGCAAGAAGCACATCGTCAACAACTTCTGCACCTCGGTGAAAACCAACGAGGCAGCGTGCAACAGTTGCCACATCGGCTATGGCTGGCGCGACGACAGCTTTGACTTCACCAGTCAGGAAAACGTTGACTGCCTGGTTTGCCATGACCATTCCGGCAAATACACCAAACCTTCGGGCTTTGCCGGAAATCCCGTCGCCAAGGACACCGAGTTCCCGCCGGGCTCGGGCAAGATCGTGCGCGGCATCAACCTGAAGGAAATCGCCAAAAAAGTGGGGCCGACCATGCGCAGCACCTGCGGCGTCTGCCACTTCAACGGCGGTGGCGGGGACGGCGTCAAGCACGGCGACCTCGACACCTCGCTCGACAACCCTGGACGCGAACTTGACGTCCATATGGATGTCAAGGGCCTGAACTTCGCCTGCGCCACCTGCCATAAAACCGATGACCACAAGGTCTCGGGCAGCCGCTACGCTCCCACGGCCATGGACAAGGCGCCGGCGCACATGCGCGGCGAAGCCGACAAGACCAACCCCGACACCTGCCAGGCCTGCCATGGCCAAGCCCCACATAAAGCGGTGCGCCTGAACGAGCACACGGCCAAGATCGCCTGCCAGACCTGCCACATCCCGGCCTTCGCGCGCGGCGGGCAACCGACCAAAATGTCCTGGGATTGGTCCACTGCCGGCAAGCTCGACAAGGACGGCAAGCCCATGATCCTGAAAGACGATGACGGCTACGACAAG
>CAIWNX010000264.1 GCA_903914175.1 uncultured beta proteobacterium | reverse complement strand
TAGAGGAACGCCGACCGTGGAAAAGAGCCCGCCAAACCCTCTCCAAAGAGAAAACTCATGACCAAAACTTTCAGCGCCAAACCCGCTGACGTGGTGCACGAGTGGTTTGTGATTGACGCGACCGATAAGGTCCTCGGACGAGTAGCCAGCGAAGTTGCTCTCCGTTTGCGCGGCAAACACAAGGCCATTTATACGCCTCACGTCGATACCGGTGACTTCATCGTCATCATCAATGCAGCTCAGCTGCGCGTCACCGGCGCCAAGTCGATTGACAAGGTTTACTACCGCCATTCGGGTTACCCCGGCGGTATTACTGCCACCAACTTCCGTGACATGCAAGCCAAGCATCCGGGCCGCGCTTTGGAAAAAGCCGTCAAGGGCATGCTGCCCAAGGGCCCGCTTGGCTACGCCATGATCAAGAAGCTCAAGGTGTACGGTGGTGCTGAGCACCCGCACACTGCCCAGCAACCCAAAGTGTTGGAACTTTAAGGAGCTTTGAATGATTGGTGAATGGAACAATGGAACCGGCCGTCGCAAATCCAGCGTCGCCCGTGTTTTCCTGAAAAAGGGCTCCGGCCAGATCGTCGTCAACGGTAAAGACATCGAAAAATTCTTCGGTCGTCAAACCTCGATCATGATTTGCAAGCAGCCGCTGTTTTTGACGAATCACGCCCAGACTTTTGACATCATGGTCAATGTCGCCGGTGGTGGTGAGTCCGGTCAGGCTGGCGCTGTGCGCCACGGCATTACCCGCGCCCTGATTGATTACGATGCAACACTCAAGTCCGAGTTGAGCAAAGCCGGTTTCGTGACCCGCGATGCCCGCGAAGTCGAACGCAAGAAGGTCGGCTTCCACGGCGCGCGTCGTCGCAAGCAGTTCAGCAAGCGCTAATTTCACCAGAGATTACGCTGGCAATTGCTGCCAGACAACGGCCATCGGGATGCAGATTCCGGTGGCTGTTTTCATTGGCGCCAGAGGCAAAGGCCACACTGGCTCAAACGGCAATGCGTGTTTTGGTGAATTCCTGAGCGAATTGCTGTAGTATTGCGGCCTAGATATTGAAAACACGTGAAACAGGCCGCAGCTAGCCCAGCAAAGCCAGCTTTGTTTCCAACCCTCCAGGAGTAGCCATGAGCGCCGTCGCAGAATCCATCCAGACTGAAGAAATGCCCGCCCCGATCATTTTCACGGACAGCGCCGCTGCCAAAGTGGCCGACCTGATCGCCGAAGAGGGCAATCCGGACCTGAAACTGCGTGTCTTCGTGCAAGGTGGCGGCTGCTCGGGTTTTCAGTATGGTTTTACCTTCGATGAAGTGACCAACGAAGACGACACCACCATGACCAAGAACGGCGTCTCGCTGCTGATTGACGCCATGAGCTACCAGTACCTGGTTGGCGCCGAGATCGACTACAAGGAAGATCTGCAGGGCGCGCAGTTTGTCATCAAAAATCCCAACGCCACCACGACCTGCGGTTGTGGTTCGAGCTTTTCCTGAACTGTGCTTTTAACCCGTGCCTGGTGTCAGGCAGGGTAGATTGCACCGAGTATGCGGGCGCCTTTGGCGCCCGTTACTTTTTCCAGGCTCCCGGTCTGGCGCAGCACGGCCTGGCGCGCCAGCCAGGCAAAGGCTGCTGCTTCCACCTGCAGTGGTGGCAGGCCATGCAACTGCGAAGACTCGACTAGCACGCCGGGCAACAAGGCTTGCAGTCGGCGCATCAGGTAGCCGTTGAAGGCACCGCCGCCACACACGATAAGGGTCTTGGCGCCCGAACCGTAGCGTTGCAGGCTGGCAGCGCAAGTGCTGGCCGTCAATTCCGTCAGGCTTGCCTGCACATCCACGGGCGCAAGGGACTCGAACCCCGCGAGTTTGGTGGATAGCCAGTTTGCATTGAACAGGTCGCGCCCGGTGCTTTTTGGCGCTGGCAGGGCAAAGTAGGGTTCGCTTAACAGTGCAGTCAGGAATTCGGGCGAGACCTGTCCTGAGGCAGCCCAGTCGCCATTGGCATCAAAGGGCTGACCGCGATGGCGCAGGCACCAGGCGTCAATCAGGGCATTGCCGGGACCGCAGTCAAAGCCCAAGACATGATCCAGACCCATGGTGGTGAGGTTGGCGATGCCGCCGATATTGAGTGCGGCCACGCTTTCCACAGGACGTCCGAACACAGCCTGATGAAAGGCCGGCACCAAGGGCGCTCCCTGGCCGCCAGCGGCGACATCGCGGCTGCGGAAATCGGCCACCACGTCAATGCCGGTGAGTTCGGCCAGCAGGGCCGGGTTGTTGAGTTGCAGGCTGTAACCGGTGTCGTCAAACAGCTGCGGGCGGTGCCGCACGGTCTGGCCGTGTGCGCCGATGGCCTTGACGCTGGTGCTGGCAGTTCCTGATTTGGCCAGCAGTTCGGCAACCACCCGGGCGTAAACCTGCACCAGGGCATTGGCCGCCAGTGCGCTGCGGTGTAACTCGTTGTCGCCTGCGCTGTTGAGGGCCAGCAACTCCTGGGTCAACTGCTGTGAAAAAGGGGCGCTGGCATGGGCCAGGACACGCAACGGTTTGTTTGAGAAATCCGCCAGAACGCCATCAACCCCGTCCAGCGAGGTGCCGGACATCAGGCCGATGTAGAGATCAGACACCTGCCGTGTCCTGTGCCGCCCGGCTTATTGGGCGCTTGATTGCTGCACCAGGGCAGCAGCGGCCAAGGCGACGCGGTTTTCAGCAGCGAGTTTGCTGAAAACTGGTCTGGCGGCGTTTGAGACCGGCACCGACTCGCTCTGGCGGGCGATTACGAGGGGGTCGCGCTGAGCGCCATTGACACGGAATTCGAAATGAAGGTGTGGGCCGGTGGCCCAGCCGGTGGCGCCGACAGCGCCGATGTTCTGACCTTGGCTGACACTCTGGCCCCGGCGCACACTGATGCGGCTCAGGTGGGCGTAGACCGTGCTGTGGTTGTTGCGGTGCTTCAGGATGATCACATTGCCGTAGCCGTTCTGAACGCCGGCAAATTCGACCGTGCCATCGCCAACACTGCGCACCGGCGTGCCCTTGGGCGCGCCGTAGTCGACACCCTGGTGCGCACGCATGGTTTGAAGAATCGGATGCATGCGCATCTTGAAGCCGCTGGTAACCCGCGAGAACTCCATTGGCGAGGCCAGGAAGGCCCGGCGCAGGCTTTGGCCGTCCAGTGTGTAGTAGCCGCCTTTGCCGCTGGCCTGGGCCACGGTGGTGGCAGCGCCGGCCAGCGGCTCCTGGAACCACATGGCCTGGAAGCTCTTGCCGCCGTTGACAAACTCGGCGCTCAGTACCCGGCCGGCGCGCAGCGGCTCGCCGTCGCCTTCCAGCGTTTCGTAGACCACAGAGAAACGGTCACCCTTGCGCAGGGCGCGGTGAAAGTCGATATTGCTCGAAAAAATCTCGGCCAACTGGGTTGCAACATTGTCCGGAATCTTGGCCTCGTCGGTGGCGGCAAAGAGCGAGCTCTCAATCACGCCGCTGGCGAGACGGTTCGATGCGGTGAGCGGCGCGGTTTCCGTGCGCGACTGAAAACCTTGCGCTGTCTTCTCGATCACCAGGCGCCTGAAATTGCCGTCGTTCTCGGTCGTCCAGCGTGCGCTGAGCTTTTGCAGACTGTTGTCGCTGCCGGTTTCGACCGTGACGCTGCGTCCACTGCGACCTACCAGCAGGCGGGCGACCGGGTCGTTGCGCAGGAAGGCTGCGGCAGCGGCGTCGTTCACACCCAGGCGTGCCAGCAGGGTGTCAGCGGTGTCGCTGGAGCGGGTGACTTCCGAGCGGTACAGCTTGAAGGTCTGGAGATCCAGGTCAGCCGGAGCGTTGACGGCAGCTGTGGTGACCGATTCCGTGATCTGGTGCACCGGCAATTCCGACGCATCGGGCGCCAGCGTGGCCACGGCCAGGGCGGCACCGCCAGCGCTGAGCAGCAGCACGGCCAACGCGGCGCCGATCTGCTTGGGGTATTGGGTAATGGTGCGGCGGGAAAACGCCAACAAGGCGTTCGCGGCGGCAACAAGGCTTTGGATCAAAAGATAGCTTCCACATGAGGGTTGAGAGCAAGTCAACCCAACTGACAAAGAGAATGCGCAGGCGACCGACTTAAAATCCACCGCTTGAGCAATGGCAGAGTATAACTTCGCCGTAAACCGTCGCATCAAGAAAAACCCTTATGAATCAAGCCCTGACCCCCGAATTCCCCGTTACTGACCGTGTTCGAGAGGCGCTGGCCGTCTCGCTGCGGGGTTGCGAAGAGCTGATTCCGCAGGAAGACTGGGTCAAAAAGCTCGCACGATCAGAGGCTACGGGAACGCCGCTGCGCATCAAGCTCGGGCTGGACCCAACCGCGCCCGACATCCACGTCGGGCACACGGTGGTGCTCAACAAGATGCGCCAGCTGCAGGATTTGGGCCATACCGTCATTTTTCTGATCGGCGACTTCACGACCCTGATTGGCGACCCGTCCGGGCGCAACAGCACACGCCCGCCACTGACGCGTGAGCAGATCGAGGTCAATGCCCAAACCTACTATCGGCAGGCCTCGATGGTGCTGGATCCATCGAAAACCGAGATTCGCTACAACAGCGAATGGGGCGACACTCTGGGCTCGCGCGGCATGATTGAGCTCGCGGCCCGCTACACCGTGGCACGCATGATGGAGCGCAACGATTTTCACGATCGCTTCAAGGCCGGCCAACCGATCAGCGTGCACGAATTCCTGTATCCGCTGATGCAGGGCTACGACAGCGTGGCCTTGCGCAGCGATCTCGAACTCGGTGGCACAGATCAGAAGTTCAACCTGCTGATGGGGCGCCACCTGCAGGCTGAATACGGACAGGAGCCCCAGTGCATCCTGACCATGCCGCTGCTCGAAGGGCTCGACGGCGTCGAGAAGATGTCCAAGAGCAAGAACAACTACATCGGTATCTCCGAAGACGCCAACACCATGTTTGCCAAGGTGTTGAGCATTTCGGACACGCTGATGTGGCGCTGGTACACGCTGCTGAGTTTCAAGAGTGAATCGCAAATTGCGACCTTGAAGGCGGCGGTGGAGGCCGGGGCCAACCCGAAAGACGCCAAAGTGGCGCTGGCCAAGGAGATCGCCGCGCGCTTTCATTCGGCGGCGGCGGCGGATGCGGCCGAGCAGGACTTCATCAACCGCAGCCGCGGCGGCGTGCCTGACGAAATCGCCGAGATCGCGCTGCCCTTGGGCGAAGGCGGCGCCGCGCTGGGCATTGGCGCCGTGCTCAAACTGGCGGGGCTGGCGGCGTCGGCGGGCGAGGGCAACCGCCTGATCGACGGTGGCGGCGTGCGCATCGACTCGAATGTCGTGTCTGACAAGGGCTTGAAACTGGGTGCCGGCTGCTATGTGCTGCAGGTCGGCAAGCGCAAGTTTGCCCGGGTCACATTGGGCTGATCCGCAATGATGGGGCTGCTGCCTGCTCGTTTTCTCACGCCGAAGCGCCTGCTCTGGGCGTCGATCGCGGTGGCGCTGATCACGATTACGCTCAAGACACTGGCCTGGTACATCACGGACTCGGTTGGTCTGCTGTCGGACGCGATGGAGTCGCTGGTAAACCTGGCCAGCGCCATCTTTGCCCTGATGATGGTGACCATTGCGCAGCGACCGGCCGATGAGGAACACCCTTACGGTCACCACAAGGCCGAGTACTTCTCCAGCGGGTTTGAAGGCGTTCTGATCATCGCAGCCGCCATGGGCATCGTCTGGGCCGCCGGCCACCGTTTGATCGAACCGCAGCCGATTCAGGAAGTCGGATGGGGTTTGGCGCTTTCGGTTCTGAGTTCGGCGCTCAATGGTCTGCTGGCCTGGGTCATGTTTGGTGCCGCCAGGACGCATCGCTCGATTGCGCTGGACGCCGATGCCCGGCACCTGGTAACCGACGTCTGGACTTCGGTCGGCGTCGTCGTGGGCATTACGGCGGTAGCCCTGACCGACTGGCTCTGGCTCGATCCGGTGGTGGCCATTGGCGTGGCACTGAACATTCTCTGGGAAGGCGGACATCTGATGTGGCGCGCCTCGCAAGGCTTGATGGACGAGGCGGTGGAGCCCGACGTGTTGCGCGCGATCCAGACCACGCTGGCTGCGTTTGACGCGCAAACCATCCGCTTTGATCATGTCACGACGCGCCGCTCGGGGCGGCGACGCTTTGTTGACCTGCACATGCACATGCCGGCGAACTGGTCGCTCGGGCGGGCCGCTGCCGTGCGCACCGAAGTGGAACAGTCGCTGATGAGCGCTGTGCCGGGCTTGCGCGCGACGATTCAGCTTTTGCCCAGCGATGTGGAAGCGCATTTTGACGATCCAAAGGATTTGCAATGAGGTGCTTTGCATGATGGCGCTGCTGCAGCGGGTGGCCCAGGCCCGCGTTGTAATTGAAGGCCAGGTGGTAGGTGCGATCGGTGCCGGTCTGCTGGTGCTGCTGTGCGCCGAGCGCGGCGACAGCGAGGTACAGAGCGACAAACTGCTCGACAAAATCGGCAAGTTGCGCATCTTCAACGATGACGCCGGCAAGATGAACCGCAGCCTGTTGGACATTGACGGTAAGGGCGCTGCCGGCGGCTTGCTGGTGGTGAGCCAGTTCACGCTGGCGGCGGATGTGTCGGGCGGCAATCGCCCCGGTTTCACGGCCGCCGCCGCGCCGGATGAGGGCCGACGGCTGTACGACTATTTCGTGACGCAGGCCAGACGCCGGCACGGCGATGTGCAGACCGGGCGCTTTGGCGCCGAGATGCAGGTGCATCTGGTCAACGACGGGCCGGTCACGATCCCGCTGCGTATGGCGCCACCGCCCACGGTGAGTGAGCCAGTTTGAGGTCGGATTTGCAGTGACGCGATGTCATAATCGGGCCAGCGCAGTCTGGATTGACTTGCCCAATGCCAAAAAATAGCCTCAAGCTCAAGATCAGTCTGTCCTTGATCATCGTCCTGTCGACGGCGATGGTGGTCTTCACCTTGCTGATCCTCAAGCAACGCCAGGAGGACATGCAAAGTGTCGTGGCCCGGCACGTCACGCAAATTTCCGAAATGGTGGTGGCCAGCACCCGCTACACGATGCTGGTGAACAAGCGCGACATTGCCGAAAAAATCATCGAGGACATCGGGAAGCAAAAGGGCATCGAGCGCATCCGTGTCATCAGCAAGGATGGCACGATCATCCACTCCAATCGCAAGACCGAAGTCGGTTTTTCAGTTGATCAGAAAGACGACGCCTGCATCAGTTGCCACCAATCCAGTCAGCCCTTGAAATGGGTTCCGGACGACAAGCGCTGGAAGATTGTTGAAACCGCGGGGGGTCGCCGGGTGCTGGGGTCCATGCACGCGATCCGCAACGAGCCCTCCTGCTCCTCCGCGTCCTGCCATGAGCATCCGCAGAGCCAGTCGGTGCTGGGTATTGTGGATGTTGCCTATTCCCTCGACGAGATGGATCAGTCGTTGCGTTCGCACGCGGCGTATGTGATCGCCATATCGGTCGGGTTCATCATCCTGTTTGCACTCACGCTGGGTGTTTTGTTGCAGCGCCTGATCTACCTGCCCTTGAAGGACCTGGCAACGGGTGCTGACAAGGTTCGTTCTGGCCAGCTCGATCACGCCATTCCGGTTCGCAGCAGCGACGAATTTGGCCGTGTTGCCGGTTCTTTCAATCACATGACCGGAGCGTTGGATGCGTCGCGAAGCGAGATGGAGCAACTGGTGCAGACGCTGGAGTTGAAGGTTGAGCAAAGAACCAAGGAGTTGCTGGCCGCCAAGGCCGAAGTGGCGCAGGGCGAGAAACTGGCCTCGATTGGTGTCCTGGCCTCTGGCATTGCGCATGAGCTGAACAATCCGCTCACCGGTGTGCTGACCTTCACCTCCCTGATGCGCAAGAAAGCCCCAGAGGGCAGCGAGGACGCTGAAGATCTGGATCTGGTGATTCGTGAGACCAAACGTTGCGCCAGCATCATCAAGCGACTGCTCGATTTCGCGCGCGAAAAGGTGCCGGTCAAGGGGTTTTACAACCTGAATCAGGTGATTGAAGACACGGTGCGTTTTGTTGAGCGGCCTGCGTCCCTGCAGCAGATCGAGATCAGCATGAATTTTGACCCGTTGCTGCCGCAGGCCTGGGGCGATGCGGATCTGATCAAGCAGGTCATCCTGAATTTGCTGGTCAATGCGCAGCAGGCGATCGAGGGCAAGGGCAACATCACGGTCCAGACCCGCCTTGTGGCGGCCGGGCCCAATGCGGGCAGCACCGATGCGCCGATGGTGGAAGTGGTGGTCACTGACACCGGTTGCGGCATTCCGCAGGCCAATCTGCAACGGATTTTTGATCCCTTCTTCACTTCCAAAGAGGTCGGCAAAGGGACCGGCCTGGGCCTGTCGGTCAGCTATGGCATCGTTAAAGCCCATGGCGGCAAAATCAGTGTTGAAAGCGTACTGGGTACCGGGACTACTTTCCGTATCTGGTTGCCGATAACGCCACCTTCGAATGAAACTACAACAGCTGCAGCCGAGAGTAAACAATGAGCGCCAGAATCCTGATCGTTGACGACGAGGAGATTGTGATTCGGAGCTGCCGACGCATTCTGAGCGACAGTCAGCTCTATGCCGTCGATTCCACCCAGGATGGCGCGGACGCCCTGCGCCGGGTTGACGAGAGCGAGTACGACCTGCTGGTGCTCGACATCATGATGCCTGGCATTGACGGACTTGAGGTCTTGCAGCAGGTCAAAGAGCGCCATCCCGATGTAGACGTGATCATGGTCACTGGTCTGTCGCAGATCCAGACCGCTGTCAAGGCCATGAAGCTGGGCGCGTTTGACTACCTGTCCAAACCCTTTGACCCGGATGAGCTCAAGCACGTGGTGGACCGCGCCCTGGAGCGCCGCCGACTGCTACAGGAAAATCGCAGCCTCAAGACCGAAGTCGGCTCCAAGTACCGGTTCGAGAACATCATTGGCTCGAGCGCGCCGATGCAGGCCGTTTTTGGCCTGATTGCCAAGTGCGCGCCGACCAACACCACGGTCATGATCACTGGTGAGAGTGGCACCGGCAAGGAAGTCATCGCGCGCGCGATTCACTACAACAGCCTGCGCAAGGACCAGCCGTTTGTCACGGTTGATTGCAATACGCTGAGCGAGAATCTGCTTGAGAGCGAGTTGTTTGGTCACACCAAGGGCTCATTCACCGGCGCGGTGGCGAACAAGCGCGGCATGTTCGAAGTCGCCAACAACGGCACACTCTTTCTGGACGAGTTCGGCAATATTCCGCTCTCAACGCAGGCCAAGTTGCTGCGCGTGATTCAGGAGCGTGAATTCCGGCCGGTTGGCAGCACGGTGACGCAAAAGACCAATGTCCGTCTGGTGACAGCGACCAACAAAGACCTCAAGGCGATGGTGACTGAGGGCACTTTCCGTGAGGATTTGTATTACCGCATCAACGTCTTTCCGATTCATGCGCCGGCCCTGCGCGAGCGGCGTGACGACATTCCAGCGCTGGCCTTTCATTTTCTGAAGGCCTTCTGCGCGGAGATGGAAAAGCCGGTGCCGGAAATCTCTGAAGCTGCCATGAGCACGCTGGTCAACTACGACTGGCCTGGCAATGTGCGCGAACTCGAGAACACCATGCACCGTGCTCTCATTCTGGCCTCTGACAAAGCGATTCACCAGGCGCATCTGGTCAACATCATCGATCACACGCCGCGCCATGATCTGGAAGTGCCACGGACCGGCGAGGATCTGAAACGCCTGAAAAAGATCGCCCGCGAGAAATCGGTTGAAGACGTCGAGAAACTGTTTATTCAGGAGACGCTCAAGCGCAATGGGTCCAACGTGACCAAGAGCGCTGAGGAAACTGGCATGCAGCGCTCCAATTTTCAGGCGCTGATGAAGAAGTACAACATCCGGGTTCGTGATACCGACTACGACCCGGATGACGCCGACGCTTCCTGAGTGACAGCGTCAGATCGGGGCGCTTATCGCGCGCCGTATTCCGGTCTCAATGTCCGGCGCCGGGCTCGTCCTCGACTTCCTCGTAACCTGTGATCATGGCCTTGAAGTGGGCCGAAGCCGTGTGGCCCAGGCTGGCCAGATAGACGTGCACAACCATAAAACCGCAGAACACGATGAACAGCAGCACATGGATCGTGTCAATGACGCGCACGCCACCCAGCGCTTCGACGATCGATGAAAAGCGCCCCACATCCCATAGCAGCAACCCGGTGAAGAACATGATGGGTACCAGCAGCATCATGATGATCTGATACAGCATGCTTTGCAGGGCGTTGAACTTCTTGTAGGCGCTCGGATGGTGCGGGTTCGGGTCGCCCCGGAAGATGCCGTAACCGTAGAACTGGATCTGCCTGAAACTCGCCTGAAAGTACTTGGTTGGGCTCAACTCGGGGTGATAAACCTTGATCTTGTCGCTGGAGAGGTAATAGCCCAGCCAGACAAAGAAGTTGGCGATCAGGACGAAGCCGATCCAGTTGTGCGCAACAACGGCGGTGCGAAATGAGATCACTTGCACCAGATCAAGGTACCTGATTTGCAGGCCGGTCGCAATCAAGAGCATGAAACCAAAGGCATTGGTCCAGTGCCAGAGCCGAACTGGCAGGGGGTGAATGTAGAGTTTTTCCATGGCGTATTCCTGCTATTTTGAGGCGCCGTCTTCACGACGATTGCCGGTTGAAGCCTGCTTGTCTGCGTTCTGGACGGCGGCAAGGCGCTCTGCCTCCAGCTTTTCACGCACACCCTTGAACAGTCGCTTGACCGTCATGTGGACCAGTGGCACGCTCAGCGCACCGAGGAAGACCAGAACCAGCAGGTAGTCGAGCAACTTGATGCGTGTGCTGCCAATGGCGTAGAAGCCGCGCACCGATTCCATGGAGGTCAGGGAATTGAGCACTTCGTTCTTGACGCCGTGGCGCAGGGGCCGGCCGTCCGGACCGGCGATCGTCAGTGTGACGCTTTCAAAGGCTGCGGCACCTTGTTTGTGGCAGATGTTGCAGTCCTTGATGGCCTTGGATTTTTCGCTGAGTTGATGGGCTTCAACGCCCGAGCTGACTTCAAGGCGACCGCGCAGCAGCATCTTGCCGTCACCACCATCCTGGTTGAATTCTTTCAGCAGACTCCACAGGGCGCGCTCGTCAAGCCCCATGGCCTTGCTGTCGGCGGCGTCGGTGCGTTGTTCAAATTTCGGCACGCCGGTTTTTTCTGCAACCTGGCGTTTGGCGGTGCTGTCATAGAGCCGGAGATTGACGCGGCGCTTGGCGTCCGGTGCATGGCAGACCGGGCAGGAGATGGCTTCGAAATGTCGCACCGTGTTGGGCAACCAGTCCTTGTGCTGATTGACGGCCTCTTTATGGCAGGTCAGACAAGCGTCTTTGACGCCTTCACCCATGGAAGCGGCCTTGACGGCATGTGCCTGGTGGCAGCCCGCGCACAACGGGGCGCTGATGCCCTTGGCGATGCGTTCATGTCCGTGCACATCCTTTGAATAGGCCTTGAAGATGGCATCGTGACACTTTGCGCACGGTGTCTCAGCGATGGGCGTGACGATCTTGGTCGAGCGCACGGTGTGCGGATTGTGGCAATCCGAACACAGCGGTGCGGTCTTGTTGCCGGCCTTGATCAGTGCTGCATGAACGCTGTCGTCGTACTCGGTGGCCTTCTTCTTGTGGCAGTCACGACAGGACTCGCGCATGCCGAGCGTGAATTCACGCTTGCTCTTGATCGCGCTCTTGACCTTGCCGTGCGTTTTTGAGTCGAGGTTCGAGTGGCAGTCCTCGCAGTCGGCTTTTTTGTGCATCGACTCGGTATAGGCCTTGGTTGACACATTGAGCGACAGAACCTCTCCGCTTTCAAGCGTTTTCGCCAAGCCTGCCTTGTCGTGACACGACAGGCAGGCCTTGCTCTCTTTGGACATTTCACCTTCTGCCGCATGGGCAGTCAGACCGGTGAAGGACAGGACAAAGGCAAGCATGCCAGCCAAGATCAAGCTCGTTGGGCGTGATGACAGGATCATGGTGCCCGCAGCGCAGGAGCGATTCATTCGGATTCCCCTTTTATGGGTTCTTAACGGCAAAAACCATCAGGGACGATTGTCATCCCTGATGGGTTTTTTTGGGTTGCGGTTAGGACAATTGTTTACGAAACTCGTGATGCAGGTCAAGGCTTCACTTTTTTTGGTTTTTCGCGATCCAGGCCTGCCTCCCGACTCGGGCCAGCATCACCATGCCAACCAGCGGCAGCATCACCGCGTAAGCCAGACCAATAAAAGGTGCGGCCACAAACAGTGCAATATTCTTGACCCGGTTTTCCTTTGGCTGCGTGGCTTCCACAGGCGCTGCGACCACTTCGGGTGCCACAGCCGGTGTCATTGCGTGCAGCGCGCTCTCCTCGATCATTTCGGGTGACAACGGCTTGCGCATGAACTCTGTCACGCCAGCGGCCTTGGCCCGGTCTTCGTTCTCGGTCGTGCCGTAGCCGGTGATGATGACCACCGGTGTCCAGGGCTGACTGGCCTTGACTCTTTCCGCCAACTCGACGCCGTCCATGCCGGGCATCTTGATGTCGGTGAAAACCACGTCAAACGATTGCTCACGGATCTGCTTGAGTGCTTCGTGGGCATTCTCAACCGTGGTGACGATATAGCCTTTCTTTTCCGACAGGACTCGGTTGAAACTCTTGCCAACCACGGCATCGTCATCAACCACCAAAACCTTGCGCAGTGCACTCATGACATTTCTCCTTCAAACTTGATCAGCAAAATTGCCGGGGATTTTCAATACGCGTAAAAAACATTCGATGGCTACTGGAGAGCGGCAGCCTGCGCCTGACGGTCGCAGCGCAGCATCCACTTCTTGTGCATCATGGCGCCGTTGGCGGCGTTGATGACATCGTCCGGTCCGATGGGTTTGGCCAGGTAGTCGTAGGCGCCTAGCGTGACCGCTTCCTTGGCCGATTCAACCGCCGGGTATCCGGTAATCATGATCACTTCACTCTCTGGCCATTTTTCCTTGATGGCCTTGAGTACCAGCATGCCGTCCATTCCTGGCATGCGTTGATCCAGCAAGATCACATCGAAAGCATGCTGCCCCATCAACTGCAGGGCATCGCTGCCATTCTTGACCGATTCCACTTCGCAACTGCTGCCCGACAGGGCGCGCAGGTAGCTCATGCGGACAACCTCTTCATCGTCTATGACCAGGATTTTTGTTGCTTGATTCATTTGGCTTTCCTCTGCTTTCTTGTGCTTGCTCGCTTGTTCTACGCAATCCCTGTGCCAACTTCGCTTGGCGATCACATTCATGTTTGTTATCAAGCACTTGCAGAGATGCTTCGGTAGATGACGAGCTTATTTCTGCGTCCTGTCGGCGAGTCAAGGTACATTTTTTTTGTA
>CAIWNX010000263.1 GCA_903914175.1 uncultured beta proteobacterium | reverse complement strand
TACAAGGAATACGCCCAGCTCATCAACGACCAGAGCAAGCGCCACATGACGCTGCGCGGCCTGTTCGAGTTCAAGCTTGATCCGGCCAAGGCAATTGCACTGGAAGAAGTTGAATCGGCCAAGGAAATCGTAAAGCGTTTCGCTACCGGCGCCATGTCGCTGGGTTCGATTTCAACCGAAGCCCATGCCACGCTGGCCGTCGCCATGAACCGCATCGGCGGCAAGAGCAACACCGGCGAGGGCGGCGAAGACCCGGCGCGTTACCGCAACGAACTTAAGGGCATCCCGATCAAGCTCGGCGACACGCTCAAGAGCGTGATCGGTGCCGACGTGGTCGAGGTTGACCTGCCGCTGCAGGCCGGTGACTCGCTGCGCTCGCGCATCAAGCAGGTGGCTTCGGGCCGCTTTGGCGTGACCGCCGAGTACCTGAGCAGTGCCGATCAGATTCAGATCAAGATGGCGCAGGGTGCCAAGCCCGGTGAAGGCGGTCAGTTGCCGGGCGGCAAGGTGTCGGACTACATCGGTCGCCTGCGCTACTCGGTTCCTGGCGTCGGCCTGATTTCGCCGCCGCCGCACCACGATATTTACTCGATCGAAGACCTGGCGCAACTGATTCACGACCTCAAAAATGTGGCGCCGCATTCGAGCATCAGCGTCAAGCTGGTCAGCGAGATCGGTGTCGGCACCGTCGCTGCGGGCGTGGCCAAGTGCAAGAGTGATCATGTGGTGATTGCCGGGCACGATGGCGGCACCGGCGCTTCGCCCTGGTCGTCCATCAAGCACGCCGGCAGTCCCTGGGAAATAGGGCTGGCGGAAACCCAGCAGACCCTGGTTTTGAACCGCCTGCGCAGCCGCATCCGGGTCCAGGTTGATGGTCAGATGAAGACCGGCCGCGACGTCGTCATCGGCGCGCTGCTTGGTGCCGACGAGTTTGGTTTTGCCACGGCACCGCTGGTGGTTGAAGGCTGCATCATGATGCGCAAATGCCACCTCAACACCTGCCCGGTCGGCGTGGCCACGCAGGACCCGGTGCTGCGCAAGAAGTTCTCCGGCAAGCCCGAGCATGTGGTGAACTACTTTTTCTTCATTGCCGAAGAAGTGCGCCGCATCATGGCCCAGTTGGGCATCCGCAAGTTTGACGACATGATCGGCCGCGCCGACCTGCTCGATACGCGTCAAGGCATCTCGCACTGGAAGGCTGGCGGTCTGGATTTCAGCCGCTTGTTTGTCATGGCGCCGGCTGACCTGCCGCGTTTCCAGACCCTGGAGCAGGAGCACGGTCTGGACAAGGCGCTCGACATGGTGCTGATCGAGAAGAGTCGTGCCGCCATCGAAAAAGGCGAAAAAGTCCAGTTCATGGAAGTGGCGCGCAACGTCAACCGCTCCGTCGGCGCCATGCTTTCGGGTGCGGTTACCAAGGTGCACCCGGAAGGTCTACCGGACGAGACCATCCACATCCAACTCGAGGGCACCGGAGGCCAGTCCTTTGGCGCCTTTCTGACCAGGGGCATCACCCTGTACCTGATCGGTGACGCCAACGACTACACCGGCAAGGGCCTCTCAGGCGGACGCATTGTGGTGCGCCCCAGCATTGACTTCCGCGGTGAGGCGATCCGCAACACCATCGTTGGCAACACCGTGATGTTTGGCGCCACCAGCGGCGAGTCCTTCTTCAGCGGCGTGGGTGGTGAGCGTTTCGCCGTGCGCCTGTCGGGCGCGACCACGGTGGTGGAAGGAACCGGCGATCACGGCTGCGAGTACATGACGGGTGGCACCGTTGCCGTTCTGGGCCGCACCGGGCGCAATTTTGCTGCCGGCATGAGCGGTGGCGTGGCCTACGTTTATGACGAGGACGGCCAGTTTGCCAAGCGTTGCAACACTGCCATGGTGACACTGGAAAAAGTGCTGACCACGGCCGAGCAACAGGCTGCGCTGGACGTGGGCCTGTGGCACCGTGGCCAAAGTGATGAAGCGCAACTGCGCAAACTGCTCGAAGCGCACAACCGCTGGACTGGTAGCAAGCGTGCCCGCGAGTTGCTCGACAACTGGGATGTCTCGCGCCTCAAGTTCGTCAAAGTATTCCCGATGGAGTACAAGCGCGCGCTGGGTGAGATCCATGCGCGCAAGCAGGCGCAGGGCAACCGGTCACAAGGCGCCACCGCCAAAGAGGCAGCATTGGCCAAATAAGCGCGCCAGCGCCCTGGATTGAACGGGGTGCTTGCATCAGCCAAAGACGAAAAGGACAGGAATCATGGGAAAAATCACTGGCTTCATGGAGTTGGAGCGCATCGAAGAAGGCTACAAACCGGCGGCCGAGCGCCTCAAGCATTACCGCGAGTTTGTCATCGGTCTGGAAGAGCCGCAGGCCAAGCTGCAGGCGGCGCGCTGCATGGACTGCGGCACCCCGTTCTGCAATAGCGGCTGCCCGGTCAACAACATCATTCCGGACTTCAACGACCTCGTTTACCGTGGTGACTGGCAGGCCGCGCTGACGGTGCTGCACAGTACCAACAACTTTCCCGAGTTCACCGGCCGCATCTGCCCGGCACCGTGTGAGGCCGCCTGCACCCTGAACGTCAACGACGCGGCGGTTGGCATCAAGTCGATTGAGCACGCCATCATCGACCGTGGCTGGGCCGAGGGCTGGGTGCAGCCTCAGTTGCCGGCACACAAGACCGGCAAACGCGTGGCGGTGGTCGGTTCCGGCCCCGCCGGCATGGCCGCAGCCCAGCAATTGGCACGCGTCGGGCATGAGGTCACTGTGTTTGAGAAGAACGATCGCGTCGGTGGCCTGCTGCGCTACGGCATCCCCGATTTCAAGATGGAAAAGTCGCACATCGACCGCCGCGTTGAGCAGATGCAAAAAGAAGGAGTGAGTTTTCGCACTGGCGTGCTGGTGGGTACGCTGCCCAAGGCCAGCAAGGTCACCAATTGGGCCAAGGAAAGCATCAGTCCAGAGCAACTGCAGCAGGACTTTGATGCGGTTGTGTTGGCCCGTGGTGCCGAGCAGTCGCGCGACCTGGAGGTGTCAGGGCGGGAACTCGATGGTGTTCATTTCGCCATGGAGTTTCTGCCGCAGCAAAACAAGGTCAATGGTGGCGACAAACTCAAGGGCCAGTTGCGCGCCGATGGCAAGCACGTCATCGTGATCGGCGGCGGCGATACCGGCTCGGACTGTGTTGGCACCAGCAACCGCCACGGTGCGGCCAGCGTTAC
>CAIWNX010000262.1 GCA_903914175.1 uncultured beta proteobacterium | reverse complement strand
TAGGCCGCGCCATCGTGCGCGAGCCCAAGGTCTTCCTGTTTGACGAGCCGCTGTCGAACTTGGATGCGGCCTTGCGCGTCAACACCCGCAACGAACTGGTGCGCTTGCACCAGCGTTTGAACGCCACGATGATTTACGTCACGCACGACCAAGTCGAGGCCATGACCATGGGCCAGCGTATCTGCGTGATGAACAAGGGGCGAGTAGCGCAGATCGGTCGACCAATGGATGTGTACCGCGCACCGGCCGATGCCTTCGTCGCACGCTTTCTGGGAAATCCGCCGATGAATATCGTGCTCGCCCAGGTGTTGGAACAAAATAGAATGCGCCATGCCAAAGTGGGCCATTGCGTTCTGCCTTTGGCGCGCTGGCAGGACGCATCCTTCAACGCTTTGAACGAGGTCTTGCTTGGCGTGCGGCCTGAAGAACTGTCGATCACCACACATGCGGACAGTGAGCTTGCCGTGCTGCGCGGCAACGTACGTGGTGTGGAACCCCTTGGCGCAGAAACACTGGTGATGGTGGAGCTTGACGGCAATGCAGGCGAGGTCACCGCGCGGCTGCATCGCGATACTTGTGTGCGCATCGGCGAAGCGGTGGGCCTCCAATGTGCACAGGAGGCCATCTATCTGTTCGACGTCGTCACCGAAAAAGCCATTGTGGCCAAGGATCGCTGAGCATGGACGCAATACCCGAGCATCAGGTCCGGTCCATGCGCATTGGCCTCATCGGCGCGGGCTGGGTTACCCAGCATCATCTGACAGCCTGGCGTACGCACGCGGCACGCGCGCGGGTCGTGGCCATTACCGACCCCAACACCAGCCAGGCACAGCTGCGCGCCGGCGCTTTTGGCATCGATCAGATTTTTTCCAACGCGCAGCAGATGCTGGAACGAGGTGAGCTCGACGCCGTGGATGTGGCTGCACCGCGCGAAACCCACGCGCAAATGGTGCGCCTGGCCGCACAGCACGGATTACCCGTGCTGTGCCAGAAGCCCCTGGCCCCAACCTACGAGGAAGCTTGCGCGCTGGTGGCCGAAATCCAGGGTCGCACACGCCTGATGGTGCATGAGAACTGGCGCTTCAGACCCTATTACCGTCAAGCCTCCCGTTGGCTACAGGAGCAACGCATCGGTCAAGTGGTGCAGGCGCAGATGAGCTTTCTAACTTCTGGCCTGATCGCTGACGAGCAAGGCAGGTACGCGACCATCGATCGACAGCCCTTCATGGCCACGCTCAGCCGTGCGCTGGTCATGGAGATACTGATTCACCACATCGACACGCTGCGCTTCCTGCTGGGGAACCTGCAGCTGGTCCACGCACGACTGGGTAAGGGCTGTGATGCCATGGCTGGAGAGGACCGTGCTTCGCTCGTTTTTGAGAACGCCAGCGGTGCCACGGTGATCCTCTTGTCCAATCTGCGTGTCTGGGGTGAACCCGCTGCGAAACCGGATGAACTGCTGTTGGTGGGTGAGCGCGGCTGTATCCGCCTGTCCGGCAACAGCTTGAGTTGCCAGGGCGACAGGCCCGAACAAATCCAGTACGACCTGGCAGCCTGCTACACCGACTCCTACGCCGCTGCCATCGGACACTTTCTGGACCGGCTTTCCGACGGTCAGCAGTTCGAGACCGATCCGCGCGACAACCTGCAGACGCTGCGCCTGGTGGAGGAGATTTACAGCGTGGGCTTGCGTGGTTAGCGACCCGGAGGTGACGGATGAAATTTTCTTCAGGCTCAAATCTGCCCTGTATCACGGTCCCCCCGAAGGCCACCGACTGCCATCATCACATCTACGACGCCCGCTACCCCGCAGAGGCGAACGCCAGCCTCAGGCCTGCCGACGCATTGGTTGCCGACTACCGCGCTCTGCAGCGGCGCATCGGAACCAGCCGCAACGTCATCGTGCAGCCTTCGACCTACGGCGTAGACAACCGCCTACTGGTGGAGTCCCTAGCCGCGTTCGGCCTGGAGAACGCGCGCGGCGTCGCAGTGGTGAACACCGGCGTGACCGACGCCGAACTGAAGGTTCTACACAAAGCCGGCGTGCGCGCCATACGCTTCAACCTTGCCCAGCCCGGCACCACCACGCTTGACATGGTGCGCCCGCTGGCGGAGCGCATCGCGCCCATGGGATGGCATATCCAACTCAACGCACCAGCCAACACGCTGCTGCAGGCCAGGGCATTGTGGGGCGACCTGCCGGTGCAAGTGGTGTTCGACCACTTAGGCCGTGTGCCGCAACCCGGGGCGCTGAATCATCCCGGCTTTGCCATGGTACGGGAACTGGTGCAGCAGGGCAAGGCCTGGGTCAAGCTTTCGGGCTTCTACAACGAGAGCATGGTCTGCGCACCTACCTATGCCGACAGCGTTCAGCTGGCCCGCGTATACGCCAGAGAAGGACCGGACCGCGTGGTCTGGGGCAGCGATTGGCCACACCCCACGGAACACGACAAGGGCTGGCCCGACGACGCAAACCTGCTCGACCTGATATGCGAAGTCGTTGCCAATGAAGCAGCCAGAAATCGCATCCTCGTGGACAACCCGGCGCGGCTCTACCAGTTCGAATGACACCTCGCTAGGACCGTCAATTCAAGGAAAATCTTGCCGACTAAATGGACGCACCAGGCTGCCGATTGACCCTAGTCCTATGGGTCTGGGCGGCAAGAGAATTTGAAAATTCAGAGAAATTTTTCGACCTTTCAGGATCGCTCAGGCTCGTTACATCGATATTCACAAAACAGGACCATTGGCAGTGCGATCCCAGTGATGTAGGGCCGGTGCTCTGACACCTAATGAAGAGCCCGCCGGTTCAACGAAAACGAACCCGTAACCTGTGTGACCGCTTTGGCATCCGGGACCAAGGCCGCGAACGTCCGCTCCTCACTTTGCTCAATGACTTCTAGGGGCGCTTATGGATAGCTATTCATAATGCAGAGCGTCTTTAGCCTGGCGGTCGCGGGCTAAAAAGCTGAAGCAAAGCTGGGCGACCGTTCCGCGAACGGTAGGCTAAAGATCCCGTTGGGCTAAG
>CAIWNX010000261.1 GCA_903914175.1 uncultured beta proteobacterium | reverse complement strand
GTCGGTGCGCTTAGGCATTCTTCTTCTCCTGGGCTTGCCCCATCAGCGCAGTGAAGCGGTCAAACAAATAGGCGATGTCGTGCGGTCCAGGCGAGGCTTCCGGGTGGCCCTGGAAGCAGAAGGCCGGTCTGTCGGTGCGCTCCAGCCCTTGCAGCGTGCCGTCAAACAGGCTGATGTGGGTGGCACGCAAGTTAGCCGGCAAGGTCTTCTCGTCGACGGCAAAACCGTGGTTCTGACTCGTGATGCTGACGCGACCATCGACCAGGTTCTTCACAGGGTGGTTGGCACCGTGATGGCCGAACTTCATCTTGAAGGTCTTGGCGCCGCTGGCCAATGCCATGATCTGATGCCCCAGGCAAATGCCAAAGGTCGGAATGCCGGTTTCCATCAGCGTCGCCACGGCCGAGATCGCGTAATCGCAGGGCTGGGGGTCGCCGGGGCCATTGCTCAGGAAGATGCCGTCAGGCTGGTACTTGAGCACCTCGGCCGCGCTGGTCTGGGCCGGCACCACGGTCACGCGGCAACCGCGTTCGGCCAGCATGCGCAGGATGTTGAACTTGACGCCAAAGTCGTAGGCGACCACATGAAAGCGGGCACTCGATTGCTCACCATAGCCGGGGCCGCCTTGCGGCCGCGCCAGTTGCCACTCGGTTTGCGTCCATTCGTAGGTCGCCTTGGTCGATACCACCTTGGCCAGATCCGTGCCGGCCATGCTTGGAGCGGTTTGCGCCAAAGCGCGAGCCTGGTCGATTGCGGCCTGGGTCACCTCGCTGCCAACCGGCAAAGCCAGAATGCAGCCGTTTTGCGCACCCTGCGTGCGCAGATGCCGCGTCAACTGGCGCGTATCGAGGTTGGCGATGGCAACGGTGTTCTGCTGCAGCAGGTATTGCGACAGCGTCATGCTGGCGCGGAAATTGGACATCACCAGCGGCAGGTCCTTGATGATCAGGCCGGCAGCATGGACGCGTGCCGCTTCGACGTCTTCGGCGTTGATGCCGTAATTGCCGATATGCGGGTAGGTCAGCGTGACGATTTGCTGGCAGTAGCTCGGGTCTGTGAGGATTTCCTGGTAGCCGGTCATGGCGGTGTTGAACACCACTTCGCCGACGGTGGAGCCACTGGCTCCGATGGAATTACCGACAAACACCGTGCCGTCTGCGAGCGCCAGGATGGCGGGGGGACATGTTCCCTGTAAAGACAAAAGCACTGGGTTCTCCGTATGGGTTTGCGGGTACACCCACGCGCGCACAAGAGACAGTTCTTGGCTTGCTTTGTCGAGGGAAATTGCTTGTGAGCGTGCGCTAGGCGTACCGGGTGCGGTGAGGCGCCTGATTATAGCTGGCCCCCACGCTCGTCACTGCGTTTACTGCGCTGCCCCCCCGAGGGGGCTAATTTTTATTGGGGCGGCCCGGCGAAAAATTGCCTTTCCCATCGAGGTCAGCAGCGGCACTCGCGTGCAGGCAAATGGCGGCGGCGGCGGCGACGTTGAGCGATTCCTCGCCGCCGGGCTGGGCAATGCGCACGTGCACAGAGGCAAGGGCTTCAAGTTCGGCGCTAACGCCCTGCCCTTCGTGCCCAAGCGTCCAGGCACAGGGAAAAGGCAGCGCCTTATCGTGCAGGGCCTGGTGCAGGTAGGCGCCGCGGTGCGAACTGGTAACGACGATCGGCAACGCCAGCACAGCCAGATCGGAAACGGCCACGCCTTCGATCAGTTGCAGGCCCCAGTGCGCACCCATGCCGGCTCGCAGCACCTTGGGACTCCAGAGCGCCGCCGTGCCCTTGAGCGCGATGACCTGCTTGAAACCAAAGGCACCGGCGCTGCGCAGGATCGAGCCGACGTTGCCAGCATCCTGCACGCGGTCCAGGATCACGGACGGAACGGACGGCTGCAAGGCAGCAGGCGGCGCGAGTTCCAGCACAAAACCCATGCGCGCGGGCGACTCCAGCGCGCTGATGCCGGCGAACAGCGCATCGGCGATGACGATGGTCTGGCGCGCCGCGCCGGCCCACTGCGCGTTCGCCTGTTGCCAGAACGACTCCGCAAAAACCGCAATCAAGGGTTGCACGCCGCGCTCCAGGACAGCACGGCACAGGTGGTCGCCCTCAACCCAGACCTGACCCAGCTTGCGATATGCGCCGCTGTCCTGGCTCAGGCGGCGCAGATTCTTGAGCAGCGGGTTGTCGCGCGACGTGATGTGCTGCACCTGCGGGGCGGTCATCGCAAAACCTCGGTCACGGGTCGAAAAGTCCTGCGGTGCTCTGGACAGGCACCATGCGCGCGCAAAGCCGCCAGGTGCTCAGCCGTGCCATAACCTTTGTGGCGGGCAAAACCGTACTGCGGGTACAGCGCATCGATTTCGACGCACCAACGGTCGCGCTGCACCTTGGCCAGTATCGACGCCGCCGAGATCGACGCCACCGTGGCGTCGCCGCGGACGATCGCTTCCGCCAGCACATCGAGTACCGGCAGGCGGTTGCCGTCGACCAGCACCTTGACCGGCTTGAGGCGCAAGCCCTCGACGGCGCGGCGCATCGCCAGCAGGGTAGCCTGCAAAATATTGAGCGTGTCAATCTCCTCGACGCTGGCCTGGGCAATCGAGCAACACAGGGCCTTGGCGCGGATCTCGTCGAACAGTTTTTCGCGGCGCTTGGCCGTCAGCACCTTGGAATCGGCCAGGCCTTTGATCGGCTTCAGATCGTCCAGTATCACGGCCGCCGCAACCACCGGTCCAGCCAGCGGGCCACGCCCGGCTTCATCGACACCGGCTGTCAGACCCTCGACCGACCAGTTCAGAGTCTGTTGCCACTTGGCGTAGGGATCAGGTCTGGAGGACATTTGCGATCGCATCGGCGGCCAGTCGGGGGGTGTCACGCTGCAACGTTGCATGCAGTGCGGAAAATTTTTCTTGCAGTGCGGCAATTTTTTCGGGCGCCTGCTGTGCGGCGTCAAGCCAGTTCAGCACCGCACGGCAGAGCGCCTGCGGCGTGGCGGCATCCTGCAACAATTCCGGCACCACAAAATCGCGGCACAAAATATTGGGCAGACCGACCCAGGGTTGCAACATGCGGTGGCGCACCAACTGCCATGACAGCCAGCCCATGTGATACGCAATCACCATAGGAAGCTTGAACAGCGCCGCTTCCAGCGTGGCAGTACCGCTGGCGACCAGACACACATCACAGGCCGCCAACACGGTGTGTGACTGACCCTGCACGATCTGCAACTGGCGCAAGCCAGCGCAGTCGGCCGCAGCGCGTTCGATTTCTGCTTTCAGCGCCGGCAGCGCGGGAACAATAAATTTGACTGCCGGGCGTTCCTGCTGCAACAGCTGTGCCGCCTGAAAGAAACGCGCTGCCAGGTTGCGCACTTCGGAGCCACGGCTGCCCGGCAGAATGGCAACGACCTGGTCATCGGGCATCAGACCGAGTTGCGCTCGCGCAGCAAGCCGGTCCGGCGTCATCGGAATGACATTGGCCAGCGGGTGTCCGACGTAAGTAGCGGCTATGCCGTGCTGCGCCAGCAGAGCCGGCTCAAACGGAAAAATGCACAGGACATGGTCCACACTGGCGCGGATCTTTTTTAGCCGGTTGGCGCGCCAGGCCCAGAACGAGGGAGCGACAAAGTGAACCGTTTTGATGCCCTTCTGCTTGAGCGCCGCTTCCAGACCGAGGTTGAAATCAGGCGCATCAACGCCAATGAAAAGCGCCGGCGGTTGCTGCAACAAGCGGGCCTTGAGTTGATTGCGGATGCCCAGAATTTCGCGAAAGCGCCGCAGCACCTCCCAACTGAACCCATGAACGGACAGTTTGTGATGCGGCCACCAGGCGGTAAAACCACGCTGGCGCATCTGTGGACCCCCGATGCCGACCGCGCTCAGAGTCGGCCAGCGCGCGCGCATGCCATCGAGCAGCAAGCCCGCCAGCAAATCACCCGAAGCTTCGCCGGCAACCATGCCGAAGCAGGGACTGTCATCGGGCATCGGCTGTGATGCGCCAGTCACACTCACTTCGTTCATGCCCGGCTTATCGAATCAGCGCGCGATGCCGCGCTTGGGCGACGATTGCGCCAGAAACGACAGCATCAGTTCGACATCCGGCGCCGACTCCGGTTTTGTCTTGACCATTTCGGCGATGCGCAGTTGCGCCGCCTGCAGCGTCAGGTCGTCCCGGTACAAGGCCTTGTGCATGGCTTTGACGGCGGCCAGACGTTCAGAACTGAAATCGCGCCGGCGCAAACCCACACTGTTGACACCGCGCACCGCAAGCGGATTGCCATCGACCAGCATGAAGGGCGGAACGTCCTGCGATACCGCACTGGCAAAGCCGACCATGGCGTGCGCGCCAACCTTGACAAACTGGTGAATTCCGGTGAGTCCGCCAACCGTCACCCAGGGTCCCAGGTGCACATGGCCACCCAGCGTCGTGTTGTTGGCCAGCGTCGTGTGGTCGGCAATCTGGCAATCATGCGCAATGTGGGTGTAGGCCATGATCCAGTTGTCGTCGCCTATACGCGTCACACCGAGGTCGCCAGGCGAACCGATGTTGAAAGTGCAGAACTCGCGAATCGTATTGCCGTCGCCAATGACGAGTTCGCAAGGTTCGCCGGCATATTTCTTGTCTTGCGGAATCGCGCCCAGCGAGTTGAACTGGAAGATGCGGTTGTTGCGCCCGATCGTGGTACGCCCCTCCAGCACGCAATGCGCACCGATCGAGGTGCCGGCGCCGATCCTGACGTGCGGACCGATTACCGTGTACGGCCCAACCGTGACGGAATCATCGAGTTGCGCTGCCGGGTCAACAACGGCGCTTGAATGAATCGCTGTCATGCGGCACCCCTTACTTGATGGCGCGAACAGCGCAGGTCAGTTCCGCTTCAACCGCCAGTTCATCACCCACCAGCGCGCGCGTCTTGAACTTGAAGATACCGGCCTTCATGCGCAGCAGTTCGGCCTCCAGAATCAGCTGGTCCCCCGGCTCCACCGGGCGGCGAAAGCGCACGTCGTTCATGCCGGCAAAGTAATAAATCATCTGGTCATCCGGCGCGGCGCCCAGTGCGTCAAACGACAACAAAGCCGATGCCTGTGCCAGCGCTTCGAGCATCAACACACCGGGCATCACCGGGCGATTCGGAAAGTGACCTTCAAAGAAGGGCTCATTGATGGTGACATTTTTGAGCGCCTTGATGCGCTTGCCCTTTTCGAGCTCCAACACCCGGTCCACCAGCAAAAACGGGTAGCGGTGCGGCAGTTGCTTGAGAATTTTGTGGATGTCCATCATGGCTTGAATCAACTCGGAACAGGGTTGCGAAAGGGGCGCTTGTTTGCGCCGCCGGATCGGGGTAGTTTAGGGCAGCGCCGCGCTAGGCGTCGCGCTGTGCCGCCGGATCTGCGGCCTTGAGTTTATCTTCCAGTGCCCGCACGCGTGCGCGCAGGCCATGCAATTGCTTGAGCGAGGCCGCATTTTTCTCCCAGACGGCGTTGTCGTCGATCGGGAAGATGCCGGTGTAATGACCCGGTTTCAGAATCGAGCGGGTCACGACCGATGCCACCGAGATGTTGACACCGTCGGCGAGTTCGAGGTGCCCCAGGATGTTGGCCGCGCCACCGATGGTGCAATGAGCGCCGATAACGGCACTGCCCGCGACGCCGACGCATCCGGCCATGGCGGTGTGCGCTCCGATGCGCACGTTGTGGCCAATCTGGATCAGGTTGTCGAGCTTGACGCCATCCCCAATCACGGTGTCTTGTAGCGCACCCCGGTCGATACAGGTATTGGCGCCAATCTCGACATCGTCGCCAATCCGCACAGCGCCGAGTTGTTCAATTTTTTCCCAGGTGCCAGCGTTCGGGGCAAAGCCAAAGCCATCGGCGCCGATGACGACGCCGGGGTGCAGCAGGCAGCGCGCACCGATGACACAGTCTTCGCCCACCGTGACGCGCGACTTGAGTTCGGTATCGGCACCGATGCGGGCGCCACGCTCAACCACGCACAGGGCGCCAATGCGGGCGCTGGGATGAACATCCGCCAACGGATCGATCACCGCGCTCGGATGGCGCAGCGGCGTAGCCGCCTGGACACGACGTTTCTTCCAGAGCTGCGTGACACGCGCGAAATACAGATAGGGCTGCTCCGACACGATGCAGGCGCCGCGCTGCAACGCCGCTTCGCGCATCTGCGGACCGACGATGACACAGCCAGCTGCCGATGCGGCCAACTGATTTTGGTATTTGGGATTGCTGAGGAAACTCAGCTGCTCAGAAGATGCCGACTCCAGCGGCGCGAGCCCCTTGATCGCAAGCTCAGGGTTGCCGTGAAGCTCGCCGCCGAGTCTTTCAACAATGAACCCCAGACTAAAGCCCACGCCGCACGCGTCCTGGGCGCTTTACTTGCCCGCGCCCGTGTTCAAGGCCTTGATCACCTTGTCCGTGATGTCGTGCTTGGGATTAACGTAGACCGCTTCCTGCAAAACCAGATCGTATTTTTCTGATTCCGCGACCAGCTTGACCACCTTGTTGGCGCGCTCGAGCACCTGCTGCAATTCTTCGTTCTTGCGGGAGTTGAGGTCCTCCTGGAATTCGCGACGCTTGCGCTGAAACTCGCGATCCTGGTCCACCAACTGCTTCTGCCGACTGGCGCGTTGCCCCTCGGGCAAGGTCGGCGCCTCGCGCTCGAACTTGTCGGCAAGCGATTTCAGTGTGGCCTGGAGATCGACCAGGTCCTTCTCGCGCTTGGAGAATTCCTGCTCAAGTTTGCCCTGCGCCGCCTTGGCGGTGCTGGCTTCCTTGAAGATTCGATCGGTGCTGACAAAGCCGATTCGGAACTCCTGCGCCTGAACCTGTGTCGAGACAAGCAGGCCCCCCAACAACAGGCTGGCACCGCATCGATAGAGGTAGTGGTTCATTAGAAAGTGCTTCCAATCTGAAATTGCATGCTTTGTATTTTATCGCCATCAAACTGCCGAATTGGCTTGGCAAAGGCCAGCCGCAGTGGACCCATCGGAGACAACCAACTGACACCCACGCCGACGGAAGCACGCAGACTGTTGGCATCGGCATTGATGGCCAGACCGCCGTCTGGGCCGCTCACGTTGCCGGCATCCAGGAAAGCATACATGCGCAGGGTGCGGTCGTTGCCGGACCCCGGAAACGGCGCTTGCAATTCAGCATTGAAAATCGTCCGGCCCGTGCCGCCCAAAGCGATACCGGTAGCATCTTTGGGCCCGAGAGTGCCCTGTTCGAAACCGCGCACGGAACCCAGACCGCCGCCGTAAAAGGTCTTGAAAACCGGATAGGTCCGGTCGCCGACGACAGCGCCCAGGTCCACTTCGCCATTGAGGGCAATGGTGAACTGCTTGCTCAGGGGTATGTACTCCTGCTGCTGGTAGGTGGCACGCATGTAGCGAACCTGTCCGGAAACCGACCATTCAGCGTTGGCACGCATAAAGCGGCCGGAGTTGGGGGCCATTGCGCTGTCGCGCGTGTCGCGCGCCCAGGCCACCACCAGGGGCAAGCCCCAGCTGTCGTAGCCATACTGGTCGATGTAGCGCATATACGAATACGGCAGCAACGAGCCGGGAACGATCAAGGTCTTTTCGAAGCCAGCACCAAAGTACACCGTGTCGTTGGCAGTGAACGGCACACCAAAGCGGACGTTGCCGCCCGAGGTCTTGACCTGATAGTAGCTCTGGTCCTGGTACGGACTGCTGGTGCGGTAATAGACGTCAAAGGCCCGGGACACCCCGTCGGCGGTGAAATAGGGGTCGACCGTATTAATGGCCAAAATACGATTCAACTTGCTGGTATTGATCTGCAGCCCCAGCGAATTGCCGGAGCCGAAGGCGTTGTCCTGCTTGATACCAAATGAAAGACCGAGTCCGTCAGCAGAAGAATACCCGGCGCCCAGAGTCAGACTGCCGGTCGGCTTGTCGGAGACATTGATGGTCAGGTCAACCTGATCAGGTGAGCCCGGCACTTCCTGCGTCTCAACATCGACCTCTTTGAAGTAACCCAGGCGGTCAACGCGATCCCGTGAGGCCTTGATCTTCTCGCCGTCGTACCAGGATGCTTCGAGCTGTCGGAACTCACGGCGCACCACAAGATCACGCGTGCGACTGTTGCCGGCAACATTGATTTTGCGAACATAGGCGCGACGCGAAGGATCGGCTTGCAGCACCAGAGCTACCGTGTTGTTGCTGCGGTCGATTTCCGGGCGTGCGTCAACGCGGGCAAAAGCATAGCCAAAATTCCCGAAATAATCGGTAAAGGCCTTGCTCGTGCGCGCCACATCGTCGGCGTTGTAGGCCTGGCCCGGCCGGATCGTCACCAGTGACTTGAATTCCTCGTCCTTGCCCAGGAAGTTTCCTTGCAACTTCACACCACTGACGACAAAACGTTCACCTTCGGTGACGTTGATGGTAATGGCAATGTCGGTCTTGTTCGGCAGGATCGCCACCTGTGTCGAATCTACCTTGAACTCCAGGTAACCGCGTGTCAGGTAGTAGGAACGCAAGGTTTCAATATCGGCGTTGAGCTTGGCACGCGCGTAGCGATCCGATTTGGTGTACCAGCTGAGCCAGCCGCCGGTGTCCAGATCAAACAGGCTGCGCAGCGTTGATTCGCTGAAAACCTGGTTGCCAACAAGGCGTATTTCGCTGATCTTCGCGGGTTCGCCCTCGACCACGGTAAAGGTGAGGTTGACCCGGTTACGCTCGATGGGCGTAACCGTGGTCACCACTTCCGCAGCGTAAAGACTGCGGTTGATGTACTGGCGTTTGAGTTCCTGCTCGGCACGGTCAAGCTGCGCCTTGTCAAAAGGGCGCCCATCGGCCAGGCCCACATCGCGCAGTGCCTTGGTCAGGACTTCCTTGTCGAACTCTTTGGTACCGACAAACTCAACGACAGCAATCGTCGGGCGTTCCTCGACCACCACCACCAGCACATCACCATTCACTTCGATGCGAACGTCCTTGAACAGGCCCAGGTCAAACAGCGCACGAATCGCCGCCGCACCCTTGTCGTCGTTGTAAACGTCGCCCACCCGCACCGGCAAGGACACAAACACGGTACCGGACTCCACGCGCTGCAGACCTTCGATGCGAATATCGCGCACCGTAAACGGGCTGACGGCCCAGGCCGTGCTGGCCATGAGGGCCAAGGTCGCCACGGTCGAGACAGTGCGCAAATAGAAACGATTAAGTTGCATGTTCAATATCTAAAGGTCAAAACGGTGCTGCAAAGTCAGCACCAAAATTCAGTTAATCAACCGGCTGATGTCGTTGAAGATGGCAATCGCCATCATGCCAACCAGGACTGCCACGCCACCCCGCTGCAAACGTTCCGTCCAGACGTCGGAGACCGCTTTACCGCTGATTCCCTCCCAAAGATAATACATCAGGTGCCCACCATCGAGCACCGGTAGCGGAAGCAGGTTCAAAACCCCCAAACTCACGCTGATCAGTGCCAGGAACTGCAGGTACGCCGTCAGGCCCATGCCAGCTGACTTGCCTGCGTAGTCGGCAATCGTCAAGGGACCACTGAGGTTCTTGATGGAGGCTTCCCCGATCAGCATCTTGCCCATCATCCGCAGCGTCAACAGGGAAACATCGCCACAGCGCAGCAAGCCCTGCCACAAACCGTCCAACGGACCGTAACGTACCAGCACCGATTCAGGCATGGCGCCGACATAGGCGCCGATCTTCCCGACCCATAGTTGACCCTCCAGCATCCGGTCCGGCTTGACCGCGACTTCGATTTCGGACTGGCCTCGGCTGATGCGCCAGATGCTGGCCGGGGCGTCACCCGTCGCCGCCGAAGCACGAATCAACTGGCGCAATTGCTGTCCGTCAACAACTGGCACCGCACCGACCTGGCGCACGATGTCACCGGGGCGCAGACCGGCGCGCTCAGCCGCTGCACCCACGACCAGTTGCCCGATCACGGCTTGCGAGAAGGGGCCGGCAATACCAACCCTCTGAAACAAATCGGCATTGACTTCGGCGATTTCGAGTGCACTGAGTCGCAGCACCATGTCGGCACGCTCCGGGTGGGCTGAGCCCGCGCGCACCAGGCGCAGATCGCGTTTTTCCAGCGCGCCGCGTGTCAGAAACCAGCGCAGGTCTTCAAACGACACCATGTCCTGCAGTTCAGCGTCAATGAAGCCGGCGCGCGCAATCCGTTCACCCCCGACGACACCAGCCTGCGCCGCGATCGAACCGGCGACCGGACTCGCGAGGATGGGCGCGGGAAGTTGCACACCGATCCAGTTCACCAGTGCGTACAGGAAGACGGCCAGCAGCAAATTGGCCAGCGGGCCAGCCGCCACAATCGCGATGCGCGAGCGCAGCCTCTGGGTGTTAAACGCCAGATGCCGCTCCTGCTCCGGCACAGCGGCTTCGCGTTCATCGAGCATCCGGACATAGCCGCCCAGCGGAAAAGCGCCAATCACAAACTCGGTCGACGAGCCCTTGGCTTGCCAGCTGTAAAGAGGTTTGCCGAAGCCGATGGAAAAACGCAGCACCTTGACGCCGCATGCCAGTGCCATGCGGTAGTGGCCTAACTCATGCACGGCAATCAACAGCCCCAGGGCCAATGCAAACGCAGCAAGGGTCAGCATGGTCGCTCCGCGCCAGCCTTAGCGTCTGCCAACGCGACGCACCACACTTTGCGCCGCCTCGCGTGACAGCGCATCCAGCGCCAACAGGTCTTCCAGCGAGCCGACGTTTGGCGTCGTGACCGAAGCCAGTGTTTCGAGATTGACCTGGTGAATCTGGTCGAAACGAATTCTCTCTTCAAGAAAGGCTGCGACCGCCACTTCGTTGGCCGCGTTAAGGACTGCAGGTGTGCCAGCGGGCCCCTGCAATACCGACCAAGCCAGCTGCAAACCCGGAAAGCGTTGCGCGTGACCGCTGGATTCCAGCGATTCAAACGTCATGGCCGCCATGTTCCGGAAGTCAAGCGCCGCCGCACCTGAAACCATGCGATCCGGCCATGACAGACCATAGGCGATCGGCACCTTCATGTCAGGGGTACCCAACTGCGCCACCACCGAGTTGTCCTTGTACTGCACCATCGAATGAATCACGCTCTGCGGGTGAATCACGACTTCAATCTGATCGGGCTTGACATCAAACAGGAAGCGCGCCTCGATGACTTCAAGCGCCTTGTTCATCATGGTTGCGGAATCGACAGAAATCTTGCGCCCCATGACCCAGTTCGGGTGAGCACACGCCTGCTGCGGCGTGACATCGCGCAGCGTGTGCGGCTCGCGCTGCCGGAATGGTCCGCCCGAAGCGGTCAGGATGATCTTGTCGATCTGGTTTGCCCAGGTCGCCGCATCGGCTGGCAAGGACTGGAAGATGGCCGAATGCTCACTGTCGATCGGCAGCAGTTTGGCGCCACCCTGACGCACGACCTGCATGAAAAAATCACCGCCGACAACCAGTGCTTCCTTGTTCGCCAGCAGCAAGCGCTTGCCGCAGCGTGCTGCGCCCAGGCACGAGGCCAGACCCGCCGCACCGACAATGGCCGCCATCACCGAATCAACCTGCTCGTGCGACGCCACCGTGGTGATCGCCTGCGCGCCCCAAGTGACACGCGTCTTCAGGTTCAGGTCACGACACTTCTGTTCGAGCAAGCGGCCGTGGGTTTCACTGGCCATCACGGCAAAAGCCGGCTTGAAACGCACACATTGCTGCAGTATCAAGTCGACCTGCGTCGACGCGCTCAGCGCAAAGACCTCGAAACGCTCAGGATGCTGGGCGATCACCTCCAGGGTGCTGACACCGATCGACCCGGTCGAGCCCAGGATGACAAGGCGTTGCTTCAACGCAGGATCAGAAACAGTCATTGAATCGCTCACGCAGAATAAAGCATCATGGCCAAGGGCAAGGTTGGCAACAGGGCGTCAACCCGGTCCAGCACGCCACCGTGGCCTGGCAGCAGGCCGCTGCTGTCTTTCACACCTGCACTGCGCTTGACCAGCGACTCCAGCAAATCACCGACCACGCTCATGGCGGCCATGAATACCAGTGCAATCAACATGACAAACCAGCCCTTGCGGCCCAGGTGGGTGTAGAAACTGGGAACAGCGATGGCCCAGGCGGAATCGATCCAGCGCCAGACCAGTGCCAAGGCCAGCACACCGATCATGCCGCCCCAGACACCCTCCCAACTCTTGCCCGGACTGATGGAAGGCGCGAGTTTGCCGGGGCTGAACCGACCCCCAAAAGCGCGACCCGCGAAATAAGCGAAGACATCGGCTGCCCAGACCAAAGTCAAAACGGAAAGCAGGAAATTGATACCGATCACCCGTGCCTGTGCCACCGCCAGCCAGGTTAACCAGAGCGCGGCCAACCCCGCGATCAAGCGCAGCCCACGCGGATACGCCGACCACGCAGGTACGCCGCTACGCAACAACCAGGCACCACCGAGCACCCAGGCCGCACCGGCCAGTGACCAGAGCCAGGGCAGCGGCTGCTCCAACATACCGAGCCACCATGTCAGGCCACAAACCGAAACGCAGACGCCAGCTGCGAGCAGGCACACGCCCTGCGCGTAACCATTGAGGCGAGCCCACTCCCAGGCTGCGGCTGTAATCAGCACCAGGGCAACGGCGCAGAAGGGAACCGCAGTCCGGTAAAACAGGGCCGGCAACAGGATAAGCAAGAGCACAAGCGCGGTGATGATGCGTTGTTTGAGCATGGGCCTATTCCTGCTTCAGGGAAGTGACTTCGGACGCGCCCGACTGGGTCAACTGTTCGGATGTCTTGCCAAACCGTCTTTCACGTTTCCCATAGGATTCAATGGCACGATCGAGTTCGGCTTCGTCAAACTCGGGCCACAGCTTGTCGCTGAAATAGAACTCGGAATAAGCACTCTGCCAGAGCAAAAAGTTGCTGATGCGCTGCTCGCCACCGGTGCGGATCACCAGATCCGGATCGGCAACGTGTGCCAAGCCCATTGCCGCGCTTAACGCCTGCTCGGTTACCGGCTTGCCTTGCGCAGCCAGTTTGGCGGCGGCCTGCACGATGTCCCAGCGGCCGCCGTAATTGAAGCAAATATTCAAAACCAGACTTGAATTCATAGCGGTTGCAGACTCGGCCTGCTCGATGCCGGCAGCGACCTTGGCGGACAAGCCGGCGCGTTCGCCGACAAAATGAATCCGTATGCCATCGAGCTTGAGTTGCGGTACTTCGCGCCCCAGGGCCTTGGCAAACAACTCCATCAAACCCGATACCTCGTCGGCCGGACGATTCCAGTTCTCCGAGGAAAATGCAAATACGGTCAGGACCTTGACGTCCCTTTGCGCAACCGCACGTACACAACGACGCAGCGACTCAACGCCCTGCCGGTGGCCGGCGATGCGGGGCAGAAATCGCCGCGATGCCCAGCGACCGTTGCCGTCCATCACGATGGCGATGTGCTGCGGTACCTGACTCATGGTGCAGTCCAATGTTGGAACAGTGCCAACTGGCCAGCCGCAACGCGATGTGACACGCTAGACCGCCATGATGTCGTGTTCTTTTGCCGCAACGAGGCGGTCAATTTCGACGACATGTCGATCGGTTACTTTCTGAATTTCGGTCTCGGTGCGCTTCTGGTCGTCTTCCGAGGCGAGTTTGTCCTTGACTGCCTTCTTGACGGCTTCATTCGCATCACGCCGCAGATTGCGCACGGCAATCTTGGCGGCTTCGCCTTCGTTGCGGACAACCTTGGTGAGTTCCTTGCGTCGCTCCTCCGACATCGGCGGCATCGGCACCCGAATCAGGTCGCCCATGGACGACGGATTCAAACCAAGATCGCTGTCCCGAATGGCTTTTTCAATCTTGGCACCCATGCCCTTTTCCCAGGGCTGAACACTGATCGTGCGGGCATCGAGCAAAGACACATTGGCGACCTGGCTGATCGGCAGCATGGAGCCGTAGTAGTCCACATGCACTGCGTCAAGCAGAGCCGGGTTGGCACGACCGGTCCGGATTTTTGTCAGGTTGTTCTTGAAAGCAGCGATGGACTGGTCCATCTTGGCCTCTACCGTGTTCTTGATGTCAGGAATCGGCATATCTTTATCCTCTTTCAACTGTTCAACAGGCAATGCCCAATGCCTGTAATTTTGCCATGATCAGGCGTAAACCAAAGTACCTTCGTCGTCGCCCATCACCACGCGTTTAAGTGCGCCATGCTTGAAAATCGAAAACACCTTGATCGGCAGTTTCTGGTCCCGGCACAGGGCGAAGGCGGTGGCGTCCATGATGCCCAGATTCCTGGACATCGCTTCGTCGAATGAAATCCGGCTGTAACGGGTGGCAAGCGGATCCTTTTTGGGATCGGCGCTATAGACGCCGTCAACCTTGGTTGCCTTGAGCACGATTTCAGCGCCAATTTCAGCACCGCGCAGCGCCGCAGCCGTATCGGTGGTGAAAAAAGGGTTTCCCGTGCCCGCAGCAAAGATAACGACCTTGCCTTCTTCCAGGTATTGCAGCGCCTTCGGTCTGACATAGGGTTCTACGACCTGTTCAATCGCAATCGCCGACATGACGCGTGCTGTGAGCCCGGCCTTGTTCATGGTATCGCCCAATGCCAGGGCGTTCATGACTGTGGCCAGCATGCCCATGTAGTCAGCAGTCGCCCGGTCCATGCCGACCGAGCCGCCGGCCACACCCCGAAAGATATTGCCGCCACCGATCACCACGGCAATCTGCACCCCCAGGCGCGTGACCTCGGCCACTTCTTCGACCATGCGCACGATGGTGGCCCGGTTGATGCCGTACTGGTCGTCGCCCATCAGCGCTTCGCCCGACAGCTTGAGCAAGATACGCTTGTAGGCTGGTTGGGCGATGGACATGATGAACTCCTTGTAATTGACTGATACAGACCCTGCAAATCCCGAGACTGCCGGATCAATGCCATCTGTGCATGATGATCCGGCGCGCCCTTGCTCGCGGCTTGATGCCGATTATTACTGCGCCTGCTTGGCAGCGGCAACCTGAGCCGCCACCTCGGCTGCGAAATCGTCGACTTTCTTTGCGATGCCTTCGCCAACAACATACAGCGTGAAGCCCTTGACCGTGGTGCCAGCCGCCTTGAGCATCTGCTCGACGGTCTGCTTGTCGTTCTTCACGAAGGACTGATTGAACAGCGACACTTCCTTGAGGTACTTTTGCACGCCGCCTTCAATGCGCTTGGCAACGATCTCGGCCGACTGTACCGGCTTGCCGGCGGCGGTTGCCACGGCTGCATCTTCGGCCGCCTTGGCTGCGGCAACGGAACGCTCGCGCGCCACCAATTCGTCGGGCACATCGGCGCTCGAGAGCGCCACCGGCTTCATCGCGGCAACGTGCATGGCCACATCCTTGGCTGCCACCATATCGCCTTCAAACTCCACCACCACACCGATGCGCGTGCCATGCAGATAAGAAGCAAGTTTGCTGCCGCCGGCGAAGCGCTTGAAGCGGCGAAAGCTCATGTTCTCGCCAATCTTGCCGATCAGGCCTTTGCGCACGTCTTCCAGCGTCGGGCCGAAACCGTCCTGCGCATAGGGCAATGCGCCCAGCGCCGCCACGTCGGCGGGATTGTTCTTGGCGACCAGTTGCACAGCGGCATTGGCCAGCGCCAGGAAACTGTCGTTCTTGGTGACAAAGTCAGTCTCGCAGTTCACTTCCAGCATGGCACCCACGCCATCCTCCATAAAGTTCGAGATCACACCTTCGGCGGTAATACGGCCGGAAGCCTTGCCGGCCTTGCTGCCGAGTTTGACGCGCAGTATCTCTTCAGCCTTTTCCATGTTGCCTTCGGCCTCCGTCAGTGCACGCTTGCACTCCATCATTGGGGCATCGGTCTTGCCACGCAGTTCAGCAACCATGCTCGCGGTAATTGCAGCCATCTTGATTCTCCGTACTCAGTTCAGTTAAATGAAAAAATGATTAAAAAAAAGGGGCACAAAAGCCCCCTTTCTTGGGGTCGCGGACGACTCAGGCAGATGCCTCGTCCACTTCGACAAATTCATCACCGCTCTCGGTCGCCATCGCCTTAACGACGTCGTCAACCATATTGGTGCGGCCTTCAATGATCGCATCGGCGATGCCACGGGCGTACAAGACGACGGCCTTGGACGAGTCATCGTTGCCGGGAATGACATAGTCGATACCTTCAGGCGAGTGGTTGGTGTCAACCACCGCAATCAGGGGAATGCCAAGCTTCTTGGCTTCGGCGATTGCAATCTTGTGGAAACCGACGTCGATCACAAAGATCGCGTCCGGCAACACCGACATATCCTGAATGCCACCGATATCGCGCTCCAGCTTGGCGAGTTCGCGGGCGAACATCAGTTGTTCTTTCTTGCTCAGGCTGTCCAATCCGGCTTCCTGCTGGATTTTCATGTCCTTGAGGCGCTTGATGGAGGTCTTGACCGTCTTGAAATTGGTCAGCATGCCGCCCAGCCAACGCTGGTCAACGAAGGGGACGCCGGCACGGCGTGCTTCTTCGGCGACCGTTTCGCGCGCCTGACGCTTGGTTCCGACCATCAGCACGGTACCGCGCTTGGCGGAAATCTGGCGTACAAACTTGGCTGCTTCCTGGAACATCGGCAGCGACTTTTCCAGGTTGATGATGTGGATCTTGTTGCGATGGCCGAAAATGAACGGGGCCATCTTGGGATTCCAGAAGCGGGTCTGGTGGCCAAAATGGACACCGGCTTCCAGCATTTCGCGCATGGTAACTGACATGTTTAACTCCAAAGGTTAGGTCTAAAATCCAGTTTGTTTTTGCAAACATTGCAGAAACCAAGCCTGCAATGGCCGCAACACCTTGAATAAACTGGTTTGCTGATTTGTCCGCCAAACAGTCAATCGACCACTCAGCGAAACCCAAAGACTATAGCACAGGCCCATCCATTCCAATGCTCACCGACCTCCAAACAACGCTGCGCCGACTGCGCAACGGCGAAACCCACCCCGCTTTTGAAGTTGCGCGTGCCATTGATGCGGCCAGTTCGGCCCCTTGCCAGCATGCGTTTCTGAAGACAACCTTCGACGAAGCTTTGGCCGTTGCCGGCAGCTCGCAGAATTTGAGCACCCGGCTTGCAGGCCTCCCCATATCAGTAAAAGACTTGTTCGACGTAGCCGGACAAACCACCAGCGCCGGTTCCGTCGCGCTGAAGGATGCCGCTCCGGCGCAGTTTGATTGCCCGGCAGTTGCCCGCTTGCGGCGCGCTGGCGCCGCTTTGATGGGCCGCACCAATATGGTTGAGTTTGCGTTCTCCGGTGTCGGCGTCAACCCGCACTTCGGCACACCGGCCAACGCGCACTCGAAGGACCTGGCCCTCATACCCGGGGGTTCTTCCTCAGGCGCGGCCGTTTCCGTAGCCTGTGGCGCCGCCTTCATCGGTTTAGGATCCGATACCGGCGGCTCCATTCGAATCCCCGCTGCACTCAACGGCATTGTCGGGTTCAAGAATACGGCGCGTCTGGTTCCAACGGCCGGCGCCGTGCCGCTGTCGAGCACGCTTGACACCGTCTGCGCCCTCACCCGGTCGGTGCCGGATGCCATGCTGGCCCATGAAATTCTGGCCCAGCGCCGGGTCACGCGCAGCGCGGCGCCCCTTGGAGCCTACCGCCTGGCCGTTGCCAACACCCTGATGCTCGACAGCCTGGACATCACGGTGACCCGCGCCTGGCAGCGCACGCTGGACACGCTGCGCCAAGCCGGCGCCCGGATCGACGAACTGCCGTTGACCGAACTCAATGAACTGCGGCAGATTCAGGCTGCTGGCAACCTTTCTGCGGCTGAAAGCTTTGCCTGGCATCGACACCTGCTGCAGGACAAGGCTGCCAGCTACGACCCACGCGTGCTGGCCCGAATCCAGGTCGGCGCCACCATGAGCGCTTGTGATTACATCGATTTACTGGACGCGCGGCGCCGCTGGATTGACAAAATGGACCTCGCCATGCAAGGCTTCGATGCCATTCTGTCGCCCACCACGCCGGTGGTCGCCACGCCGATTGCCGATATCGCGCCGGGTCCGGAACGCGACGAAGCTTTCTTCCGGCTCAATGCCGTGCTGCTGCGCAACACCAGTGTGGTCAACATGCTCGATGGCTGCGCCATTTCACTACCCTGTCACGCAGCAGACGAATTGCCCGTCGGCATGATGGTTTGGGCCGGCGCCATGCGCGATGACCCGGTCCTGAACATCGCCTGCCAGATTGAGCAATTATTGTCATGAAAATTGCAGTCATTGGCGCCGGCATCATCGGTGTCACCACAGCCTACGAATTGGCTTGCGACGGGCACGAAGTTACCGTGCTGGAACGCTGCGCGGCCGCCGCCGAGGAAGCCAGTTTTGCCAACGCCGGCTTGGTGGCACCCGGCTATGTGACACCCTGGGCTGCGCCCGGCATGCCGGGCAAGGTGATCACGCATCTGCTGAGTCACTATGCGCCGGTTAAAGTTGGATTGCCACTGTCAACCCGCGACCTGGTATGGATCTGGAAATGGTTGCGTGCCTGCAATCTTGAAACCTATCTGGCACACCGGGCCCATTTGCAACGTCTGGCCTTCTACAGCCGTGAGCGACTGCACCACATCACAAATCACCTTTCGCTGGACTACGAGCGCAGCGACGGCTACATGGTGCTGCTGCGCTCCGAGCACGACAGCAAACTTGCACAACCCGGACTGCAAGTGCTGCGCGACGCCGGCGTATCTTTCAAGGAAATCAGCCCAACCGAGGCCCGCAAGGTTGAGCCTGCGCTCAACCCGGACACAAGCTTCTTTGGCGCCGTTCACCTGCCTGATGACGAAGTCGGAAATTGCCGCCAGTTTGCCTTGCTACTCAAAAATACATCCCAGCGGATGGGCGTTGATTTTCTGTTCAATAAGGAAGTCACACGCGTGGCCGCCGGGGCACAGATCAGCCTTGCCGGCGAAAGCGCCACGCGCCAGTACGACGCCGTCGTCGTGTGCGCCGGGCTGGCTTCGGCCCGAATGCTGGCGCCCATGGGTTTGAAAATTCCAATGACAGCGGTGCACGGCTACTCGGTCAGCGCGGCGATTCGTGAACCCCTTAATGCGCCACGCAGCGCCATCATGGACGAACGCTACAAGGTCGCCATCTCACGCCTTGGTAACCGTGTGCGCGTTGCCGGTAGCGCCGAACTTGGCGGCACACCCGGGAAGATGCGTGCGAGTTCGCTGCAAACCCTGTACAAGGTGCTGCAGGACTGGTTTCCTGGTGCTGCCAACCTGTCTGGCGGCGTACAGGAATGGAAAGGTGCACGCCCCATGTTGCCCAACGGCCCCCCCATGATTGGCGCCAGCGGCATCCCCGGACTCTGGCTGAATCTGGGCCACGGATCGAGTGGCTGGGCACTGAGTTGCGGATCAGCCAGGGCAGTCGCAGACCTGATAGCTGACAAGCCACCTGAACTGGATGTTGCGGGATTCAAAGTTGACCGGCGACGCTCTTGAGGCAACCCTTATCCATCGCATACACCAACATGCACAAATTTGTTGTATCGTTGAGCGACTTTCCAAGGCGACGCGATCGACCCGATCCAATTTGGAGCATTTGAGAACAAGGCATGAAAATCAAATTTTGGGGTGTGCGGGGTTCGATTGCCTCACCGGGTCCGAACACGGTGCGTTATGGCGGCAACACCACCTGTATCGAAATTCGCACCGACAACAATGAATTAATCATCATCGATGCGGGAACCGGCATCTTTCCGCTGTCACAAACCCTGCTCTCCGAAATGCCGCTGACCGCCAACGTACTGATCACCCACTCCCATTGGGACCATATTCAGGGTCTGCCGTTCTTTGCGCCGAATTTCGTCGCCGGCAATCTGCTGCGGCTGCATGGCGCCTTCGATCCGGTCTCTGGCAAAGGCATCGAGCATGTGATGGCGGTCCAGTTGCAGCACAGTTATTTTCCGGTTCGTGAAGACAAGATGGAGGCGCGCTTTGAATACGTGACACTGGTCCCGGAAGAAAGCATCCAGATCGGATCCGCAACGGTAACCCCCTACCTGCTCAACCACCCGGTCATCAACTTCGGCTATCGCATTGATGCCAACGGAAAGTCCGTCTTTGTTACCGGCGACCACGAACCGCCGCTCAATATCCATGAACCCGGTAACGCCGCGTATCTCGAATACCAGGCCATGGTGGATGCAAAGACCGACAGCATCCTGCAAGCCATGCGGGGCGTGGATGTCTTGATTGCCGACTGCTCTTACACCGAGCAGGAATACGCCATCCGAAAGGGCTGGGGCCACGGCACTTTCAACTCAAGCATTCAGTACGCCGTTGGAGCCGGTGCCAAGGTGCTGTTCTGCACCCACCACGAACCAACCCGCAGCGACGATGCACTGGAAGCCGTCTTCCAGCAATCTCTTTTGGATAACCCCCGACCCGCTGGCAGCCCGCAATGTCGCCTGGCGCGGGAAGGTGAAACCTACGAGTTCTAAGTGCCATGAAAAAAATTGAGTTCGATGCCCGACATGCTTTGCACAGCATTGCGGCAACACGTCACATCGAAGCTGCTGCACAGGCCACACTGCCGCCGCATACCCTGATGCAACGCGCCGGGCTGACCGTGGCCAAACTGGCGCTGGCTGTGGCGCCGCACAGCCGGCGTGTCTGGATTGCCTGCGGCCCTGGCAACAACGGCGGCGACGGCATGGAAGCCGCCATGCACTTGCAGCGCTGGGGGAAAAACCCGGTGATAACCTGGGCAGGCAGCCCTGACCGGGCACCTGCAGACGCCTTGGCATCCTGGCAGCGGGCCCGAGATGCGGGCGTAGCATTTGCGGCAGAACCCCCTGAAGATTTTGACTTGGGTATCGACGCCCTGCTCGGCATCGGCGCAAGCCATGCGCCAGAAGGAGAAATGGCGCAGTGGATCCAACGGCTCAACACGGGCAGCGCCACGGTGCTATCCGTTGACACGCCAAGCGGCCTACAAGCCGACACCGGAGTCGCAGCGCCGTCGTGCGTCAGAGCGCAACACTGCTTGAGCCTGCTCACGCTCAAACCGGGCTTGTTCACACGTGACGGACGTGACGTTGCATGCAAAGTCTGGCTGGATGATTTAGGAGTCAAGCCATCAACCTTGCTCACGGACAAACCATTCATGCCGACAGCGTGGCTAGCCGGTGTGCCGACCGAGCCCGCAGTGCGCCGGCACGCATCGCACAAAGGAAGCTATGGTGACGTCGCAGTCGTTGGTGGTGCGCCGGGCATGACCGGGGCCGCCTTGCTTGCGGCATCGGCTGCCCTGTGTGCCGGTGCGGGACGGGTCTTCGTCGGCCTGCTCGACGGTGGTAGCTTGAGCGTGGATACCAGTCAGCCCGAGCTGATGTTCAGGCCAGTTCATGAAATTGACTTCAAAGCGATGACTGTGATGTGTGGCTGTGGCGGCGGTGACGCGATCCGGGCCGAGTTACCAAGGTTGCTGTCAACTTCGCAACGTCTCGTCATTGATGCCGATGCGCTCAACGCCATCGCCAATGACACACAACTTCAAACCCTGCTGCGCGCTCGGGCCGGTCGTTTCGTTGCTACCGTTCTGACACCGCATCCACTGGAAGCGGCGCGCCTGCTGGGCGTCAGTACGGAGCAGGTGCAAGCCGATCGCCTGGCAGCGGCCCAACTTCTGACACAACACTTTGACTGCGTGGTGGTGCTCAAGGGTTCGGGCACGGTGATCGCGGCGCCGGGGCAAACACCGGTCATCAATCCCAGCGGCAATGCCAGATTGGCGACGGCCGGTACCGGTGATGTGTTGGCAGGCCTGATCGGAGCCAGACTCGCTGGCGGACTACCAGCCTTCCAGGGCGCGTGTAACGCGGTCTATCAGCATGGGCGTCAGGCCGATTGCTGGCCTGAAGATCAAAGCCTGAGCGCCGGCGCACTGGCGCGTTCACTGCGCTCGAACTAGTTTCAACCGCGCCCGGCGAAGGGCATCTTGGTTGCCATCACGGTATGGAACATCACATTGGCCTGCAGCGGCAGGTTGGCCATGTACAACACTGATTGGCCAACAATGTCCACGTCCAGCAAAGGCTCAACGGCAATGTCTCCGTTGGGCTGAACGATACCGCTGGCCATGCGCTGCGCCATCTCGGTTCCGGCGTTGCCGATGTCGATCTGACCGACGGCAATGTCGTATTTGCGACCGTCCAGCGAAGCCGATTTTGTGAGTCCTGTGACCGCGTGCTTGGTAGCCGTATACGGACTTGAATTCGGACGCGGCGTCGTCGCCGAAATGGAACCGTTATTGATGATTCGCCCACCCTTCGGCGTTTGCGTCTTCATGACCCGGAACGCCTGCTGGATGCACAGAAACATGCCCGTGAGGTTGATATCAACCACGTTCTTCCACTGCGCCAGCGTCAGTTCTTCCAGAGGAATCGCTGGCGCACCAACGCCGGCATTGTTAAACAACAAATCGACTCGACCAAACCGGCTCACTGCGGCGTCGAAGAGGGCTTTCACTGAATCCGCATCGGCCACATCCGTGACAACGGCCAGAGACCGATCCGGCGCGCCACCCAAGGCAATCACTTCGTTCAGCGGCGCCGATCTTCGACCCGCCAACACCACTTGGTAGCCGTCCTTGATCAAGGCCAGTGTGGCAGCCTTGCCAATACCGGTGCCGGCGCCCGTCACAACTGCCACTCTTGAGTTTGGTTTCATATCGGCTTCCAGGTAGGAAAAAGAGGATCGAACCGCTTAGGTACGACGGCGTGCCTTGCGTCCCTTGTCCTTGCTTTTGGCAGTCACAGCGCGCCCGTCGACTTTGGTTGCCTGAAGGTCTGATTTCGATGGTCGAACCAATCGCTGCGCCGCCTTGCGCGCCGGACGCTTGGCAGATGAAGCGCCCGGCTTTTCAGCCGTAGCACGCCCATCTCCCTTGTGCGGAAGGTCTTTGCCGGCTACCGATCGCGAAAGCAATCCATCCGCTTCGCTCAGCAATCGAAAATCAATGCGACGTCCATCCAGATCAACCCGACTGACCTGGACCTGGACCCTGGTGCCGATGGCGTAACGTACGCCGGTGCGTTCACCACGCAGTTCCTGCCGCGCCTCGTCGAATCGGTAGTAATCGCCACCCAACTCGGTGATGTGGACCAGGCCTTCGACATACATCGCGTCAAGCGTGACGAAGATGCCAAAGCTGGTCACGGAGCTGACCACGCCGCTGTACTCTTCGCCCAGGTGCTCATGCATGTACTTGCATTTGAGCCAGGCTTCAACGTCACGACTGGCTTCGTCGGCACGGCGTTCGTTGGCACTGCAATGCATGCCGGCAGCCTGCCATGCCTGTGTCTCGGGGCTCTGTTTTTTGGGCTTGTAGCCGGGCTCCGCCACCCGCGCAGCCAGTCCTTTTTCCAGCCGGCGCGACAGCTTGGCATGGGCTTCACCTGGCGTCGGCAGCACTGGAAGCTGGTATTTGGTCTTGGCCAGAATCGCCTTGATAACCCGGTGCACCAGTAGATCCGGGTAGCGCCGGATCGGGCTGGTGAAGTGCGTATAGGCTTCAAACGCCAGACCGAAATGGCCGCTGTTGAGCGGGGTATAGATAGCCTGCTGCATGGAGCGCAACAACATGGAATGGATTTGCGCCGCATCGGGTCGCTCGGCGGTTGCCGCTGCAATCGCCTGGAACTCACCCGGCGATGGATCATCGCTAACCGTCAAGGCAAGGCCGATCGCCTTGAGGTAATTGCGAAGTAACTCAACCTTTTCGGGCGTCGGGCCCTCATGCACACGAAACAAACCCGCATGCTTGCTCTGGGAAATGTAGTCGGCGCTGCACACATTGGCAGCCAGCATCGCCTCTTCAATCAGCTTATGGGCGTCGTTGCGCGTGCGCGGGATGATCTTCTCGATACGTCCGGTTTCGTCACAGACAATTTGCGTTTCAACCGTCTCAAAGTCCACGGCACCACGCCGCACACGCGCCTTGTGCAGCGCGCGGTAAACATCGTGCAGATTGATCAGGTCCGTCACGCGCTCCTTGCGCTTCAAAGCTTCAGGGCCACGTGTGTTGGCAAGAATCGCCGCCACCTCGTTGTAGGTGAAACGGGCATGGCTCCACATCACTGCAGGGTAAAACTGGTAGGCCGATACCTCGCCATCCTCACTCACCATCATGTCACACACCATGCACAGGCGTTCGACTTCCGGGTTCAGCGAACATAAGCCGTTCGACAGTTTCTCGGGCAGCATCGGAATCACGCGGCGCGGAAAATAGACGCTGGTGGCACGGTCATAGGCATCGACATCAATGCTGGAGCCGGTTTCAACATAGTGGCTAACGTCAGCGATGGCCACCAGCACGCGCCAACCTTGGGCTGCCGATTTTCCCTTGCCGATTCGCACCGGCTCACAATAAACCGCATCGTCAAAATCACGCGCATCTTCGCCATCAATGGTTACCAGCGGCACGTCAGTCAAATCAACACGACGTTTCTTGTCCTGTGGACGAACCGTGTCGGGCAACGATCGGGCCAACGCAACGCAAGCCTGCGAGAACTCATGTGGCACGCTGTACTTGCGCACTGCGATTTCAATTTCCATGCCGGGGTCGTCCACCTCACCGAGCACCTCCGTGACGCGCCCCACTGGTTGCCCGTACAAGGCCGGGGCCTCGGTTAGTTCAACAACCACCACTTGACCCGCTTTAGCCGTCCCGGTGGCCGTCTTGGGCACCAGCACATCCTGTCCGTATCGTTTGTCCTCTGGCACAACGATCCAGATGCCGCTCTCCTGCAGCAGACGACCAATGATGGTCTGACTTGAGCGCTCCATGATCTCAACGACACGCCCCTCGGGGCGACCCTTGCGATCACTGCGCACGATACGAACCTTGACGCGGTCCTTGTGCAGCACAGCGCGCATTTCATTGGGCGGCAAATAGATGTCGGGCGCGCCGTCATCACGCGACACAAATCCATGCCCATCACGATGACCTTGCACTGTTCCTTCAACTTCGTCCAGCAGGCCGCTGGTTTGGCTACTATTTTTGATACAATTACTTTCTTTCCTGAAATGCCCAGGTGGCGGAATTGGTAGACGCACTAGTTTCAGGTACTAGCGAGTAACTTCGTGGGGGTTCGAGTCCCTTCCTGGGCACCAATATAAATGAAATCCGTTGTGTTTCTAAGGAAATTGACGGATGTTTTTTTGAAATCAGCCGCTGCACCGTCAGCGGCTTTTTTTGTGTCCGAGACAGGTTCAAGCGGCCAAAACTAAAAGGGCTGGGCCACCAGATCGTGGCCCACCGCTGACACAATACGCGCCTTGGTAAATTCACCAACCCGCAAAGTCTTGCTGATTTTTTCCGGCGCCAGCAATTGAACGACCCCGTCAATCTCGGGGGCATCGGCATAGGTGCGCCCAATGCCGCCTTTTTTCCCCAGGCCTGGTGCTGAATCCACCAACACCTGCATGGTGGCACCTACGCGCCGCTGCAATCTCTGCGCCGATACGGCCTCAGCTACTGCCATGAAACGCGCGCGCCGCTCCTCCCTGAGTTCTGCCGGCAGCATACCCGGGAGGTCGTTGGCAAGTGCACCCGGCACCGGGCTGTAGGCAAAACATCCGGCTCTATCAATTTGGGCTTCACGCATGAAATCAAGCAGATGCGTGAATTCTTCTTCCGTTTCGCCCGGGAAACCGGCGATAAAGGTGCTGCGCACAACAATATCCGGGCAAACTTCACGCCAGTGCTGGATTCGCTCCAGATTCTTCTCGCCACTGGCCGGGCGTTTCATCCGCTTGAGCACTTCCGGATGACTGTGCTGCAAAGGCACGTCAAGATAGGGTAATACCATTCCCTGCGCCATCAATGGAATGACCTCATCAACACTGGGATAGGGATACACATAGTGCAAGCGCACCCATGCCCCGTAAGGCTGCGCCAGTTCTCCCAGCGCTTGCACCAACTCCAGCATGCGCGTCTTGAGCGGTTTGCCGTTCCAGAATCCAGTACGGTATTTGACATCGACGCCATAAGCAGAAGTATCCTGGCTGATCACGAGCAATTCCTTGACGCCGCCCTCAAACAGGGCTGCCGCCTCCTTCAGCACATCGCCAATCGGACGCGACACCAAGTCCCCGCGCATGGAAGGAATGATGCAAAAGGTGCAGCGATGATTGCAGCCTTCGCTGATCTTGATGTAGGCGTAGTGTCGGGGGGTCAGTTTCACACCGGCCACGCCGAATGCATTGGGTACCAGGTCCAGGAATGGGTCGTGCGGTTTGGGCAATGCGGCATGCACCGCATCCATCACTTCCTGTGTTGCCTGAGGGCCGGTAACGGCGAGCACACTGGGGTGCATCTGCCGCACCAGATTTACGCCTCCAGCACCAGTTTTGGCACCGAGGCAGCCGGTAACAATAACCTTCCCGTTTTCCGCCAGCGCTTCGCCGATGGTATCCAAACTCTCCTTGATGGCATCGTCAATAAACCCGCAGGTATTGACGATCACCAGATCCGCTCCCTGGAATGTCTTGGAGGTCTGATAGCCTTCGGCGCTCAGTTGCGTCAGGATCAGTTCGGAATCGGTCAGTGCTTTTGCACATCCTAGCGATACCATACCTATACGCGGGATTTTTTCTTTTATTTCGTTCATGGGGTGTAGTTTGACAGGTCTTGTATATAGCTATATGCGGTTCAGCGATCCGCGCCAGGCTTCGGGT
>CAIWNX010000260.1 GCA_903914175.1 uncultured beta proteobacterium | reverse complement strand
GCATCCGCCCTTGCCTAAAACCCATGCCCACTGCGGCCTGGATCAACCCACCACTTGAGCAAAGGAAAACGACTGAAACAACACAACCATGCGCAGTAAATTTATGACGCAAGGTGTAGCAAAGTCATTGACACATTCCGGCAACGGCACGATAGCTCAAGAATGGGGTGTTGGTGTGTTTCAAGGTTTCTCCTAAGGTAATTTACCGCGCGATGGTAGGGCGCCTGAGCTTTCAATAGCTTTCATTGCAGGCTACCAAGGGAAAACACCTAGTGCCGGCACAAGAGCTGCACACGAAGTCATTTCAACCGGCTTGGCCATGATGTGCCTGGTGGGATGCCCTATTATCCACAGCATGGCCAAGGAAAAAACCGTTTATGTCTGCTCGGAATGCGGCGGCACGAGTCCGAAATGGCTCGGCAAATGCCCGGCCTGCAACGCCTGGAACACGCTGATCGAATCACTGCCCGAGAGCACAGCGCCGGCCAAAAACCGCTTCGCCTCGCTGGCCAAGACGACCGAGGTCGCAACCCTGGGCGACATCGACGCGGTTGATATGGCACGCACGCCGACCGGCCACGAGGAACTCGACCGCGTGCTCGGTGGCGGCATGGTCGAAGGCGGTGTCGTGCTGATCGGCGGTGACCCCGGCATCGGCAAGTCCACGCTGCTGCTGCAGGCCCTGGATTCGCTGCAGCGCAGCGGGCAAAACACCTTGTACGTGACGGGCGAGGAAAGTGGCGCGCAGGTGGCGCTGCGCGCGCGCCGCCTGGGCCTGCTCAACAGCCAGGTCAAGGTGCTGGCCGAAATCCAGCTGGAAAAGATCCTGGCCACGCTGGAAGCCAAACAACCCGACATCGCCGTCATCGACTCGATCCAGACCGTCTATTCGGATCAACTGACATCGGCGCCGGGCTCGGTAGCCCAGGTGCGTGAATGCGCGGCGCACCTGACGCGCGCCGCCAAATCCAGCGGTGTAACCATCGTGCTGGTGGGCCACGTCACCAAGGAAGGTGCGCTGGCCGGGCCGCGCGTGCTCGAGCACATGGTCGACACCGTGCTCTACTTCGAAGGCGACACCCACAGCAGTTTCCGATTGGTGCGCGCGATCAAAAACCGCTTTGGCGCGGTCAACGAGATCGGCGTCTTCGCCATGACGGAAAAAGGCCTCAAGGGCGTCTCGAATCCGAGCGCGATTTTCCTGAGTCAGCACGCCGAACCGGTGCCCGGCAGCTGCGTCATGGTGACGTTAGAGGGCACGCGTCCGCTGCTGGTCGAGATTCAGGCGCTGGTCGATAGTGGTGGCCCGTCGCCACGGCGCCTGAGCGTAGGCCTGGACAAAGATCGCCTGGCCATGCTGCTGGCGGTGCTGCACCGCCACGCGGGTGTGGCCTGCATGGACCAGGATGTGTTCGTCAACGCTGTCGGCGGCGTGCGCATCAGCGAGCCGGCGGCCGATCTGGCGGTGCTGCTGGCCATCACATCGAGCTTGCGCGGCAAGCCGCTGCCCAAAGGCTTTTTTGCCTTTGGCGAAATCGGTCTGGCAGGCGAAGTGCGACCCGCGCCGCGCGGTCAAGAGCGCCTCAAGGAAGCGGCCAAACTGGGTTTCAGCGTGGCCGTGGTGCCCAAAGCCAATGCGCCGAAGAAGGCGATCGAGGGCCTGATCATCCACGCCGTAGAGCGGGTCGAGCAGGCCCTGGAGGTGGTACGCGGTCTGAGTTAATGCCCTTAAGAATCACTTAATTTTCGGTGCGTACCATGCGCCGTGAATGGAGATGTAATGGCTATTTCGAACACAGTTTCCGGTTTCCTGATCCTCTGCGGCACCTTGCTCGGCGCGCTGGCTCACGCCGAATCGGCCAGCGTCAACGTGGCGCCTTCGCCCAAATACCAGCAGGAATGCACGGCCTGCCACCGCAACGCCGCCCAGGGCAGTTTCAACGAACGCGAAATCAAGATTCCGAAATAGAAAATCATGCCTGATCGACGCTTGCCGGCTCGCCAAAGCAGGCAAAATCAGATCGGTTGCGCAGTTAAAAATAACAAGATTGCAGCCTGCAATCACCTAGGGAGTTTTTCATGCGTATTTTGTTAGCCGAAGACGATCCGATGCTGGGCGACGGGTTGCGTGCAGGTTTGCGCCAGCTCGGCTTCCAGGTGGACTGGGTGCGCGATGGCATGGCAGCCGAGCGCGAACTGATATCGGGAGGCTATACCGCAGCCGTGCTGGACCTGGGCTTGCCGCTCAAAGACGGCCTTGACGTGCTGCAGGCCCTGCGCGCGCGCAAGAACACCACGCCGGTGTTGGTGCTGACCGCACGGGATGCCGTTCCCGATCGCGTACGCGGCCTGGACCTGGGCGCCGATGACTATGTCGCCAAGCCGGTGGACTTGCATGAACTCGCAGCCCGCCTGCGCTCGCTGGTGCGCCGCGCGCATGGCCAGGTGCAGGACATCCTGCGTTGCGGCGCCGTGCAGCTCGACCCCTCGGCACGCCTGGTCAAGCTCGACGGCGAATCCGTGATGCTGTCGACGCGCGAATTCGATCTGCTGCACGCCCTGATGCTCAATGCTGGGCGCGTCATGTCGCGCGAACAACTCGAACAGCAGTTGTACAGCTGGGGCTACGAAGTCGAAAGCAACGCAATCGAGGTCCACATCCACCATCTGCGCCGCAAATTACGCGCCGACATCATCCAGACCGTGCGCGGCGTCGGCTATACCCTGTTGCGCACCCCGGAGTTGGCATGATCTTCAAACGCCCACAGTCCCTGCAGACACGTTTGTTGGCCATGGTGCTGACGCTCTTGACGCTGGTATGGCTCGGCGCCGCACTCTTCACCTGGAGCGATACCCGCCATGAGGTCGACGAACTGCTCGACGGCCACCTGGCGCAGGCGGCAGCCCTGCTCATGGTGCAACAGACCCGCTCCGACGAAGACGATGTGGTGGATGCACCTTCGCCGCACAAGTACGCGCCGGATGTGACGTTTCAGGTCTTTCACAAGGCACGGTTGACCACTCGCTCGGCCAACGCCCAGACGACACCGCTATCGAGCGAAAAAACCGGATTTGCCACGGTCATGCTGCTTGACGGCAACCAATGGCGCGTCTTTGCGATGCACGACAACGAAACCGATGTGCAAGTGTTTGTGGGCGAGCAAACCGAGTCACGCGACGAAATCGTTTGGGGCGTGCTGCGCAATATTCTGGTTCCACTGGTATTTGCCCTGCCGCTGCTGGCACTGCTGCTGTGGTGGGCAGTACGGCACGGGATGGCGCCGCTGCGTCAGCTCAGTCAGGCACTGGCAAACCGGCAGCCGCAGGCCCTGGAGCCGGTAGTGCTGGACAAGGTCCCGACCGAAATGCAGCCACTGGTCGATTCCCTTAATGTGCTGTTCGAACGCATTACCCGGATGATCGCTTTCGAGCGTCGCTTCACCTCCGATGCGGCACATGAACTGCGCACACCGATTGCCGCGATCCGGGCCCAGGCCCAGGTCGCCCTGGGCGCCGGAACCGATGCAGTACAGCGCGAACACGCACTGCAGTCAACCCTGATCGGCTGTGATCGCGCCACACGGTTGGTGCTGCAATTGCTGACGCTGGCACGCCTGGAGGCCGCACCGAGCACGGCCGCAACCAGTACGATTGACCTGAGCCAGCTGGCCCGGCGCATCGCTGCCGACCTGGCACCGACGGCACTGGCGCACCGACAAGATCTGGAGCTTGAAGCCAATGCTCCCTGCCCCGTGCCTGGCGACGAAACACTGCTCGGTGTGTTGATACGCAATCTGATCGACAACGCCCTGCGCTACAGCCCCGACGGGGCCCGCGTCTGCGTCAATGTGACGAACGAATCCGCTCAGGTCGTGCTGCGGGTTGAAGACAGCGGCCCGGGCATGACAGAGCAGGAGATCGCGCACCTGGGTGAGCGCTTTTACCGGGTGCTGGGCCACACCCAACCTGGCAGCGGCCTGGGCTGGTCGATTGTCAAGCGCATTGTCGAAGTCTTCGGTGCGCAAGTTCAAGTGAACCGCGCACCGCTACTGGGCGGCCTGTGCGTCACGGTGCGCTGGCCAAAAACTGCGGCGCCAACAACCGCAAGCTGATTCCCGCCCTCGGTCAAAATAGGGCCATGCAATTTCAACGAATTTTTGTTCCCCTGGCCGGTGTCGCGCTGGTTGTCGCTGCTTACCGCTCTTACGGCTGGGCTGGCGTGGCCGTAGCGACCGGCGCCCTGGTGATGTGGATGCTGCTGCATTTCAGCCGCATGATGCAGATCCTCAAACGGGCTGCCAACCGCCCAATCGGTTTTGTCGACAGCGCCGTCATGCTCAATGCCAAGCTCAGACCCGGCGTCACGCTGATGCACGTCGTGGCCATGACGCGCTCGCTGGGTGAACTCAAGAGCGAGAAGAACAGCCAGCCCGAATTGTTCCGCTGGAGCGACGGCACGCAGTCGCACGTCACCTGCGAATTCCATCAAGGAAAGCTCAGAAAATGGTCGCTGGTGCGACCGGACCCGGATGCGCCACCCGACGCCGAATTGGGCGTCAGCCAAGAACCGTAAAATCACCATTTTGCGCAGCAGCGCCGGTTCAGCTGGTTCGGTGCGCACCACCCTTTTTCTGTTGAAGGAATCTCGATGATCGCCCAACCCCCCTCGATGTCTGACCGCGACGGCAAAATCTGGATGGACGGCCAGATGGTGGACTGGCGCGACGCCAAGATCCACGTCCTGACCCACACCCTGCACTACGGCTGCGGCGCCTTCGAAGGCGTTCGCGCCTACAACACGGTAAACGGCACAGCGATTTTTCGGCTCGAAGAGCACACCGAACGCCTGTTCAACAGCGCCAAGATTTTGCGCATGCCGATGCCGTTCAGCAAGGAAGAAGTCAACGCAGCACAGAAAGCCGTGGTACGCGAGAACAAGCTTGAGTCCTGCTACCTGCGTCCGCTGGTCTGGATTGGCGACAAGAAACTCGGCGTCTCGCCCAAGGGCAACACCATCCACCTGATGGTCGCCGCCTGGCCCTGGGGCGCCTACCTGGGCGAAGAAGGCTTGAAGCGCGGCATCCGCGTCAAGATTTCGAGCTACACACGCCATCACGTCAACATCACGATGACGCAGGCCAAGGCGGTGAGCAATTACACCAATTCAATTCTGGCCAACATGGAAGTCACCGACGAAGGTTACGACGAAGCCATGCTGCTCGACGCCAATGGCTTTGTCAGCGAAGGTGCGGGCGAAAACCTGTTTGTGGTCAAGGGCGGCGTGGTCTACACACCTGACCTGTCAGCCGGCGCCCTCAACGGCATCACGCGCAACACGGTGTTTCACATCTGCAAAGACCTGGGCCTGGAAGTGATCCAGAAGCGCATCACGCGCGACGAGGTCTATATCAGCGATGAAGCCTTCTTCACCGGAACAGCAGCCGAAGTGACGCCGATTCGCGAACTTGACCGCATCACGCTCGGCGCCGGCGAGCGCGGGCCTATCACCGAAAAAATCCAGAGTGCGTTCTTTGACATCGTCAATGGCCGCAACCCCAAGTACGCCCATTGGCTGACCAAGGTCTGAGCGCGCCGGGCCCCGTCCAAACATCCACAGGAACATCATGAGCACAGCAACCGTTGAATTACTGGCCACCGACTTGAACGCCCAGGGCGGCGTCTATTGCCCCAGCCCGAAGGCCGACATGAAGCTCTGGAACAGCCACCCCAAGGTTTATCTGAACGTGGGCCACAGCGGCCAGGCCAAGTGCCCTTATTGCAGCACGGTGTACCAGCTCAAGGCCGGCGAGCACTTCGCCGGGCATTGACCCCGCATTGGAGTCCGGCTTGCGCTCCCTGATCATCGCGCCGCAATGGATCGGCGACGCGGTGATGACCGAGCCGCTGCTGCGTCGGCTTGCCGGCCGCGGTGAGCGCCTGACGGTCGGCGCCCTGCCCTGGGTGGCGCCGGTGTACCGCGCCATGCCGCAGGTCGCCGAAGTGCTGGAGTTCCCGTTTGCCCATGGCGGCCTGCAATGGAAGGCGCGGCGCGGTCTGGCACGCCAGATCGAAAACCAGTTCGATTGCGCCTACATCTGCCCGAATTCACTCAAGAGCGCACTGTTGCCGTTTCTGGCCAGCATCCCCCAACGCATCGGCTATCTCGGTGAAGCCCGGGTCGCTCTGCTGACGCATCGCCTGAAAAATCCGTCCAAAACCAAACGCGGTGGCATGGTCGCCTTTTACTCGGCCCTCAGTGGTGATACCGACCTGACCGGCGACCGACCGCAACTGCAACTCGACGCTGGCACGCTGGAGCCCGCCTTGCACCAGTTCGGCCTGCAAAGCGGGCGCTACGTGGTGATGGCACCCGGGGCCGAATTCGGACCGGCCAAGCGCTGGCCGGCGGCACATTTTGCCCAACTGGCACAGCGTCTGGACCAGACGGTCGTGTTGCTGGGATCGAGCAAGGAATTTGCCCTGTGCGAGGAAATCGCCGCCCCCGTGAACGCGCAGGCAGCCGGCAAGTGCCTTAATCTGGCGGGGACGACAACGCTGACGCAGGCCCTGAGCGCAATCGCAGCAGCGCAATGCGTGATCAGCAACGACTCCGGGCTGATGCACGTGGCAGCCGCTTTTGGTGTGCCCCAGGTCGCCTTGTTTGGCTCCAGCAGCCCGCTGCACACGCCACCCCTGAACGAAAAGGCCGCTGTGCTGTGGCTCAAGAATGAGCCTGCCTACCAAGGCACGCTGGAATGCGCGCCCTGCTTCGAGCGCGTTTGCCCGCTGGGCCACACGCGCTGCCTCGCCGACATCACACCCGACAGGGTGCTTGAGCAAATGCTGGCGCTGCTGGCTCCAAAAAAATAGCCACCCGAAGGTGGCCTGAAATCATTCCGCAAAAAAGGTCGTTGGGAATGTGACTCTTGGCGCAATTTTTGATTGCTTGTTCGCGGTCACTATCCCAACGCTTATTAACTGTGTGACAGCAGTTGGGGCTACTTTAGCCAGCCAAAAGCCGTTCGACTATCCCCCAAAAGGGTGATTTTGAGGTCGATATTGCCGATTTTTTTGATTTCATGTCAATCTGGCGCCACCCAAAGGCAGTCGGACCACAAAACAGGCACCGCCTTCGGGTCGGTTTTCGCAACTGACGCTGCCCCCGTGCCGCAAAGTGATCGATTTCACCAGCGCCAAACCGAGCCCGACGCCGCCATCGCGCTCGGTGGCGCCGGGCAGGCGGTAAAACGGTTCGAAAATGCGCTCGCGCAGTTCCTGCGGCACGCCAGGCCCCTGGTCGCAGACTCGGATCACCACTTGCTGCTCGGTCTGCTCCAAGCTCACTTGGATGTCGCCTGCCGCGTGGCGGCGCGCGTTTTCGAGCAGATTGCGCATCACCCGGCGCAGCAATTTGCTCACGCCCTGCACTGCGAAAGCGGAGTCGGCGTCCGGTTGCGCCGCCTGGTTGGCAACCACCAATTCGGCCCCGGCACGCGCACATTCCTCCGCCGCCAGACCGATCAGATCGACTGACTCGATGGTGCCCAGATCGGCTTCCCGGGCGTCAAGCCGGCTGGCCAGCAAAATCTCTTCAATCAACTGGTCCAGCTCTGCGATATTGCGCGAGATCTCGTTTTTGAAAGTTGGCGAAGGCGCCGAACCCATCAGTTCGAGCCCCATGCGAATACGGGTCAGCGGCGAGCGCAGTTCGTGCGAGGCATTGGCCAGCAGCGACTTTTGCGACGCCAGCAGGGTCTCGTGCGACTTCACCAGGTTTTCAACGCGTTCGGCCGCATGGTTAAAACGTTTGGCCAGAAAGGCAACTTCATCGTGTCCCTCCTGCGAAACGCGCACCGAAAGATCACCTTCGCCCCATTTTTCGACGCCATTTTGCAAGCGTTCAAGCCGGCGCGTGAGTTTGCGGATGATGGGGTAAGTGGCCAGCGCCACGGCGACTGCCACCAGGGTCAGGGTCCAGAAAAAACCGAACGGCGCCAGATTCAGGGGTGAGCGCGGTTGGCGCGGCAACTGCATGTGGACAATCTGACCGTCGAGCATCAACACCACGAACTCAGGGCCGCTGCCACTGTGGTCCTGCAAGCCAAAAGAGGGGGCCTGAGCCTGTGGCTCGCCCGAAGGTTGAACGCCAATACCCGCGCCCGGTGGCCGGCGGCGGCGGCTGTGGCCATTGCCGATGATTTGCCCGGCTTCGTTGCGGATGACGACATCGCGCAACGGCGGCTCGACCGTTAAGCGCCAGGCCCATGCCACCAGAAAGGTCAGCACCGCCACCGCCAGCACCACGGCCAGCCAGATGCGGGCATACAGCTTTCTCAGGAACATGAACAGACCGTGTGCTTAATCTTGCTGGCGCGCAAAGACGTAGCCAACGCCACGCACCGTGAGGATGCGTCGCGGATCCTTGGGGTCGGCCTCGATGGCAGCGCGGATGCGCCCCATGTGGACATCAATGGAACGGTCAAAGGCATCGAGTTCGCGCCCGCGCACGGCTTCCATGATCTGGTCGCGCGTGAGCACGCGTCCGGCACGCTCGGCCAATGCCACCAGCAGGTCGAACTGGTAGGAAGTCAGGTCGCAGGCTTGCCCGGCAACACTCACAAGGCGGGCGTCACGGTCGATTTCAAGGCTGCCAAAGCGCAGTTGTTTACCCAGTTCGGCCGCGCCATCGACGCGCCGACGCAGAACGGCTCGGATACGCGCCAGCAACTCACGCGGCTCGAACGGTTTGGGCAGGTAATCGTCAGCGCCGATTTCGAGTCCGATGATGCGATCCATCGCATCACCCTTGGCGGTCAGCATCAGCACCGGAACCTGGGCGCGCGCTCCGGGCAGGGCGCGGATACGTCGACAAACTTCAAGCCCGTCCATGTCGGGCAGCATCAGGTCGAGAATCACCAGTTCCGGCGCGGTGTTCTGCACGGCTTCCAGGCCGCTGTGCCCGTCGCCAGCGTGGCTAACCTCAAACCCGGACTGTCCCAGGTATTCGCCCACCATCTGCGCCAGGCGGGCGTCATCTTCAATCATCAACAGGTGCTGGGTCATGGACGGCAGTCTACGGCAGCTCACTTGCCCGCGCGCACGGGATCGGTAAAGTTAGGTAAATTGCGCGACGCCAACCAGACCAGGGCCAGAACGGGAACACCGAGTAGGGCCGTGGCACAAAAGAAATTTTGATAACCAAAGGCATCAACATAACGACCCGAGTAACCCGCCAGGAATTTCGGTGCCAGCAGCATCATGGAGCTGAACAACGCGTATTGGGTGGCCGAGTACTTGAGATTGGTCAGACTCGACAGGTAGGCGATGAAGGCCGCCGAGGCGATGCCGCTGGAGAGGTTGTCGGCCGAGATCACGAAGATCAGCGATGTCACATCGTGGCCGCGCGTGAAGAGCCAGGCAAACAGCAGGTTGCTGGCAGCACTGAGCACGGCACCGAGCATCAGCACCCGCATCACACCGAGCCGCAACGCCATGGCGCCGCCAACAAAAGCGCCCACCAGCGTCATGATGACGCCGTAGATCTTGGTCACGGCTGCCACCTCGTCCTTGCTGTAGCCCATGTCCACATAAAACGGATTGGCCATGATGCCCATCACCACATCGCTGATGCGGTAGATTGCAATCAGCGCCAGGATCAAAGCGGCCTGTCGGCCATAACGACGCAGGAAATCAGCAAAGGGCTCAACCAGCGCGCCGCGCAGCCACTCCGCCAGATTGCGCGCCTTGGGCATGGCACGATGCGCCGGCTCGGGCGAGAGCAAAACCGTGACCATGCCCAGCAGCATCGACGCCGCCATTACCAGATAGGCGCTCTGCCAGGCGCTGTGCTGGTAACTTGCAAGACCAACGACCTCGGAACGCGCCGCCAGCCACAGCACGCCAGCACCGGACCAGATCATGGCCAGCCGGTAGCCGGTCTGGTAGGCGGCGGCCAGCGCCGCCTGCCGATCGGTATTGGCCGATTCGATGCGAAACGCGTCGAGCGCAATGTCCTGCGTGGCCGAACCAAAGGCGACCGAGAGCGCACCCCAGACGACGGGCTGCAAGGCGACGCGCGGATCGTTGAAAGACATCGCCACCAGCCCCGCCATCACCGCCAGTTGCGCCAGCAAAAGCCAACTGCGCCGACGCCCCAGCCAGCGCGTGAGCAACGGGATCGGCAACCAGTCCACCAGCGGCGCCCAGACCCATTTGAAGGCGTAGGCCAGGCCGACCCAGCTCAGGTAGCCAATGGTGGTGCGGTCAATGCCGGCCTCGCGCAGCCAGAAACTCAGCGTGCCCAGCACCAGCAGCAAGGGCAACCCGGCGGAAAAGCCCAGCAGCAACATGCGCAGGCTCGGCGGCTCCAGGTAAACCTTGAACGCGGCCAGCCAGCCAGGCTTGATTTGTTCGGCATCGGGGGCACTTGGAGTCATGCGTCAATAATACGCGCGGATCTATGCCAAACCTGACCCACACCCCTCTGCCGCGTCGCCTGCTGCTGGCGCTGATGCTGTGCGCCGCAACTTCGCTGCCGGCGCTGGCGCGCGAAGGCGTCGACGTGGGTGGCAACTCGGCTTTCAGCAAACTGGTGCCAGCCGAAAGCGTGGAGCGCTCGGCCACACAGCAATACGCGCAGTTGTTGCAGCAGGCGGCCAGCCAGAATGCGCTGGGGCCCAAGGACAGCGCGCAGGTCAAGCGCCTGCGCGCCATCGCCCAGCGCATCATTCCCTTTGCCGTGGTCTGGAACCCGCGCGCCCGCGATTGGCAGTGGGAAGTGAACCTGATCGGCAGTCGCCAGGTCAACGCCTTTTGCATGCCCGGCGGCAAGATCGCCTTTTACAGCGGCATCCTCAGTCAACTCAAACTCAGCGATGACGAAGTGGCGATGGTGATGGGACACGAGGTGGCGCACGCGCTGCGCGAACATGCGCGCAAACGCATGGGCAAGAGCGCCGTCACGCAGGGCGCTGCGCGCCTGGGCGGCGTCGTGGTCGCCAGCGTTCTGGGCATTGACCCGCGCCTGACCGATGCCGCTGCGCGCGGAGGCGCCAATCTGCTCACCCTGGAATTCAGCCGCGAAGACGAATCCGAAGCCGACCTGGTCGGTATGGAGTTGGCCGCCCGCGCCGGCTACGACCCGCGCGCCGGCGTCACACTGTGGCAAAAAATGGGCGCTGCCAACAAGAACGCGCCGCCGCAGTGGCTCTCCACGCATCCATCCGGCAAGTCGCGTATCAAGGAAATCGAAGCGAATCTGCCCAAGGTGCTGCCGCTGTATGAGCGGGCGCGGCGGGGGTAGGTAGGCTGGCAGGCCGCAGGCTAAGCTGCTTCGCCGTAGCTCATGCCGTCGCGCGCAGCAGGTTGCAGTAGTTCCAGAGTTTCTGGACGATGGTGGCGGAGTTCATGACGCTTCCGGTGACGGAGAATGAATGGCCTGTGCCAGTTGAGCCGGTGAAAAAACGGTGACTCCATCAAAGGTCTTTCCGTAACCCGAACCAAAGTGAGTGCGGTCACCGGTAACAAGCGCATCACACTTCAAAGCCATGGCAGCGGCCAACACAGGGCGGTCATTTTCAGGCAACCAGAGCAGGCTAGTCTGTGCGGTTGCGGGGTATTGCACAGCGCTGACTTCAATCTGCGTGAGCAACGCTTCCAGGTAGTCCAGTGCATCACTGCCGGCCTTGGCAATCACATTGCGGCGCGCCTCGGTGGCCAGGTATTCATCGGCCACCAGTCCGTGGTTTCCGGCATGCAACTCATGCAAAAGTTGCCGGATGGCTCCAGCCGATTTGGCCGCCGAAAACAAGACATTGGCGTCCAGAAAAATTCGCATGCGCAAGACAGGCTTTAGCGTTTGGGCAACACGGCGGCGAGCTCGGCTTCGGCCTCGTCAAACTCTTGCACTCGCTCCTGCGTGTAGAGCTCAAGCGGCAATGTGATGGCTGGGCGGAGCAAGAGCCCTTGAGGCGTTGTTTCTGCGATCAGTTGATCATCCGTCTTCAACCCCATGGCCTGACGCAATTTGGCCGGCAGCGTGACCACGCCCCGGCTGTTGATGGTGAGAGTTGCTTGCATAATTGCAGTTTAGCTGAATTACTGAAAATCGGCAATTCCAAGTTCGAGTTAACTACTTTTCACACAGATTTCCGCGCCCACTCGACGGCATCAGCAACATCGGCGTCTTGCAGGCCCAGACCCGCCAGCTTGGCGCGCACCTGGTCGCCAGACCTGCCATTAGCGTTTGGGGCCGGGACCGATCGCACCACCAGTTCGTCGTACCCCGTCGCCGCATCCGGCTCACGCGCAAACGCCCATTCCGGCATCAGCGCCAGCAAAACCTCTGCCGTGGTACGCACGATGCAACCCGGCGCCACATGGCCACCGAAGACCTGGCCCGTGGCCGTGGACAGTGCCATGTGCAAGTGCGCGCCATTGCGCGCCACGGAACCCGACAGACTCAAAATCTCCATGTCGCCGCTCAAACGCTGCGACTGTTCAGCGCCCGCAAACCGCAGGCCTGCGGTGACCAGGCTGCCGACACCCGAAAGCACGAAAGCCGCGTGGCAGCCTTGGCCGCGCACGGCAGCCTCAATGGCCTGGCGCAGGTCCTGGCCGGGGGTCAGGCGGATGGGCAGGGTTTGCATAACGATTGGCCTGAAAGATGATCGGCGACCGTACATGCTGTCATATTGCAGACGTGCCAACCAGCCTGCACAAGCAAGGTGTCGATGTTGACTCTGGCTTTTTGCTCTGGTGTCATGCCGCCTCCTCTGCTGGCCATTCTAGGGGGTGCTGCGACTGGCGCACAACATGAATCGTACAAAGGCGGCGACAGGCGCGGCTGTCTGTCGGCTGGTAGACTGCCGGCCATGCGATCGTTCCTATCTTATTGGCTGCTTTGTCTGGCACTGGCCGTGCCGCCGGTCTTTGCCAAAACGCCGGGCGAGGTTGAAATTGGTGGCACGCTGCGCGAGGCCACGATGCTGGGGCTCTCGGGGCCGTCACGCAAGCTCTCGGAGTTTCGCGGTCGGCCGCTGATCATCAACGTCTGGGCCAGTTGGTGCGGCCCCTGCCGGCAGGAGATGGGCTCACTGGAACGTCTGGCGCGCAGCAAGATCGGCAAGCAGTTCACGGTGATCGGCATCTCCACTGACGACTATCCGGAAGCGGCCAAGTCCTTTATGAAGCGTTCAGGCACCACCTTCAGCCACTTCATCGACCAGCGCCTGCTGCTGGAAAACATGCTGGGCGCTGAGCGTCTGCCGCTCACGCTGCTGGTCGACGCCAATGGCAAGGTGTTGGGCAAGTACTACGGCGCCGAGGAATGGGACAGCCCGCAGGCTTTCAAATTGGTTGCCAAGGCGTTTCGCATCCCGATGTGATGGCGGCCCTGCCGATCACGCCCCGACCCAAGAACCAACTCGCGGCGCATACGCCGTGCCCGTGCGGCAGCGGCCAGACTTATGTGGAGTGCTGCGGCCTGTGGCACGCCGGCCTGAGCGAAGGTCGCCACGCGCCCACGCCCGAAGCACTGATGCGCTCGCGCTACAGCGCCTACGTGCTGGGGCTGATCGACTACCTGCTGGCCACCTGGCACCCGGCCACCGCGCCGGGTGAACTGGAACTCTCGCCGCTCAAATGGCTGGGGCTGGAAGTGCGCCACGCCGAACAATCAGGTGACGCTGGCGTGGTGGAGTTTGTCGCGCGCTGCCGCGAGAACGGCCGCGCGCAGCGTATGCACGAGATCAGCCGCTTTGTGCGCGAAGACGGGCGCTGGTATTACATTGACGGGCAGATGCCGGAACAGGACTGATCCGACTTTGTCATCCCGCCCTTGGCTGTCACCCGGGACGCCGCAGTTGTCATCCCGGACTCGATCCGGGATCCATGCCTTCTGACTGTGCCACGCGCAGCATGGATTGCGGGTCGGGGCCCGCAATGACAAAAAGAAATTGTCATCCCGGACCTGATCCGGGATCCAGTGCCACGCGGGCCCTGGATTGCGGGTCAAGCCCGCAATGACACTTCGGGGTGCAATGACAAGCCAGGTTCAGGGCCGCCCGTAACGTGCCGTGAAAGTGGCCTTGCCCAGGCTGGTGGCATTGATCATGAAGCCGGCCAGCGCAGCGGTGGCGTCAAGCGGAATATCGAGCACATCCTTGAGCGCATGCACGGTGAAAACGTAGCGGTGCGGCGCATCACCGGGTGGCGGTGCGCAACCACCCCAGGCGGCCACGCCGTAGTCGATGCGCACGTGGCGCGCACCCTTGGGCAAATTAGCGCCGCCCTCGGCACCGGCATTGGGCGCGAGTTCGGTCACATCGGCCGGGATGTTGATCACCACCCAGTGCCACCAACCCGAACCAGACGGTGCGTCGGGGTCGTAGACGGTGACGGCAAAGGCCTTGGT
>CAIWNX010000259.1 GCA_903914175.1 uncultured beta proteobacterium | reverse complement strand
TCCCACGGTTTCACCAACTGCGTACTGTCCGTGCCTTGCTGCGCCGCTCCCGCGAGGACGGGGTTGGCAAGCGTTATCTCATCCAGCATTCGGCAGGCAGTGGCAAGAGCAACACCATCGCGTGGTTGGCTCACCAGTTGGTCGAACTCAAGACCGCCGCCGATGCGATGTTGGCTCAGTTCGACTCGGTGATCGTCATCACCGACCGACGCGCGCTCGATACCCAGATCGCCCGCACCATCAAGAGCTACGACCACGTTGCGTCGATCTTCGGCCATTCCGAGGATGCTGCCGAACTGCGCACCTTCCTGCGCAAAGGCAAGAAGATCATCGTGACGACGGTGCAGAAGTTCCCGTTCATCCTCGATGAGCTGGGCGACCTCGGCGGCAAGAAGTTCGCGTTGCTGATCGACGAAGCGCATTCCAGCCAGGGCGGCAAGACGACAGCCAAGATGCACATGGCCCTGTCAGGCGCTCCTGGTGACGACGAGGACGACGAGGAATCCGTTGAGGACGCCGTCAACAAATTGATCGAATCGCGCAAGATGCTGTCGAACGCCAGCTACTTCGCTTTCACGGCCACGCCGAAAAACCGGACGCTGGAGTTATTCGGGGAGCGGTTCATCGAGGGCGGCGAGGCGCGTTACCGCTCGCCGGAAGAACTGACCTACACCACCAAGCAGGCGATTCAGGAGGGTTTCATCCTCGACGTGATTGCGAACTACACGTCGGTGGACAGCTTCTATCACGTTGCCAAGACGGTGGAGGACGATCCCGACTTCGACAAGGTGAAGGCGCTGAAAAAGATTCGTCACTACGTCGAATCCCACGATAAGGCCATCCGCAAGAAGGCTGAGATCATGGTCGACCACTTCGTGGCGCAGGTGGCGGGCAAGCAAAAGATCGGTGGCAAGGCACGGGCGATGATCGTTTGCAACGGCATCGCTCGGGCCATCGACTACTACCGCGAGGTGTCCGACTACCTCGCGTCGATCAAGGGCCCGTTCAAGGCCATCGTCGCGTACTCGGGTGACTTTGAAATTGGCGGAGTGAGGAAGACCGAAGCCGATCTCAATGACTTCCCGAGCAAGGACATTCCGTCCAAGCTCAAGCAAGACCCGTATCGTTTCCTGATCGTCGCCAACAAGTTCGTCACCGGCTTCGACGAGCCGCTGCTGCACACGATGTACGTGGACAAACCACTGGGTGGCGTGATGGCGGTTCAAACGCTGTCTCGACTGAACCGAGCTCACCCGCAAAAGCGCGATACCTTCGTGCTGGACTTTGCCGACAACGCCGAGGCTGTGAAAGCCGCATTTCAGGACTATTACCGCGCGACGGTGCAGGTTGGCGAAACCGACCCCAACAAGTTGCACGACTTGAAGAACGACCTCGATGCCAAGCAGGTGTACAGCTGGCAGCAGGTTGAAGATTTGGTTGCGCTCTATGTCACCGGCGCAGACCGCGACAAGCTCGACCCGATTCTCGATACCTGTGTGGCCGAGTACATCGACAACCTGGACGAAGAGGGTCAAGTTGAGTTCAAGGGCAAGGCCAAGGCTTTCGTGCGCAGCTACGGCTTTCTTGCTGCGATCCTGACCTACGGCCACCCGGCTTGGGAAAAGCTGTCGATCTTCCTGAACTTCCTGATCCCGAAGCTACCGGCCCCGAAGGAGGAAGACCTCTCCAAGGGCGTGCTGGAAGCCATCGACATGGACAGCTATCGGGTAGAAGCGCAGGCGTCACTGAAGATGTCAATGGACGATGCCGACGCCTTCATCGAACCGCCCCCGCCCGGCGGCGGCGGTGGTGGCGGTACGCCGGAAATCGACAAGTTGTCGAACATCATCAGAGCCTTCAACGACATGTTCGGCAACATCGAGTGGAAGGACGGCGACAAGATTCGCAAGGTCATCACCGAGGAAATTCCGGCCCGTGTGGCTCAGGACAAGGCCTACCAAAACGCGCAGGCCAACTCCGACAAGCAGAACGCCAAGCTGGAGCACGACAAGGCGCTCAATCGCGTGGTGCTGGAGCTGATCTCCGACCACACGGAGCTGTTCAAGCAGTTCAGTGATAACCCCAGCTTCAAACGCTGGCTGACCGATATGGTGTTTGACTCGACCTACCACCCGGGAGCAGTGCCGCCAAAGACCCCGCCACCGGCGGGAGCGTTGGCGTGAGGAGGGCCAAATGGGAGAGGTCGC
>CAIWNX010000258.1 GCA_903914175.1 uncultured beta proteobacterium | reverse complement strand
TGGTGGCCAGCGCCGGTTCGATGTCCTCGGTGTTGGTGCGGGTGCGAAAGTGCAGCAGCAGTTCGCGCACGTCGCCGTAGCTCTCGCGCACACCGGTGTCGATTTCCTCCAGCACCTTGCCAATTTCCACTGCATCGCCGGACTGAACCGCATCGCGCATCAACTGCACCTGGATCTTCAAGAATGCCAGCGACTGCGCGATTGAGTCGTGCAACTCGCGCGCCAGCAGATGGCGCTCCTGCGATACGGCGGCTTCCTTCTCCAGCGAATTGAGGCGCAGATTCTCCATGGCGCCGGCCAGGTGGCTGCTCAGCGCCTCGAGCAGCGAGCGCTCGGGCGCAGACAGCGTGACGCGGGCGTGGTAGAACAGATCGACTTCGCCCATCAGGTGATCGTGTTGGTAGACCGGCACGTTGACCACGGTCTCAAAGCCGGCCTTGGCGCAGTGCTGTAGCGCGCTCTTGTTGACCTCGCGGATCGGGATCACGCGCAAATCGGTCGCGCCCACGTCAGCGCCGCAATGGCAGTCGCCCTTGGCAATGCATAACTCGTCATTCACCATGGCGCCGGGCAAACCGTGTGCGGCCAGCATCAGGTAGCGCTGGTTGTCCTGATCCGACCAGCGCACCGCAACGCCGTCAGCGTGCGCGATGCGCGCCACGCTTTTGGCAAAGCCTTGCGCCAGTTCATCAAGCGTGGTGGCTTTGGCCACCAGCGCCGTCACCTGATACAAACTCTCCAGGCGCTCGTGCTTTTCTTCGAGCTGCGCGGTCTTCTCCGCCACCTTGCGCTCCAGGTTGCGGTACATCGATTGCAGGTGCTCGGCCATGCCGTTGAAGCCCTCGGCCAGGGTGCCGAATTCGTCGCTGGTGACGCGCTCAACGCGGGCGTCGAAATCGCCGCCCTGAATTTTTTCGATCGCCTGCTTGAGCTGGCCGACTGGCTCCAGCACGAACAGGTAACCGGTGTAGAGCAGCACGGCCGCACCCAGGATGGCCATCGCCAGCATGCTCATCTGCAGCAGGTGCAGCATGGCGGTCCAGTGCGCCATGTGCGCCTCAATGCCGGACACGAAAGCGTTGATGTCGGAAGCAAAGGCGACGGTCTGGGCACGCAGATCGCCCACGGCGCTGGGCCGGGCATCGATCCAGCGCGAATGAAAGCCGGCCCAATCTTGCTCGACTGTGGCAAAGCGTGAGCGCACCGTTTCGTCCCAGGGTACAAACAGCGGTCGCTCGGGGTCGCCACGGCGCAGCGTGGCCAGACTCTGGTTGAATTCCTTGACCTGCTGCGCCAGGGCACCGGTCTCACCGGTGCCGATCGAAAGCGCCATCCGGTACGACTGCATGCGCATGCGCCCGGCCTCGTTCACCGCGGCGGCACCGCCGTCGAGCTGCCACGAGACCCACAGCGTTGCGGCGGTCGAGAGCAGGGCCAGCAACAAAAAGGGCAGACCGACCAGCGCCAGCTTGGCGCCCAGACTCCAGTGCTTGGGAACGGTCATGGGGTGGCGCGCGCAACAAGGGCATCACGGTTCATCACAAACTCCAGTAATGAGAAAGCTGGGGGAAGAATTTCCGGCGCCCCTTCGGCCTCTGGGGTCAGGCTGCATTTTAATAGAATGAGCGCATTCCGATCAGTTGCCGTGGGCGCTTGACGGGGTCACATCAACCGGAGGATCTTCTTATGTACCGTCGTACCTGGCTCACGTGCACCGCACTGACCACCGCCGCGCTGGCTTGCGCATTGGCTTCACCGCTGGCCTTGGCGCAGTCCAAGGAAATCCGGATTGCCCATATCTATAGCAAGACCGGGCCGCTCGAAGCCTATGGCAAACAGACTGCCACCGGTTTCATGATGGGTCTGGACTACGCCACGCAAGGCAGCATGATGGTGGCAGGCAAGAAGCTGGTGGTGATCGAGAAAGACGATCAGGGCAAACCCGATCTGGGCAAATCCTTGCTGGCCGCCGCGTATTCAGATGACAAGGCCGATCTGGCGGTGGGTCCGACTTCTTCCGGCGTTGCGCTGGCCCTGCTGCCGGTGGCCGAAGAGTACAAGAAGATCCTGCTGGTCGAGCCGGCGGTTGCCGATTCCATCACTGGCGAGAAGTGGAACAAGTACATCTTCCGCACCGGACGCAACAGTTCGCAGGACGCCATCTCCAACGCCGTGGCGCTCGACAAACCCGGCACTGTCATCGCCACGCTGGCGCAGGACTACGCGTTCGGGCGCGATGGCGTCAAAGCCTTCAAGGATGCAATCAAGAAGGCCAAACTGGTCCACGAAGAGTACCTGCCGGCAGCGACCACCGACTTCACCGCCGGTGCCCAACGCCTGATCGACAAGCTCAAGGACCAGCCCGGGCGCAAGGTCATCTTCATCATCTGGGCCGGCGCCGGCAACCCATTCAAGATTGTTGATCTGGACTTGAAGCGCTACGGCATCGAGATCGCCACCGGCGGCAACATCCTGCCGGCCATGACCGCCTACAAGCAGTTTCCCGGCATGGAAGGCGCCGCCTATTACTACTTCGGCATCCCGAAGAACCCGGTCAACGAAGCCATGGTGGCGCGCCATTACAGCCAGTTCAAGACACCGCCAGACTTCTTCACCGCCGGTGGTTTCTCTGCTGCCATGGCCGTCGTCACTGCGCTGACCAACAGCAAGGGTGATGCCAGCGCCAACACCTTGATCAAGACCATGGAAGGCATGAGCTTCGAGACGCCCAAGGGCAAGATGACCTTCCGCAAGGACGACCACCAGGCGCTGCAAAGCATGTACCACTTCAAGATCAAGGTCGATCCGGCTTTCGCCTGGGGCGTGCCGGAACTGGTGCACGAGATCAAAGCGGAAGAGATGCAGATTCCGATCCGGAACAAGCGCTAGTTTTAGAGGTGTCAGCCCGGGCTCGACCCGGGATCCATGGATTGCGGATCAGGTCCGCAATGACAAAACCAATGCTTGAAACCAAAGAACTCACGGTTCGCTTCGGCGGCCACGTGGCGGTGAACGCGGTGAGCTGCGCGTTCCAGCCGGGCACGCTGACGGCCATCGTCGGCCCCAACGGCGCTGGCAAGACCACCTATTTCAACCTGATTTCGGGTCAGCTTAAAGCGAGTTCGGGCGAGGTCTTTTTGAATGGCAACAGCCTGGCCGGCATGAGCCCGTCGGCGCGCACGCGTGCGGGTCTGGGGCGCGCTTTTCAGCTCACCAACCTGTTCCCGAATCTCACCGTGCTGGAGAACGTGCGCCTGGCGGTGCAGGCGGCGCGCAGCGGCGCCCATTTGCGCGGTCTCAATCTGTGGTCGGTCTGGAGCGACCACAAGGCGCTGACGCAACTGGCCGAAGAAGTGCTGGCCGCCGTTGCCATGAACGACCAACAGGACACAACGGTGGCCAGTTTGCCGCACGGGGACCAGCGCAAGCTTGAAGTGGCCCTGCTGATGGCGCTCGAGCCCGATGTCTTCATGTTCGACGAGCCCACCGCCGGCATGAGCCACGACGAGGCGCCGGTGATTCTGAATCTGATCCGCAAGCTCAAGGACGACAAGCGCAAAACCATTTTGCTGGTCGAGCACAAGATGGACGTGGTGCGTGAACTGGCCGACCGCATCATCGTGCTGCACAACGGCCGTCTGGTGGCCGATGGCGAGCCGGCCCAGGTGATCGCCTCGCCGGTGGTGCAGGAAGCGTACCTTGGGGTTGCCCCCAAGGACGCCTTGGCGCAAGATGGGACGCCCCCCTATCCCGGCCTTTCCCCTCGAGGGGAAAGGGGCGAGAAATCATGAACGAAGTTTTGCTTAAGCTCGAAGGCGTGCACACGCACATCGGCGCCTATCACATCCTGCACGGCGTGGACCTCGTGGTGCCGCGTGGCCAACTGACGATGCTGCTCGGGCGCAACGGCGCGGGCAAGACCACCACGCTGCGCACCATCATGGGCCTGTGGCACGCCAGTCAGGGCCGCGTGTTGTTCGGTGAGCTTGACATCACGCAGCGCACCACGCCTGACATTGCCACCCTCAACATCGCCTACGTGCCGGAAAACATGGGCATTTTTTCCGACCTCACGGTCAAGGAAAATATGCTGCTGGCGGCACGCTCGGCCAGCCGTGCCGCGCAGATGGATGCGGCGCGCTTGCAGTGGATCTTCTCGCTGTTTCCGGCAGTCGAAAAATTCTGGGACCATCCAGCCGGCAAGTTATCCGGCGGGCAAAAACAGATGCTGGCGGTGGCGCGCGCCATCGTCGAGCCGCGCGAACTGCTGATCGTCGACGAACCCAGCAAGGGCCTGGCGCCGGCCATTATCAACAACATGATCGACGCCTTCGCCCAACTCAAGGCCACCGGCACCACGATCCTGCTGGTGGAGCAGAACATCAATTTCGCCAAGCGCCTGGGCGACCAGGTGGCAGTGATGGACAACGGTCGCGTGGTACACGCCGGCACTATGCAGGCACTGGCCGAAGACGAAGCACTGCAGCGCTCGCTGCTGGGGTTGGCGATATGAGCAAGCTTGACTTCGACTGGAAACCGCTGGCGCTGGTGCCGCTGCTGGCGTTGCTGGTCGCGCCGTTTATTGGCTCGGCTTCAACCTGGCTCACGCTCACGGTAGCGGGGCTGGCGATGGGCATGATCATCTTCGTGATTGCGTCCGGACTGACCCTGGTGTTCGGCCTGATGGACGTGCTCAACTTCGGCCATGGCGTCTTCATTGCGCTCGGTGCTTTCGTTGCCACAACCGTGCTCGGTCTGATGAGCAACTGGACCGGCTCGCCCGATCTGTGGCGCAACCTGCTGGCGGTGTTTGCAGCGATGCTGGTCGCGATGGCGGTGGCCGGCGCGCTCGGCCTGGCGTTCGAGCGCTTCATCGTGCGCCCGGTTTACGGCCAGCATCTCAAACAGATTCTGATCACCATGGGCGGCATGATCATCGGCGAGGAACTGATCAAAGTGATCTGGGGCCCGCAGCAGATTGCGCTGCCACTGCCTGAAGCCTTGCGTGGCTCACTGCTGCTGGGCGACGCCGCCATTGAGCGCTACCGTCTGCTCTCGGTGGTGGTGGGTCTGCTGGTGTTTGCGCTGCTGGCCTGGACGCTGAGCCGCACCAAGATCGGCCTGCTGATCCGCGCTGGCGTGCAGGACCGCGAGATGGTCGAGTCGCTCGGTTACCGCATCCGGCGTTTGTTTGTCGGCGTCTTTGTCGTTGGCAGCGCGCTGGCGGGGCTGGGCGGCGTGATGTGGGGGCTGTACCAGCAGAACGTGACGCCGCAGATTGGCGCGCAGGTCAATGTGCTGATCTTCATCGTCATCATCATCGGCGGTCTGGGCTCCACCGGCGGCGCGCTGATTGGCGCCTTGTTGGTCGGGCTGATGGCCAACTACACCGGTTTTCTGTTGCCCAAGGTGGCGTTGTTTTCCAACATCGCGCTGATGGTGGCCATTCTGCTGTGGCGACCGCAGGGTGTCTACCCGGTGGCGAATCGCTAGGACCCTCATGCTGAGCCGAATTCTTTCCAACGACTTTCCGCGCAGCCGCGTGCTGGCGCTGCTGCTGATCGTGCTGCTGATCGCACTGGCCGGTTCGCCCTTTATTTTTCCGGGCATCAAGGCGCTCAATGTGGCGGCCAAGGTGCTGGTGTTCATCGTGCTGGTGGCCAGTTTTGATTTGCTGCTGGGCTACACCGGCATCGTCAGCTTTGCCCACACCATGTTCTTTGGTATCGGCGCTTACGGTGTGGCCATTGCCATGACGCGCCTGGGGCCGACCTGGGATGCACTCGGGCTGGGTCTGCTGGCTTCCTTGGCGCTGTCCTTTGCACTGGCGCTGCTGGTGGGCCTGTTCTCGCTGCGGGTGCGCGCCATCTTCTTTGCCATGATCACGCTGGCGGTGGCCTCGGCTTTTCTGACGCTGGCTTCGCAGTTGTCGGACATCACCGGCGGCGAAGACGGCCTGACCTTCAAGGTGCCCGAGTGGCTGTCGCCCAGTTTTGAATTTGCCGACCAGCCATTGCTCGGCGTCACGCTCGACGGCCGGCTGCTGTGCTACTACCTGCTGTTCGTGACCGCCGCGCTGCTGCTCTTGGCGCTGCTGCGTATCGTCAATTCGCCGTTCGGGCGCGTGTTGCAGGCGATCCGCGAGAACGAGTTTCGCGCCGAAGCGATTGGCTACCGGGTGGTGGTTTATCGCACGCTGTCGAGCGTTCTGTCGGCGCTCTTTGCCTGCCTGGCCGGTGCCATGCTGGCGCTCTGGTTGCGCTACAACGGGCCCGATACGTCGCTCTCGTTCGAGGTCATGATGGACGTGCTGTTGATCGTGGTGATTGGCGGCATGGGAACGATTTACGGCTCGGCCATCGGCGCTGCGCTGTTCCTGGTGGCGCAGAGCTACCTGCAGGACCTGCTGCGCCTGGGCAGCGAGGCGGCAGCCAGCTGGCCGTGGCTGTCGGCCCTGCTGTCACCCGACCGCTGGCTGCTCTGGCTCGGTGTGCTGTTCGTTTTGTCGGTGTATTACTTTCCGACCGGTGTGGTCGGGCGTTTGCGCACGCGTGCGGTTGTAGGTCGGACATGATGCAAGAACCTGTTTCCCGTTACCTGAGCTGCGCAGGACGCGAGATCCACGTCACCGAATGGGGCGCACAGCACGGCAAGACCGTCGTCGCCTGGCACGGTCTGGCGCGCACCGGGCGTGACATGGACGAGCTCGCCGCGCACTTGAGCGCGCGCGGCTACCGTGTGATTTGCCCGGACACGCTGGGGCGAGGTTTGAGCCAGTGGAGCCCACAGCCGGCGGCTGAATACTGCCTGGCTTTTTACGCACAACTGGCGCAGGAATTATTCGACCAGCTTGGCGTCAAGCAGGCGCACTGGGTTGGCACTTCGATGGGCGGCGCCATCGGCACTGTCTGCGCTGGCGGTTTGCTGCTGCCCTCGATGCAGGCACGCATCCAGAGCCTGACGCTCAACGACAACGCGCCGGAACTGGCGCAGTCGGCCATCGCGCGCATCCGCGCCTACGCCGGCAGTCCGCCCGCCTTTGACACGGTGCTCGAACTCGAAGCCTTTTTTCGCCAGGTCTACAAACCCTACGGCTGGCTCAGCGACGCGCAGTGGCGGCGCCTGACCGAGACCTCAACCCGGCGCCTGAGCGATGGCCGCGTCACGCCGCACTACGACCCGGCCATGGTGCAGCAGTTCATCAGCCACCCCGACGACTATTTGATCTGGGACCATTACGACGCGATCAGCATCCCCGTTCTCTGTCTGCACGGTGTTGAATCAGACTTGGTGTTGCCGGCCACCATCGCCGAGATGCAACAGCGCGGCCCGGGCGTGCGCGGTCTGCTGCAGGTGATGGAAGTAGCAGGCTGCGGTCACGCCCCGGCGCTCAATGTACCGGAGCAGCTCGATCGCATTGCTGCCTTCATCGCTGCGGCTGACTGAAGCGCAATTCAAGAATTGTCATTGCGCTTCAGTCTTGTCATTGCGCAAGGAGGCGTCATTGCACCTCTGGTTTGTCATTGCGGACTTGATCCGCAATCCAGTGGTGGCGTGGCACTGAGAAAGGCATGGATCCCGGATCGAGTCCGGGATGACAGCTGCGGCACCCGGGATGACGGCTAACAAGCTATTGTTTGGCACCCAGCGCCAGCGCGGCGGCGCGTGAGGCCGCCAATGCCTGCGTGTCGGGCGCGCGCTGGGTCGGCCAGCCGGCCAGCTGCGTTTGCGTGAGTTCGCACAGCGCGGTGATCCATTGCGTGTCATCGTTGAGGCAGGGGATGTAATGGAATTCCTGGCCGCCTGCATGCAGGAAGGCCTCGCGCCCTTCCATGTTGATTTCTTCCAGTGTTTCGAGGCAGTCGCTGGTAAAACCGGGGCAGATCACGTCAACGCGTTTGACGCCGGACTGTGCCATCGCAATCAGTGTCGGCTCGGTATAGGGCTGCAGCCATTTGGCGCGGCCCAGGCGTGACTGGAACGTGACCTTGTATTGCTCCGGTGTCAGCGCAAGCCGGGCTGCCAGCAGGCGCGCGGTCTTGAAACACTCGCAGTGATACGGGTCGCCCAGGTGCAAGCTGCGCTCGGGAATGCCATGAAAACTCATCACCAGCTGCTGCGCGCGGCCGTTGGTTTTCCAGTGGCGTTCGATGCTCGCCGCCAGCGCGTTGATGTAGCCGGCGTCGTCGTGGTAGCGGTTGACAAAGCGCAACTCGGGCAGGTTGCGCACGGTGGCGGCCCAGGCGTAGACGGCGTCGAACAGGCTGGCCGTGGTGGTGGCCGAATACTGCGGATAGGCCGGCAGCACCAGCACGCGCGTCACACCCTCGGCTTTGAGCGCGTCGAGCTGCGCCGCGATGGACGTGCTGCCGTAGCGCATGGCGTAGCGCACCCGCACATCATGCCCGCGCTGCGCCAGCCAGCCCTGTAGCAGCAAGGCCTGCTTCTCGGTCCAGATCTTCAGTGGTGAGCCTTCGGGTGTCCAGATGCTGGCGTACTTGGCGGCCGATTTGGCAGGGCGAAACGGCAGGATCACGCCGTTGAGAATCAGCCACCAGAGCAGGCGCGGAATTTCCACCACGCGGTGATCGCTGAGAAACTCCTTCAGGTAGCGCCGTACATCTTTTGTTGTCGGCGTGTCGGGAGTTCCCAGGTTGCAGAACAGCACCGCGCTGCGGGGCTGTTGTCCGTGTTGGAAGGAAGGTTCGGGCTTGAATGAGGTCATGCCGCATTTTCGCGTATCGCGGCGCGGCCTGTCGCCGGCGCGTTGTTAAGCCACAATTTTCCCCTGTCAAATTGTCATTGCGTTATGAATTGTCATTGCGGGCCCCGACCCGCAATCCAGTGCTTCGTGTGGCGCTGTCAGAAGGCATGGATCCCGGATCAGGTCCGGGATGACAGCTGTGGGGCCTGGGATGACAAAAATGGATCAGCGCGTGGGTGCCAGGGTCAGCGTGCTGCGGGTGCTGCTTGCTACATCGGCTTCGCTCAGATGCTGCGGCACATAGCCGCCCTCAACAAAGGTCTTGGCCTGGTCTTTGTAATGGGCGTCAAACAGCACACCGCTTTGGCCGACCGGGTTGATGCCAACGGCCTTGCCGGCGTCGGCAAAATCAATCACGCGCCGGGTTGACGGCCCGTAGCTGACGGCCCAGGGTGCAGGGCCGATGTTGCTGCCCAGGTTGTTGGGCAGCTCGCGCCCGCCCGGTGCCGCGAAGGGACCGATGTTGAAGAGTTTGTCGAGCGGCTTTTGCGCTGCCAGCGGATGGCCGTGCGTGAGGGTGTGGGCCTTGCCCCAGGTCCAGCCTTTGCTGTCGTCACCGAACGTGGTACGCAGGTGCGCCAGTGTCGCGCGCCAGGCCACCAGCACGGTGTCGGCACGGCTCTCGACGGCGGGCGTGTTGCGGTTGTCCCACCAGGGCGAGCTGGCGTCGGTGAGCAGGCGCGGCAGGGCGAACTCCAGCACGCGTGTGGCCAGCAGGTTCTTGAACTGCACCTCGCCCATCTCGTCGGCCATTGCGGCGCGCGCGAGCTCAAAGACAAGCTGGGTGTAGAGCGTGGTGGCAATGCTGTCGGTGGTTTGCTGGCCGTCCCAAATCGCGAGCTGTTGCATCAGGGCACGTTCGGCCGGATCGGTGAGCGCCGCTTGCAGAATCGGCAGCATGGGTTTGAGGATGCGCGCGGCGTAGTCGGTTTTGACGTCGAGCTGCATGGCCTGGCTGGCTTTGCTGTCCCACTTCAG
>CAIWNX010000257.1 GCA_903914175.1 uncultured beta proteobacterium | reverse complement strand
GGCACCATGAACTTCGTGATCTTCCCGATGTTCTTTCTCTCGACCGCGCTCTACCCGCTGTGGAAGATGGAGGAGTCCGGCGCCCAGTGGATTTACCTGCTGACCCGCTTCAATCCGTTCACCCATGCGATCGAAGCCCTGCGCTTTGCGCTGTACGGCCAGATCGAGGCGAGCTCGCTGGCCGTGGTTGCGGTCAGCGCCGTGGTCTTCTACCTGATTGCTGCCATCGGCTACGACCCGCAGCGCGGCTTGGTCAAATCAGGCTGAGCCGCAGCCCGCCACATTTCCCCGGACCCACGCCATGCCCACTTCCTTTCTGCAACGCATCCTGAGCACTCTGCTGTTATCGCTGCTGGCCCTGAGCGCACACAGTGCAACCGATAAGCCCCTGACCCCGCTGCGCGTGGGCGTGCTCGAATTCGGCACGGTAAGTTGGGAACTTGAGCTGATTCAAAGCCGCGAACTGGCCAAGAAGCACGGCATTGATCTGAAGATCGTTCCTCTGGCATCGGGCGATGCTTCGACCATCGCGTTGCAAGGCGGCGCGGTGGACATGGTGGTGACAGACTGGATCTGGGTCAGCCGCCAGCGCGCCGAATCGAATCTGTACAGCTTCGTGCCATTTTCAGACACGGTCGGCGCGGTCATGGTCAAGGCCGATAGCGGCATCCGGCAACTGACTGACCTGAAGGACAAAAAGCTCGGCATCGCCGGTGGTCCGTCCGACAAGGCCTGGCTCTTGCTGCGCGCGTATGCGCAGCGCAAACATGGCGTCGACCTGACCCAGTTTGCGCAGCCAACCTATGCCGCGCCGCCCCTGCTCAATGAACTGGCCATGCGTGGGCAGGTTGATGCCGCGCTGAATCACTGGAACTACGCAGCGCGTCTGGAGGTGCTGGGCATGCACGCCCTGATCGATATGCCGCAAATTCTCAAGGGGCTGGGCATCGAGAAACCGGTGCCGCTGCTGGGCTGGGTGTTCCGCGAAGACTGGGCCAACGCCAACAGCGCTGCGGTGAAAAACTTCATGGCGGCCTCTTATGAAGCCAAGGCGATTCTGGCCAGCGCCGATGCCGCCTGGGAGCCGCTGCGCGCGAAAATGCGCGCCGAAAACGAGGCCGTGTTCAAACTTCTGCGCGCCAATTTCCGCGCTGGCATTCCGACCTGCAGTGACCAAAACAGCATGGCAGCGGTGAACGCCACTTTCAAGATCCTGTCTGAAACCGGCGGCGAAAAACTGGTTGGCAAATCGCGAACCCTGAGCCCCGGCACCTTCTGGAGCGGCTACGCACTTCCGGCATGCAAAACATCCTGAAATTCGGTTCTCTTTTTGCGCAAGGGCGCTGGGCACGCATCCTGCCGATCCTGCTCGCTTTGTGCGCCTGGCAAGTGCTGGCCATCGCACTGCAGAGCAAGACCCTGCCGCCGCCCAGCGCGGTTCTGACTGTCATGTGGCAGGAACTGCACAGCGGCGATTTGTTGCTGCATCTGGGCGTAACGCTGGGCCGGGTTGGGCTGAGCTTCTGTGCGGCCATGCTGCTGGGGGTGGCACTGGGCATCCTGATGGGTCACTCGGACAGTTGGGACCGTTTGCTCGATGCCTTCCTGATCCTGGCGCTCAACATTCCGGCGTTGGTCACCATCATCCTGTGCTACATCTGGTTTGGCCTGACCGAAACCGCGGCCGTGATCGCGGTGACCGTAAACAAGATTCCGATGGTGGCGATCAGCCTGCGCGAAGGCGCACGCGCGGTGGACAAGAAACTGCTGCAGGTGGCGCGCGTCTACCGGTTGTCGCGGCGCGACACCTTCTTGCAGGTCTATTTGCCGCAACTCACGCCCTATCTGTTCGGCTCGGCGCGCAACGGCCTGTCCATCATCTGGAAGATTGTGCTGGTGGTGGAGTTGCTCGGGCGCAGCAATGGTGTGGGTTTCCAGATTGGAAATTACTTCCACTTCTTCGACATCACCGGCATCCTGGCCTACACGCTGGCTTTCTCGCTGGTGATCTTCGGCGTCGAGGCGCTGCTGCTGCGTCCTTTGGAGCGGCACCTGAACCGGTGGCGCGTATGACGATTCTGAGCGTCGACATCCGCAAAAAAACCTACGCCAACGGTTGCTGCGCGATCAAGCAGTTGCGCTTTAGCGCCCAGCCTGGTGAGTTCGTCGCCATCGTCGGCCCGTCCGGTGCCGGCAAAACGACCCTGCTCAATCTGATCGCCGGTCTTGATCAGGAGATGGACGGCAGCATTCACTTCCACACCGCAGAGGAACGCCGCGCCAACCCCCGCACCAGTTTCATGTTTCAGGAACCGCGCCTGCTGCCGTGGCTGACGGTGCAGCAAAACCTGGAACTGGTGCTGACACCGCAACAGCGCAGCCGTCCCGCCACACCGGTGCCGGCTCTGTTGGCCCAGGTTGGTCTGACCGGTTGCGCCGCGATGTTCCCCGGGCAACTCTCGGGCGGCATGCAGCGCCGCGTGGCGTTGTTGCGCGCTTTCATCATCGAACCCAGTCTGCTGCTGATGGATGAACCGTTTCAGTCGCTCGATGCGCCCACTGCCCAGCAACTCCGACTCCTGTTGCAGGAACTGTGGCAGCGCACACGCCCGACCGTGCTGTTTGTCACCCACAGCCTGCGCGAAGCCATCAGCCTGGCCGACCGCATCCTGTTTCTGTCGGGCCAACCGTCGCGCGTCATCCTGGACCTGGCGATTGATCTGGCGCATCCGCGCAGCATCGAGGACGCGTCGGTTCAAAGCGTGCACGAAGCACTGCTCAAGCAACACCCGCAACTACTGGGCGGGCAGATCGCAGCGAACCAGTAAAACACACAAGGAGTAGCGCATGATTGGAATGTATGCATCACACAGCCAGCTCTACCTGCTGATTCTGGCCACCCTGACCACCCTGTTCTTTGCGCTGCCGCTGCTGCTGGTGCCGCTGACATGGGCGCGCCTGATGCGCTGGACCCTACCAGCGGACACGGACCTGACGGTTTATTTTGGCCGCTGCCTGGGCGCCTTCGTGGTCGGCGTTGACATCATGGGTTTCCTGGGCGCGTTTGACGTGCACCGCCAGCAAGCCATCTTTGAAGTGCTCTACTTCGTCTCCATCAGCATGATTGCGGTGCACGTTTACGGCGCCTGGCGCCGGATTCAGCCGATCACCGAAACCATCGAGATTGCTTTCTACGCGCTCCTGCTGCTGCTCACGCTTTTGTTTCAGCCGGGCATGACCAGCTGAGTTTGTCATTGCGGGCGCCGACCCGCAATCCAGGGTACGCATCGCACTGGATCCCGGATCAGGTCCGGGATGACAACTGGGGGTCCGGGATGACACCTCGGGGGATGGGATGACACATCGGGGGGGCGGGATGACAAGCGGGAATATGAAGCGCCATAGTTCTTCCGAACTATGGGCCGCCTGCGCCCGGTAGTTCCATTGAGTTTGTTTTCCGATCCTTCAGAGGGATAGCGCACAGAAGCGCCGCTGCCTACAGTCATTGCATGGACAACAGGAGTCTTTGACATGACGAAAAAAGGGCAGGCACTCTCGGTGCTGATGGTCAGCACACTCGCCTTTACGGTGTGCTTCATGGTCTGGATGATGTTTGGCGTGATCGGCATCCCGATCAAGAAAACGCTGGGCCTCAACGCCACCGAATTCGGCTTGCTGACGGCGATGCCGGTGCTGACCGGTTCGCTGATCCGCGTGCCACTGGGCATCTGGACCGACAAGTACGGCGGCCGCATCGTCATGGCGCTGCTGATGGCCTCCACGGTCCCTGCCATCTGGCTCATGAGCTACGCCACGGCTTACTGGCACTTCCTGCTGATCGGTCTCTTCGTTGGTCTGGCTGGTGGCTCGTTCTCGGTCGGCACGCCTTATGTGGCGCGCTGGTTTCCGCGCAGCCAGCAAGGCTTTGCGATGGGCATTTACGGCGCCGGCAACTCGGGCGCAGCGGTCAACAAATTTCTCGCACCGGCACTGGTGGTGGCCTTTGGCTGGACCCTGGTGCCGCAGGTCTATGCCGCCATCATGCTGGCCACCGTGATCCTGTTCTGGTTCTTCAGCCACAGCGACCCGGCGCACCTTGTTCCCAGCCACGTGAAGTTCAGCGACCAGCTCAAGGCGCTGAAGGACCCGAGGGTGCTCAAGTACTGCCAGTACTACAGCATCGTGTTTGGCGGCTACGTGGCGCTCTCGCTCTGGATGGTGCAGTACTACGTTGGCGAGTTCGGTCTCGATATCCGCTCGGCTGCGCTGCTGGCCGCGTGCTTCAGCCTGCCCGGTGGTGTGCTGCGCGCGGTGGGTGGCTGGATGTCGGACAAATGGGGCGCGCACAGCGTGACCTGGTGGGTGCTGTGGGTGAGCTGGGTCTGTTTGTTTCTGCTGAGTTATCCGCAGTTTGATTTCACTGTTGCCACCGTCAACGGTCCGAAGACTTTTCACATTGGTTTGAACGTCTACCTGTTCACGGCCCTGATGTTCATCCTGGGCATTGCGTTTGCCTTCGGCAAGGCCAGCGTCTTCAAGTACATCAGCGACGACTATCCCCACAACATCGGCACCATCAGCGGCATCGTCGGTCTGGCCGGTGGCCTGGGCGGTTTTGTGCTGCCCATCATGTTCGGCGGTCTGATGGACCTGACCGGCATCCGCTCCAGCGCCTTCATGCTGATGTACGGCGTGGTCTGGGTCTCGCTGATCTGGATGTTCTGGACCGAGGTGCGCGGGCGCGAAATGATGGGGCGCAACGCCAAGCCCTTCGCCCTCTAGCACGACCCGCAATCTTCATTTTCTGAAAGCACACCATGGCCAATACCACCTACTCCGGCGCTGACATCGCCGACTGGCGCCCTGAAGACGAACCATTCTGGAACGACAGTGGCAAGAAGATTGCCAACCGCAATCTGTGGATCTCGATCCCCAATCTGCTGTGCGGCTTTGCCGTCTGGGCCATGTGGGGCATCATCACCGTGCAGATGCTGAATCTGGGCTTTCCGTTCAAGCCCTCCGACATGTTCACGCTGACCGCGATTGCCGGCCTGATGGGTGCCACCATGCGCATCCCGGCCTCCTTCTTCATTCGCCTGGCGGGTGGTCGCAACACCATCTTCCTGACCTCCGCGCTGCTCATCATTCCGGCGCTGTGGACCGGCTTTGCGCTGCAGGACAAGAGCACGCCCTTATGGGTGTTCCAGGCCTGCGCTTTTCTCAGCGGCATTGGCGGTGGCAACTTTGCCTGCTCCATGTCCAACATCACCGGCTTCTTCCCGAAACGCTTGCAGGGCACGGGTCTGGGACTGAACGCCGGCCTGGGCAATTTTGGTGTCACCACGATGCAGGTACTGATACCGCTGGTGATGACGGTTGGCCTGTTTGGCGCAGCGGGTGGCGGCTCGATGGTGCTGCTCAAAGACAGCGGCTGGATCATGGGCAAAATCGTCGCCGGCACGCCCACCTTCATCCAGAACGCCGGCTTCATCTGGGCCGCGATTCTGCTGCCGCTGGTGGTGGCGGCCTGGTTTGGCATGAACAACCTGTTGCCGCTCTCGCCCAACTATGGCGGCACGCTGGCCGCCTTCAGCAAGATCATTTACCTGTGGGGCATTGCCTGCGTCATCGGTCTGTTGGGTCTGTACCTCTATCTGCCGGCGCCGACCGGTCTGGGTCTGCTCAATATGTGGGTGGCGCTGCCGCTGACCATCGTGGCCACGCTGGCGGCGATGAAGCTGGCGGCCTTTGGCGAAATGAAAGGCAATATCGCCAAGCAGTTCGAGATCTTCAAGAACAAGCACACCTGGTCGCTCACGCTGCTCTACATCGTGACCTTCGGCTCCTTCATCGGCTTCTCGATGGCGCTGCCGCTTTCCATCACCGTCATCTTCGGCATCAGCCATGTACCCGATGCCGCCGGCGTCCTGCAGCACACGCTGAAAAATCCGAACGCGCCCTCGGCTCTGACCTACGCCTGGATCGGCCCCTTTGTCGGCGCGCTGATCCGCCCGGTGGGCGGCTGGATCGCGGACAAGGTCGGCGGCTCGATCGTGACGCAGGTGATCTCGGCCGTCATGGTCGTGGCCTCGGGCGCCGTCGGCTACGTGATGATGCAGGCCTACGGCTCGGCCGCGCCGGAGCAATATTTCTCGACCTTTATGTGGCTGTTCGTGCTGCTGTTCGCTGCCAGCGGCATCGGCAACGGCTCGACCTTTCGCACCATCGGCGTCATCTTTGACCGCCAGCAAGCGGGACCGGTGCTGGGCTGGACTTCGGCCGTCGCCGCCTACGGTGCCTTCATCGCCCCGGTGGTGATCGGCGACCAGATCAAGGCCGGCACGCCGCAGATGGCGATGTACGGCTTTGCCGTTTTCTACGCCCTGTGCCTGGTGTTGAACTGGTGGTTCTACCTGCGCGCTGGCTCGGAAATAAAAAACCCATGACCCAGCTGCTGTCATCGCGGACAACGGTTGTCATCCCGGACCTGTTTAGTTGTCATTGCGGGCTTGACCCGCAATCCATGGATCCCGGATCAAGTCCGGGATGACAACTGCAGAAGGACGCCATGACAGCCCGGTTAACACAGCGATAAATCTTTGCGCAATCAGTCATTTATGTAGAGGTATCCCATGAGCCACTTTCTCGATCGACTCAGTTATTTTTCTAACGCCCGCGAGCCGTTCTCCGGCGAGCATGGCGTGGCCACCGGCGAGGACCGGACCTGGGAGGACGCTTACCGCGACCGCTGGGCGCATGACAAGATCGTGCGCTCGACACACGGCGTCAACTGCACGGGTTCCTGCTCCTGGAAGATTTACGTCAAGGGCGGCATCGTCACTTGGGAAACCCAGCAGACCGATTACCCCCGCACCCGCTGGGACATGCCCAACCACGAGCCGCGCGGCTGTTCGCGCGGGGCCAGCTACAGCTGGTATCTGTACAGCGCAAACCGCGTCAAGTACCCGATGGTGCGCGGTCGCCTGCTCAAACTCTGGCGCGAGGCGCGTCTGTCGAACGACCCGGTCGATGCCTGGGCCTCGATTGCGCAGTCCGATGAAAAGCGCAAGGAATACCAGAGCGTGCGCGGCCTGGGTGGCTTTGTGCGCTCGAGCTGGGACGAAGTCAACGAGATGGTGGCGGCAGCCAACGTCTACACCATCAAACAACACGGCCCTGACCGCATCATCGGCTTCTCGCCGATTCCTGCCATGTCGATGGTGTCGTACGCAGCGGGCAGTCGCTACCTGAGCCTGATCGGCGGCGTCAGCATGAGTTTTTACGACTGGTACTGCGACCTGCCGCCGGCCAGCCCGCAGATCTGGGGCGAGCAAACCGACGTGCCCGAATCGGCCGACTGGTACAACTCGAGCTACATCATTGCCTGGGGCTCCAACGTGCCGCAAACGCGCACGCCCGATGCGCACTTCTTCACCGAGGTGCGCTACAAGGGCACGAAGACGGTGGCGGTCACGCCCGACTATTCGGAAGTGGCCAAGCTCTCCGACATCTGGATGAAACCCAAGCAAGGCACCGACGCTGCCGTCGCCATGGCCATGGGGCACGTCATCCTGAAGGAGTTCTATTTCCCGGAAAACGGCAAGCCCCGTAGCGCCTACTTTGACAACTACGTGCGCCGCTACACCGACATGCCAATGCTGGTGATGCTGAAAGAACATCAACTACCGAGCGGCGAAACGGTGCTGGTGCCGGACCGCTACCTGCGCGCCTCCGACTTCAATGGCAAGCTCGGCGCTGCCAACAACCCGGAATGGAAAACGGTTGCGCTCGACGAGAGCGGCAAGGTCGTGCTGCCGATGGGCGCCATTGGCTTTCGCTGGGGTGCGGACGGCCGTGCCGACCAGGGTCAGTGGAACCTGCAGGCCAAGGAAGCGCGCCATGGCAATGATGTCAAGCTCAAGCTCACGGTGATGGAAGGCGAGAACGCCAGCATTGACACGGCCAAGGTCGGCTTCCCCTACTTCGGTGGCATCGAGAGCGAACACTTTCCGAACAACGCATCGGGTGACGCCAGCAACAACGTGCTGGTGCGCACGGTGCCGGTGCAGCGCATTGCGCTGGGCAAGGAAGGCGACAAGCGCGAGGCGCTGGTGGCCACGGTGTTTGACCTGCAGGTCGCCAACTACGGCGTGGCGCGCGGTCTGCCCGGCGAGATGGCGGCCAAAGACTTCAACGACGACACGCCCTACACACCGGCCTGGCAGGAACGCATCACCGGCACGCCGCGCGAGCAGTTGATCACGGTGGCGCGCCAGTTTGCCGACAACGCCGACAAGACGCAGGGCAAGTCGATGGTCATCATCGGCGCGGCCATGAACCACTGGTACCACGCCGACATGAACTACCGTGGCGTCATCAACATGCTGATGATGTGCGGCTGCATCGGCCAGAGCGGCGGCGGCTGGGCGCATTACGTGGGCCAGGAAAAGCTGCGCCCGCAAACCGGCTGGACCGCACTGGCCTTTGCGCTGGACTGGATCCGTCCGCCCCGGCAAATGAACTCGACCAGTTTCTTTTATGCGCACACCGACCAGTGGCGCTACGAGAAGCTTGGCATGGAAGAAGTGCTCTCGCCCCTGGCCGACAAGAAGCTGTACGCCGGCAGCATGATCGACTACAACGTGCGCGCCGAGCGCATGGGCTGGCTGCCGTCAGCGCCGCAGCTCAAGACCAATCCGCTGCAGGTGGTACGCGACGCTGCCGCCGCCGGCATGGAAGCCAAAGACTACGCCGTCAAGAGCCTCAAAGACGGCACGCTGGCGATGAGCTGCGAAGACCCGGACCACCCCGACAACTGGCCGCGCAACATGTTTGTCTGGCGCTCCAACATCCTGGGCTCCAGCGGCAAGGGGCACGAGTATTTCCTCAAACACCTGCTCGGCACGGCGCATGGCGTGCAGGGCAAGGACCTCGGTCACGATGAAGCGAAACCGACTGAAGTGGTCTGGCACGACAAGGCGCCTGAGGGCAAGCTCGATCTGGTGGTGACGCTGGATTTCCGCATGAGCACGACCTGCCTCTACTCCGACATCGTGCTGCCCACCGCCACCTGGTACGAGAAGAACGACCTCAACACCAGCGACATGCACCCCTTCATCCACCCGCTCTCGACTGCGGTGGACCCGGCCTGGCAATCGCGCAGCGACTGGGAAATCTACAAGGGCTTTGCGAAGAAGTTCAGCGAAGTCTGCGTCGGCCATCTCGGTGTCGAGCGCGAGATGGTGCTCTCGCCCTTGATGCACGACTCCCCCGCCGAACTGGCGCAACCCTTTGGCGTGCAGGACTGGAAGCGCGGCGAGATCGACCTGATTCCGGGCAAGACCGCACCCAACATGGCGGTGGTGGAGCGCGACTACCCCAACACCTACAAACGCTTCACGGCACTGGGTCCGCTGATGAACAAGGTCGGTAACGGCGGCAAGGGCATCGCCTGGAACACGCAGACCGAAGTGCGTCAACTCGGCGAATTGAACGGGCTGGAGCTAGCTGAAGGCGTGAGCTGCGGTATGCCCAGGATCGACACCGACATTGATGCCTGCGAAGTCGTGCTGCAACTCGCACCGGAAACCAACGGCCATGTGGCGGTGAAAGCCTGGCAGGCGCTGGGCAAGCAGACTGGACTCGATCACACGCACCTCGCGCTGTACCGCGAAGACGAGAAGATTCGCTTTCGCGACATCCAGGCGCAGCCGCGCAAAATCATCAGCTCGCCAACCTGGAGCGGCATCGAGTCTGAGACCGTCTCCTACAACGCCGGCTACACCAACGTGCACGAGATGATCCCCTGGCGCACGCTGACCGGGCGCCAGCAGTTCTACATGGACCACCCGTGGATGAGCGCGTTTGGCGAAGGCTTTTGCAGCTACCGGCCACCGGTTGACCTCAAGACCACGGCCGGCATCCACGGCATCAAGCCCAATGGCAACACCGAGATCGCGCTGAACTTCATCACGCCGCACCAGAAGTGGGGCATCCACTCGACCTACAGCGACAACCTGATGATGCTCACGCTGAGCCGCGGCGGCCCGGTGATCTGGCTCAGCGAAGACGACGCCAAGCGCGCCAGCATTGTGGACAACGATTGGGTCGAGCTGTTCAACATCAACGGCGCGATTGCAGCGCGCGCCATCGTCAGCCAGCGCGTCAATCCGGGCATGGTGATGATGTACCACGCACAGGAAAAGATCATCAACACACCGGGCTCGGAGATCACCGGCATGCGCGGCGGCATCCACAACTCGGTGACGCGCATCGTATTGAAACCCACGCACATGATCGGCGGCTACGCGCAGTTCAGCTACGGCTTCAACTACTACGGAACGATAGGCACCAACCGCGACGAGTTCGTGGTGGTGCGCAAGATGAACAAGGTTGACTGGATGGAAGAAGGAACAGCATCATGAAAATACGCGCGCAAATCGGCATGGTGCTGAACCTGGACAAGTGCATCGGCTGCCACACCTGTTCGGTCACCTGCAAGAACGTCTGGACCAATCGTCCCGGCATGGAATACGCCTGGTTCAACAACGTCGAGACCAAACCCGGCATTGGTTACCCCAAGGAGTGGGAGAACCAGGACAAATGGAATGGCGGCTGGATTCGCAAGCAGAGCGGCAAGATCGAGCCGCGCCAGGGCGCGCGCTGGAAACTGCTGATGCGCATCTTTGCGAACCCGAACCTGCCCGAGATCGATGACTACTACGAGCCCTTCACCTTCGACTACGCGCACCTGCAATCGGCGCCCGAATCGAAGACGGTGCCGACGGCGCGTGCGCGCAGCCTGATCACGGGTCAGCGCATGGAGAAGATCGAATGGGGTCCGAACTGGGAAGAACTGCTGGGCGGCGAATTTTCCAAACGGCGCAAGGACAAGAACTTCGACGACATCCAGAACGACATCTACGGTCAGTTCGAAAACACCTTCATGATGTACTTGCCGCGCTTGTGCGAGCACTGCCTGAACCCGGCCTGTGTGGCGAGTTGCCCGTCGGGCTCGATCTACAAGCGCGAGGAAGACGGCATCGTGCTGATCGACCAGGACAAGTGCCGCGGCTGGCGCATGTGTGTCAGCGCCTGCCCGTACAAGAAGATTTACTACAACTGGAAGTCCGGCAAGGCCGAGAAGTGCATCTTCTGCTACCCGCGCATCGAAGCCGGACAGCCGACGGTGTGCTCCGAGACCTGCGTCGGACGCATCCGCTACCTTGGCGTACTGCTTTACGATGCGGACCGCATCGAGGCCGCCGCCGCCACCGAGCACGACCGTGATCTGTACCAGGCGCAGCTCGACATCTTCCTCGATCCAAACGACCCCAAGGTGATCGAACAGGCGCGCCTGGACGGCATTCCCGAGCAGTGGCTGCAGGCCGCGCGCAAGAGCCCGGTTTACAAGATGGCAGTGGAGTGGAAAGTGGCGCTGCCGCTGCACCCCGAGTACCGCACGCTGCCGATGGTCTGGTACGTGCCGCCACTGTCGCCCATCAGCGCCGCTGCCAACGCCGGCCACATTGGCATCAATGGCGAGATCCCGGACGTCAAGCAGTTGCGCATCCCGGTCAAGTACCTGGCCAATCTGCTGACCGCTGGCGACACGCAGCCGGTTGAGCGCGCGCTTGAGCGCATGCTCGCCATGCGGGCCTACCAGCGCGAGAAGCATGTGGAGGGGCGCATCAACACCGCGGCACTGGATCAGGTGCAGATGACGCAGGCCGAGGTTGAGGAGATGTACCACGTGATGGCGATCGCCAACTACGAGGACCGCTTCGTGATCCCGAGCACGCACCGCGAATACGCCGAAGACACCTTCGACATGCGTGGCGGCTGCGGCTTCTCGTTTGGCAACGGCTGCTCCGACGGCGCAAGTGAAGCCAGCCTTTTTGGCGGGCCAAAGCGCCGCACGATCCCAATCAAAGCAGGAGTATGACCATGTCGCTACTGTCCTCACTTCCCGATGTCTCGATCAGCCTGCGCGTGCTGGCGCGGCTGCTGGCCTACCCCGACGCAGAGTTGCAGGCCGACCTGGCCGACCTGCGCGAAGCCCTGCATGCGCAAAACAGCCTGGCACCGGCGCGCTTGGCCGAGCTCGATGCGCTGATGCGCAGCCTGGCCCATCCGAACCGCATCGACATTGAGAGCGCCTACGTCGAACTGTTTGATCGTGGCCGCGCCACGTCGCTGCATTTGTTCGAGCACGTGCATGGCGATTCGCGCGATCGCGGGCCGGCCATGATCGACCTGACGCAGACGTATGAGAAGGCCGGGCTCTTTCTGGCACCGGGCGAGCTGCCGGACTACCTGCCGGTTCTGCTGGAATTCGTCTCGACGCAGCCGCCACGCGAGGCGCGCGCTTTTCTCGCTGAGATGGCACACATCTTCAACGCCATCTTCAGCGCCTTGCAACAGCGCGAAAGCGCCTACGCCAGCGTGCTCGGCGCCCTGCTCGAACTCAGCGGTGAAAAAGCACAGGCCATCAAGGTCGTGCCCGACGAGGCGATCGACGCCAGTTGGGAAGAGCCCGTGGTGTTCGGTGGTTGTTCCGTCAAGGGCCAGGCCACGCCGGGTCAGGCGCAGCCGATTCACTTTGTCAAGAACGATGCCGCGCGCGCCAGCGCGAAGGCCGCAAACGCCGGAGTCACAGCATGAACGCAATCGACCACTTCCTGTTTGGCCTGTATCCCTACATCTGCCTGAGCGTCTTTCTGCTGGGCAGTCTGATGCGCTTCGAGCGCGATCAGTACACCTGGAAAAGCGACTCGTCGCAATTGCTCAAGGCCGGTCAGTTGCGCTGGGGCTCCAACCTGTTTCACATCGGCGCGCTGTTCCTGTTCTTTGGTCACTCGGCTGGCCTCTTGACACCGCACTTCATCTACGAGCACTTCACCAGCGCGCATGACAAGCAGTTGATGGCCATGATCACGGGTGGCGCGGCCGGCGTGGCCGGCTTCATCGGCGCCAGCCTGCTGCTGCACCGGCGCCTCTTTGAGCCGCGCATCCGCATCAACTCCAGGACCAGCGACATCGTGCTGCTGGTGCTGCTCTGGCTGCAGTTCGCGCTTGGGCTGGCCACGGTTCCGGTGTCGGGGCAGCACCTGGACGGCGGGATGATGATGACGCTGGGCGAATGGGCGCAGCGCATCGTCACCTTCCGTGGCGGCGCCGCCGAACTGCTGACCGATGTCGGCTGGATTTTCAAGGCGCACATGTTTCTGGGCATGAGCATCTTCCTGATCTTTCCGTTCACGCGTCTGGTCCATGTCTGGAGCGGCTTTGGCACGCTGGCCTACCTGATCCGTCCGTACCAGGTGGTGCGCGCCAGGCGCCTGAACGTGCCCGCTGGGCAAAACCAACCGCGTCGTCCTGGCGCTGGCGTTTGAGGATCAGCTCATGGAACTCCAATCTGCCACCCGCGCGTCCATCGCCAGCATCAACGGCGTTGCCCTCAACCGGGAAGACGAAACCCTGAGCGCCGAGGAACTGCGCCAGCGCGCTTGTGCCGAACTGCTGCGCCAGGCCGCCATGGCCGAGGGCCTTCTGGACGCCAGTGACACGCCAGCCACCGATGGCATCCTGAGCGAGGCCTCCAGCAATGCCGTCGAGCAACTGCTGGAACAAGCACTTGCCATTCCTGAACCTTCACAAGAAGCTTGCCAGCGCCACCACGCAGCCAATCTGGCGCGCTACAGCAGCGGTGAAAAAATCCACGTGCGCCACGTCCTGTTTGCCGTGACACCCGGCGTCGATGTCGCCGCTTTGCGCCAGCGCGCTGAAGCCTGTCTGCTCGATGTGCGCTGCCACGATGGCAGCAACGCCGACAGCCGCTTTGCCACGGCTGCGGGCACACTGTCGAACTGCCCGAGTGGTGCCGATGGCGGCGCGCTTGGCTGGCTGATCGCGAGCGACTGCGCGCCGGAATTCGCCAAGGAATTGTTCGGACAGACCGATGTCGGCGTGCTGCCACGTCTGGTGCACAGCCGCTTCGGCTTTCATGTGGTCGAAGTGCTGGAACGCCAGGCTGGTGTGGTCCAGGCTTTCGAAGCCGTGCACGGCGCAGTCACCATGGCCTTGCGCCAGACTACCTACGTCACCGCCTTGCGCCAGTACCTGAGCCTGTTGGCCGGGCAGGCCCGCGTCATCGGCGTCGAGCTTGACGCCGCGCAAACCCTACTGCTTCAGTAGCGTCGGCCACGGCCGGCAGTCGTCTGGCACTAGGGTAAACCCGGGTGTCACGCCCGGGTTCGGACTTGCGCATCCGCAAGCGGTTCCTCACAACCGAAAAGACTCATGGACGCGTCTCTTATTCCATCTGGGAATAGAAAAAAATAAAAATAAATTGGGGCCCTGCGGGATTTCCATTTATAGGCATAATGCGCTAGATGTAGTGTGCGAGCCCCCTGGTCACCACTACCCGTAGTGCCTCCCACCTTAGCCAAATAAATAAAATCGCAACCTCTGTCGCCGAAAATAAAAGATTCGCATCCAACGAGTTTCGACCATCCGGCAACATTTTCAGGAATAAAAACATGTCCCAAAAAGCACCCGAAAGAACAAAACCCCTGCTCGCGCTGGCGCCGCAACAAATCAGCGAAGAAGTCCTGCTGGAAAAATACGGCAAGGGAAACGAAAAGACCATTCTGGATGTGAACCAGCGTGTGGCACGGGCGCTGGCAGCCAGCGAAGCACCCGACCAGCAAAAACAGTGGGAAGCCAAGTTTCTGCAAGCGCTGCAAAACGGCTTCCTGCCGGCCGGGCGTATCCAGTCGGCCGCCGGCACGACCCTGTCAGCCACCCTGATCAACTGCTTTGTGCAGCCGGTCGGCGATTCGATTGCCCACATTGAAGATGGGCATCCCGGCATTTACACGGCGCTGACCGAGGCGGCTGAAACCATGCGTCGCGGTGGCGGCGTTGGTTACGACTTCTCGCGCATCCGCCCGCACGGCGCCTGGGTTGGCAGCACACAAAGCAGTGCTTCCGGACCGGTAAGTTATATGCGGGTGTTTGACCGCTCCTGCGAAACCGTCGAGTCTGCTGGCGCGCGTCGTGGTGCGCAGATGGGTGTGCTGCGCTGCGACCATCCGGATATCGAAGCCTTCATCCACGCCAAGGACACGGGCGACCTGAAGAACTTCAACATTTCGGTCGGCGTCACCGATGCCTTCATGGAAGCCGTGCAGAAGAACAAGGAATTTGCACTGGTGCATCGGGCCGAACCCGGCGTTGGGCAAAAGGCAGCCGGCGCCTACCAGGACAAAGACAGCGGCATGTGGGTCTACCGCAAGCTCGCCGCGCGCGAGTTGTGGGACCAGATCATGCGCTCCACCTACGACCATGCCGAACCCGGCGTGCTGTTTCTGGACCAGATCAACCGCGACAACAACCTGTCGTATTGCGAAACCATAGCAACCACCAACCCCTGCGCCGAACAACCGCTGCCACCTTATGGCTGCTGCTGCCTGGGCTCGATCGACCTGACGCGCTTCATCGAAAACCCGTTTGAAGACAACGCACGCTTCGACCAGGCCGGATTTGAAGATGTTGCGCGCATTGCAACCCGCATGCTCGACAACGTGCTCGACGTCACCGTTTGGCCCTTGCCGCAACAGCAGGAAGAAGCGCGCAGCAAACGCCGCGTCGGCCTGGGCTTTACCGGCCTTGGCGATGCACTGGTGATGCTCAACCTGCGTTACGACACGCAGGAAGCGCGCGACATGGCACGCCAGATTTCCGAGTGCATGCGTGACACTGCCTACGACGCATCGGTGGAACTCGCGCGCGAACGCGGCGCCTTCCCGCTCTTCAACGCCGACCTGTATTTGAGCGGCCAGACCTTTGCCTCGCGCCTGCCAACCGCTCTGAAAGAGCGCGTGCGCACGCACGGCCTGCGCAATTCGCACCTGCTCTCGATCGCACCCACCGGCACCATCAGCCTGGCTTTTGCTGACAACGCCAGCAACGGCATCGAACCCCCTTTCAGCTGGACCTACACGCGCAAGAAGCGCATGACCGACGGCAGCTTCAAAGAATACGCGGTGGAAGACCACGCCTGGCGCCTGTACCGCCACCTCTTTGGCGACGACGAAGCGCTGACACCGGCCTTTGTCACGGCGCTGGAGATGAGCGCGCAGGCGCACGAATCGATGGTCGCTGCGGTAGCGCCATTCATCGACACCGCAATTTCCAAAACTGTCAACGTGCCGGCGGATTACCCCTATGGGGATTTCCAGCACCTGTACATGGAAGCCTGGCAGTCCGGCCTCAAAGGGCTGGCCACTTACCGGCCCAATTCGATCCTGGGCTCGGTGCTCAGCGTCACGCCCAGCTCCGCGCCAGCCGCCGCCACGCCACTGCAAATCGATGGCGCGAACCACCGTCTTTCACTCGATCGCCTGCCGGTTCCCGTGCTGTCTTCGCTGCGCTGGCCGAGTCGTCCGCAGTTGCCCGGCGGCAACTCGGCCTGGACTTTCATGATGCACCATCCGTTTGGCGACTTCGCCTTGTTCGTCGGCGAGATCTCGCCCGAAGAAGGCGGTGCACCCAAGCCCTTCGAGGTCTGGGTCAACGGCACCGATCAACCACGCGGCCTGGGCGCGCTGGCCAAGACCTTGTCGATGGACTTGCGCGCCAACGACCCGGCCTGGCTGCAACTCAAGCTCGACGCCTTGGCCACGGTGGCCGAAGAACACTCGTTCGAAATGCCATTCCCACCGCACGGCGAACAGCGCTTGTTCCCCGGTGTGGTCGCCGCTACGGCAGCCGTGATCCGCTGGCGCTGCGATCAACTCAAGGCCTTGCCCGGCAGCAATGCCAAGGTCGCGACACCGGTAATGGACGCCATGTTCAGCCGCGGCGAGCCGCAGACCGGTCCTTCGGGCACACTGGCCTGGTCGGTCGATGTGGAGAACCCGGCCACCGGTGAATCACTCACCGTCACGCTCAAGGAAGTGAACCTGCCTGGCCATGACGGTGCCATCGTGACACGCCCCTGCGCTGTCGGCTTTTCCGGCAACTACCCGCGCGCCCTCGACGGCGTGGCGCGCTTGCTGTCACTCGACATGCGTGTGATCGACCCGGCCTGGATTGGCATGAAGCTGCGCAAGCTGCTCAACTATGCCGAGCCGCTCGGTCACTTCATGGCCTTTGTGCCGGGCCTGCCCAATGGTGAGCGGCGCCAGCAGACCTGGCCGTCCACCGTGGCCTATATTGCGCGCCTGATCATTCACCGCTACGCCATGCTCGGCGTGCTGGACGAAGAGGGTTTCCCGTTGCGCGAAATGGGTGTGCTCGACGCACCGAAGGATCACGAAGTCGCCACCACCATGGCCGGCAAAGTGTGTCCGGAATGCGGCAACCCAACCGTCATCCACAAGGACGGTTGTGATTTCTGCACCGCCTGCGGCTACGTGGGACAGTGCGGCTGAGAGCCGCTGTCCAATTCCGTTTCCAAATCATTCCTGTCTAGGCGCGAAGCCGCAGACCGTGCTTTAGCACGGCAAGGCGAAGCAACAACGACAGGGATGGTTTAGAAATGGAATGCGCTCAGTCGCGCACCACCAGGACTGGCAGGTGGGTGTGCGACAGAACGGCTTGCGTCACGCTGCCGAGCACCAGCTTTTCCAGGCCGCTGCGGCCGTGGGAACCCATCACGATCAAATCGGCCCCGATGGATTTGGCCGACTGAACCACACCGCGCCAGGCGGCGTTGGCTTCAATCACAGAAGCATCAGCGCTGATGCCGGCCGCCTCAAATGCAGCCCGACTGATCTTGATCGCCGCATTGGCCTCGGCCGTGGCAGCGCTCAGGTACTCAGCCTGACCGTAGGCAAAGTCGGTTCCGACACCGGTAAACGGATAAGGATCGATGACGAAAATGGCGGTCACGCGACTGCCAAACGCCTTGGCCAGGCTGATGGCCTTGTCGACCGCCAACTGCGCCGTTGAAGAACCATCGACCGGAACGAGTATGTGTTTGAACATGACGGAACTCCTTTAAGTTTTGAACAGTATCCAAGTGACCGGGCCGCAGTGCCTTGACCCTTGTCAGCATAGTCGCAATTATCAGGCCCCGCCCGAACGCCGGCTATAGTGGAGCGCACCGGAGTCGCCCACGCCATGTTTCTCGCATCCAAACTGCTGTCCTTCATGACCCAGCCGCTGGTCTGGGTCGCCGTCCTGTTACTGGGTGCGTTGCTGTCCAAAGCGCAGCAGCGCCGTCGGCGCCTGGGCTGGGCCGCGCTGGTCTTGCTGCTGTTGCAGGGCTGGGAACCGCTACCCGATGCTCTTCTGCGCCAACTCCAGGCGCAACATGCCGGGCCGGCGGCGAACGCCGATCTGAAGGCTTTTGTGGGCATCGTGGTGCTGGGCGGCGCGCTGGAGCCGGCCTCCATCTGGCAGGGTCACGATCAGGTGGCCCTGAACGAGGCCGCCGAGCGCATGACCGTGCCACTGGCCTTGCTGCGCCGCAACCCGCAGTTGCGCTTGTTGTTCAGCGGCGGTGAGGGCGAGTTGCTGGCCCAGGGATTTTCCGAAGCGGCGCGCGCCAAGATCTTTTTCGACAGCATGGGCTTGGCGGAGCGGCAAATTATTTATGAAACCAATTCCAGGACCAGCTACGAGAACGCGCGTTTCAGCGCCGCTCTGCCCGGCGTTGACCCCAAGCAGCCCTGGCTCTTGCTGACCTCGGCCTGGCACATGCCGCGCGCGCTGGCCACCTTTAGCAAGGCGGGCTGGAACGTGACCCCGTACCCGGTTGACTTTCGCACCGGCAGCAGCACGCCGTGGACACAGTATTCGCTGTTGCACGGCGCAGCCAAGTGGCAACTTGGCTTGCACGAACTGGCCGGCCTGCTGGCTTACCGGCTGGCGGGACGCACCTGATCAGCCGCGCTGGCTGGCCAGCACCTTGTCGATGCGCTTGCCGTCCAGATCCACCACTTCGAAGCACCAACCGGCGCAGTCGATGCGCTCGGCAACCGCCGGCAGATGGCCCGACACCGACATCAGCAAACCGGCCACCGTGTTGTAGCGCCCACGCTCCTCTTCCGGCAGTTCATCGATTCCGAGACGCACCTTGAGTTCGCTCACCGGCATCAGGCCGTCGAGCAACCAGGAACCATCATCACGCTCAGTGGCCCAGGCATCGATCTGCGCGCCTGGCTGCAATTCGCCGGTGATGGCTTCGAGCAGGTCACGCGGTGTCAGCAGCCCCTGCACCACACCGTACTCGTCGACCACAAAGACAAAGCGCCCGGCCTTGGCGCGAAACTGCTCCAGCAGTTCCATGCCGCTCAAGGTTTCCGGCACAAACGAGGCTGGCATCGCGTGGGCCTCGATCGTGCCCGGCGTGTCCACGCCCAGTTGCAGCAAGCGACCGATGCTGATCACCCCCACCACATCGTCGAGCGAGCCGCGGCACACCGGGTACCAGGAATGGGCCCCCTTCTCACCGCCAGTCCCGGCCAGCTGCAGGCTTTGCGCCACGCTGTTGTCCGCGTCGAGCCACTCCACATCGGTGCGCGGCACCATCAGCGAAGTCAACGGCCGATCGTCGAGCTGAAACACGTTCTGCACCATCTGGTGCTCGTGCTGCTCGATCACGCCGGCATCGACGCCCTCTTCCAGGCTGGCGCTGATTTCTTCCTCCGTCACCGGACGCAGCCCGGTGGTGTCGATGCGCAACAGTTTGAGAACACTGGCAGTGGTGCCGGAGAGCAATTTCACAAAGGGCTTGGCGGCCGTGGCCAACCACAGCATCGGGCGCGCCACCCAGCGCGATACCGCTTCCGGGTGTAACTGGCCAATGCGCTTGGGCACCAGTTCACCAAAAATGATGGTGGTGAAGGTAATCAGCGTGACGACGATGGCCGTGGCCGAAATCGCAGCCGCCTTGTCGGCCACACCAAAGCCATGCAGCCAGGCTGCCACTCCTTCACTGAAGGCTGCCTCACCGACAATGCCATTGAGCATGCCAATCGAGGTGATGCCGACCTGCACCGTCGAGAGAAACTGGTTTGGATTACCGAGCAGCGTCAGCGCCGCCTGCGCCCCCTTGTCGCCCTCCTCGGCCATCGCATTCAAGCGCACCTTGCGGCTCGCCGCCAGGGCCAGTTCCGACATGGCAAAGACACCGTTGAGCAGGGTCAGGAAGACAATCAGTAAAAAATCCATTGCGCAGCAGCGAAAATAAACACCATGTCACTTTACTTGATTGGCGACGTCCAGGGTTGCGATGACGCATTGCAACGGCTATTGGACGAAATTTCTTTCTCGCCCAGCCGCGACACGCTCTACCTGCTCGGTGATTTGGTGAACCGCGGGCCGCAATCGGCCACCGTGCTGCGCCGCCTCATGGGCTACGGCAATGCAGCGCAAGCCGTGCTCGGCAACCACGACCTGCACCTGCTGGCGCTGGCGGCGGGTGTGCGCCAGCCGAGCCGCAGCGACACCTTGGACGAGATTCTGCAGGCCAGCGACCGCGAGGCCATGCTGGAATGGTTGCGCTGGCAGCGCATGGCCATGCTCGAACAAATTGACGGCCACACGCTGCTGCTGGTGCACGCCGGTGTGCTGCCAAGCTGGAGCGCACAACAAACCGTGGCGCTGGCGGGCGAGGTCGAAACCATTTTGCGCGGCCCGCAGTTGGGTGACTTCCTGCGCCAGATGTACGGCAACGAACCGGCCCTGTGGGACGAAGCACTCACGGGCGCAGACCGCTTGCGCCTGATCGTCAACGCCCTGACGCGCATGCGCTTTTGTGATGCCAACGGACGCATGGATCACGAAAGCAAGGAAGGCGCAGCGACCGCGCCGGCAGGCTACATGCCGTGGTTTGAAGTACCCGGCCGGCGCACGGCCGAGATCACGGTGGCGTTCGGCCACTGGTCGATGCTGGGCTGGTTGGGCCGCAGCGATGTGCTCTCGCTCGACACCGGCTGCGTCTGGGGTGGTTGCCTGAGCGCCTTGCGCGTCGGCGGTGCCGGTGCCTCCGACAGCAGCCAACAGCTCAAACAGGAACTGATTCAGGTGCAATGCGTGCAAGCCCAGAAACCGGGCTGACGCAAGAGCGCGGTCGCGCTATTCGGACTTGAACAGCGCGGCCACGCGGCGCTTGGTCTTGATGTTGGCCGAGATACTGCGACCCGTGTGACGGGCTGCCGAGGCTTCCCAGGATGGTTTGACCTCGGACTCGGCTGTCACCGGTGCTGCCTCGTAGGGTTTGTCAAAGAACGGGTCACGCGCCGCCGCCGCCGGACGTGCGTAATCGCGCCGCAGTGGCCGCTCGGGCCTGGCAAACTGGCCTTCGCGCGCCACATCGCGCAGCGCACCGCTGCGATGACCCGGATGCGCGTCATCCTGCACGCCTTCAGCGTACATGCGACGGCCATCGTTGATACGCCCTTGCTTGCGAATATCGGGCGCGTCTTCGTCGAACTCGACGGCTTCGAGTTCAACCTTGATCTTGAGGAGCTTTTCAATGTCCGCCAACAGACGGGCATCGCTCTTGGAAACAAAACTCAGCGCCAAACCGGCCGCGCCAGCGCGCCCGGTGCGGCCGATGCGGTGCACGTAATCTTCGGCATTGAACGGAATGTCGAAATTGAAAACCGCCGGCACATCCTTGATGTCCAGACCGCGCGCCGCCACGTCGGTACAAACCAGCAGATCGACCTCGCCGCTCTTGAACGCTTCGAGCGCCTTGAGCCGCTCATCCTGGCTCTTGTCGCCATGCAGGGCCGTGGTCTTGAGGCCTTCGCGCTCCAGCGAGCGCGCCAGGCGCGCGCAACCGAGCTTGCTGTTGACAAAAACGAAAGCCTGCTTGAGTTCGCGCTGCTTGATCAACTGGTGCAGGGCGTGGCGTTTGTCCTCGTCGCCGACACTGTAGAAGTGCTGCTCGACGGTGGACGCCGTACTGTTGGAGCCGCCGACTTCGATCGTCACCGGGTCTTGCAGGTAGCTGCTGGCCAGGCGCTTGATCTCGGGTGAGAAAGTGGCGGAGAACAGCAGCGTGGTGCGCTGTTTGGGCAGGAAACTCAGGATGCGCTGCAAGTCGGGCAGAAAACCGACGTCGAGCATGCGGTCGGCTTCGTCCAGCACCACGTACTCGACCTGGTTCAGAACCGCGTTCTTGGCTTCGATGTGATCGAGCAAACGCCCCGGCGTTGCCACCAGGATCTCGACGCCTTTTTTCAGTTCGATGGTTTGCGGCTTCATGTCCATACCGCCAAACACCACGGCACAGCGCAGTTGCGTGTGCTTGGCGTAATCCTTGATCGCCTGCGCCACCTGATCGGCCAGCTCACGCGTGGGCAGCAGCACCAGGGCGCGCACCGGGTGGCGTGCCGGCGAGGTCGAACTGCTCTCGTGCTTGAGCATGCGTTGCAGCAATGGCAGCGAAAAGGCAGCCGTCTTGCCGGTGCCGGTTTGCGCCGCGCCCATGACGTCGCGGCCCTGAAGCACCATGGGTATCGCCTGGGCCTGGATCGGGGTCATCGATTCGTAGCCGAGCTCGGCTACGGCGCGTGCCAACGGAGCGGCCAGTTGCAGATGGGAAAACGCCATCGGCAGTTTGTGTTGCGTCAGGTCAACGCTGGAATCAGAATTCAAATCGGTCATTCATAGCCAAAGTCAAATGCTATCAATCCGATAGCTGATCGCCCGATGGATTGGGGCAAACCCTCATTATCCCCTATTCGGTGCAGTCCATTGCATTTCCAAATCATTTCTGTCTAGGCGCAACGCCGCAGACAGTGCTTTAGCACGGCAAGGCGTTGCAACAACGACAGGGATGATTTTGAAATGAAATCAGGCACGGGGCAGCGTGACGCCGACTTGCCCCTGGTACTTGCCGCCTCGGTCCTTGTACGAGGTTTCGCAGACCTCGTCGCTCTCGAAGAACAAAACCTGGGCGCAGCCCTCGCCCGCATAGATCTTGGCCGGCAGCGGTGTCGTGTTGCTGAACTCCAGCGTGACATAGCCTTCCCACTCGGGCTCGAAAGGCGTGACGTTGACGATGATGCCGCAGCGCGCATAGGTGCTTTTGCCCAGGCAGATGGTCAGCACATTGCGCGGAATGCGGAAATACTCCATGGTGCGCGCCAGGGCAAAGCTATTGGGCGGAATGATGCAACTGTCACCATGAAAATCGACAAAGCTCTTCTCATCGAAGTTCTTCGGATCAACCACCGTGCTGTGGATGTTGGTGAAAACCTTGAACTCGGGCGCGCAGCGGATATCGTAGCCGTAGCTGCTGGTGCCGTAACTGATGATCTTGTGCCCGTCGCGCTCGCGGATCTGGCCCGGCTCAAACGGTTCGATCATGCCGGTGGACTCTGCCATGCGGCGAATCCATTTGTCACTCTTGATGCTCATGGGATCACAACTCCTAGTTTGCCGGGATTGTAAGCAGGGCCTGTGAAATCACGGTTTTCTCAACCAGCCGGTCATCCCCGAGCACGATCAGGGCGAACAACAGTTCGTCCAGGCTGTTGGCACAGGCAGTCCGGCGCGCCAGTAGCGGCGTGGCTTGCGGGTTGAGCACCACAAAATCAGCTTCGCAGCCCGGCGTCAGATTGCCAACCATGCCGGCCAGGCCCAATGCCTGCGCAGCACCGGCGGTGTGTTGCCACCAGAGATGCTGCGCCGACAAGGACAGCGCCGGCTTGCCCTGCCCGGAGCGCCCAACGTAGTAGGCCGCAAGCATGGTGTGAAACGGGCTGAAACTGGTGCCGCCACCGACGTCACTCGCCAGTCCATAAGCCATGCCCACCCGATCAGCAGCCGCAAAGTCGAAGTAACCACTGCCCAGAAACAGATTGCTGCTCGGGCACACGGCGGCCGCCGCACCGCTGTCACGCATCAGTGCCCGGTCGGCATCGTCAAAGTGGATGCAATGGCCATAGACAGCGCGCCGGCGCAGCAAGCCAAAATCGCCATACGTCGCCAAGTAACTGGCGGACGCCGGAAACAGCTTGCGCGCCCATTCGATTTCGTCGCGGTTCTCAGCCACATGCGACTGAATCCAGACATCGGGGTAACGCGCCGCCAGTTCCCCGGCGCCGCGCAACTGGGCATCGCTGCAACTCGGCGCAAAGCGCGGCGTGATGGCGTAGCCCAGACGGTCGCGGCCATGCCATTGCTGGATCAGGATTTCGGAGTCGATCAGGCTCTGTTGAGTTGCATCAAGGCGGCCATCGGTGCTGGCAGCATTGAGTACGCCGGGTGGCGCGTGGCGGTCCATCAGACACAAGCCTGTAATCAATCGCAAGCGCCGCCGCAGAGCCTCGTCAAACAGCGCGCTCACCGAAGCCGGGTGTGAACTGGCAAAGGTCAGCGCGGTCGTGACACCGTTGCGCAGCAACTCGGCGATGAAGAACGCCGCCGACTCGGCGCAATAAGCGGGATCCGAGAAACGACTTTCTTCCGGAAATGTGTAGTGTTCCAGCCAGGGCAACAGACCATCGGCGGGCGAGCCAATGACATTGGTCTGCGGGAAGTGGTTGTGCATGTCGACAAAGCCAGGGGCGATGATGCGACCTGGCAGGTGTTCGACCGGAACTTGCGCGAAGCGCTGCCGCAGATCCTGATACGGTCCCACTGCCTGCACCCGCTGCGTGCCGTCGGCATCGGGTCCGACCACGAGCAAACCGTCGTCCTCGTAGATCGCCGAGCGCGCCGCTTCACGCGCAGGGTCAAAACGCAGGATGGCGGCGCGGTAAGCTTTCATGAACACCAAGGATAACTGCTTGGGCCGTTCAGGGCAGCTTGCCCTGAACGCCTTGCACCAGCCAGTTCATACCCAGGATCTGCGCGTCATTCAGGCTTTGGCCAGCGGCGATGACTTGCCGGCCTTCGTTGTCCAGCACCGCCTGCTGCGCGCGAAACGGTTGCAGCTTGCCCGCTGCAATGTCTTTTTGCCGCGCCAGAACTTCCTGCTGCACGACGGCGGGCACGGCAGAGCCAAAGCCTTCCACGCGGATCATGCCCTCGCGCACGCCGCCCCAGACATTGCCGCTCTTCCAACTGCCGTCCAGCACGGCACGAGCGCGCTCGGTGTAGTAAGCGCCCCACTGGTGCGTGACGGCCAGAATCTGCGCATCCGGCGCAATCTTTCGCATGTCCGAGTGGTAGGCGATGGCCAGTTTGCCGCGCTCCTGCGCTGCCGCCATGATGGCCGAGGAGACGGTATGGAAGGCGATCACGTCGACGTCCTGGTTGAACAGCGTCATGGCGGCATCGCGCTCGCGCGTCGGGTCAAACCAGGTGTTAAGCCACACGACCTTGACCACCGCCTTCGGATTGACCGAGCGCAGACCCAGCGCGAAGGCATTGATGCCCTGGATCACTTCGGGAATCGGGAAGCCCGCGACGTAACCCGTCACCTTGGTCTGGGTCATGCGTCCGGCGGCGATGCCGGCGAGGTAGCGGCCCTCGTAATAGCGCGCATTGGCTGTTGCCACATTGGCCGCCGTCTTGTAGCCGGTGATCGATTCAAACCTGACGCCCGGGAACGCCTGCGCCACCTTGAGCGTGGGTTCCATGTAGCCAAAACTGGGCGTGAAGATCAGTTGGTGTCCGGTGGCAGCCAGATCGCGGATCACGCGCTCAGCGTCGGGCCCTTCGGCGACGTTTTCAACATACGTCGTTTTGACCTTGTTGCCCAGGGCCGACTCAACGGCCAGACGCCCCTCGTCATGCTGGCGCACCCAGCCGGTATCGGCGAGCGGCGCGACGTAGACAAAACCGATCTTCAAGGGCTTGTCAGCAGCTTGCGAAAAAACGGGGGAGATACAACAGGCGACCGCAAGCGCGGCCACGAGGTTTTTATACATGGTAGTCCTCTACATGGCTCCGAAACAAAAAATGCAAAGCCCGCCGGAGCAGCGGGCCTTGGCGGCGATTTTACGTTAGCTTCGACGTCACGGCCGCCCCCTTCGCGCCGGACTCACGGCGCAGCCTGCACGCAGCGAGGCACAATGGCTGATTGCGCCCCAACCCAAGTCAGCCATGAACCCAGCCAACACCAGCGAACTGAACCGCTTTTTTGAACAGCACGGCATCCGCGACGTCGAATGCATCTTTGCCGACATCTCGGGCTACCCGCGCGGCAAGCTGATGCCAGCGTCGGCCTTTGCCGCCGGCGCCGAGTTGCGCATCGCGCAAGCGATCCCGATGCAGGCGATCACCGGCGACTACTCGGAAGATCCGATCTTTCCGCAGTCAGACCCCGACCTGCGACTGGTGCCCGACTACAGCACACTCAAGCGCTCGCCCTGGTCGAGCGTGCCACGCGCCATGGCGATTCATGACTGCATCGAACTCGACGGCACGCACTGCGTCTTTGCCGCGCGCTCGCTGCTCAAGACCGTGCTGGCGCGCTACCAGGCGCAGGGCCTGACACCCGTGGTGGCACCCGAGATCGAGTTCTACCTGAGCGCGCCCAACACCGATCCCAACCAGGCCCTGCTACCGCCCGCTGCGCGCAACGGCCGCAGCGAAGCCGGTCAATCGGCCTTCAGCCTGAACATGCTCAACGAACTGGCGCCGTTCTGGGACGCGTTTCGCGGCGCCCTGGACACCCTGGGCGTGCGCGCCGACACCTGGATCCACGAAGTCGGCCCGACGCAGTACGAGATCAACCTGCAGCATGGCGACGCGCTGGCGGCAGCGGACCAGGCCTTTTTGTTCAAGTACGCGGCCAAGGAGATTGCGATCCAGCACGGGCTCAACGCCGTCTTCATGGCCAAGCCGATCGCCGGTGCCGCCGGCAGTTCCATGCACCTGCACCAAAGCGTGCTCGATACCAGCGGGCGCAATATCTTCAGCAAGGAAGACGGCACCGAGAGCGCGCGCTTTGGCCACTTCATCGCGGGGCTGCAAAGCTACGGCACCGACCTGATGCTGATCTTTGCGCCCTTCATCAACTCGTACCGGCGCTTTGTCAAGCTCAGCCAGGCGCCAATCAACCTGAACTGGGCCTACGACAACCGCACCACGGGCTTGCGCATTCCGCACAGCGCAGCGGTGGCGCGCCGGGTCGAGAACCGCATCGCCGGCGCTGATGCCAACCCCTATCTGGTGATTGCCGCTTCGCTTGCCGCCGGTCTGGCCGGTATGGACGAAGCCCTGCTGCCCGACGCGCCGCTGTCCCCTGTTGACAACGCCTATGAGCTCGGCCATGGGCTGCCACGCAGCTACCTCAGCGCGCTCGACAAACTGCAGCACAGCGCAGCGGCGCGGCGCCTGTTGGGCGATGCTTTCGTCACCGGCTACTGCTCCGTCAAAGCGCTGGAGTACGAGAGCTACCTCAATGAGATCAGCGCCTGGGAACGCCGCTTCCTGCTGCCGCAAGTCTAGGTCGGTCGTGAGACATCCCCCAACTTGTCATGCCGGACCTGATCCGGCATCCATGCAGCGTGTGAAACTGGATCCCGGATCAAGTCCGGGATGACAAATTCAAGAAATAAAACTGTCACAATTTGCCCGTGTCCCCATAATCAAATCAGAGGAGAAACATCATGCGCAAGGTATTGAAATGGTTTGCCATCGGACTGCCGGTCCTGGTCCTTCTCATTCTGGGCGGCGGCTATATGTACCTGCGCGCTGCCGGGCAGCCGCAAGAGGATGGCAACATGAAGCTGGTGGGCCTGAGCGCGCCGGTCACGGTGTTGCGTGACGAACTGGGCATCCCCTACATCTTTGCCGCAAACACACCCGACCTGATTCGTGCCCAGGGTTTTGTCACGACGCAAAACCGGCTGCTGCAAATGGAACTGTTTCGCGCCTCCTGGCGCGGCGAACTGGCCGCCACCTTTGGCGCCGACGCACTGCCCTCGGACATCCGCATGCGTGTGCTGGGCATCAGCCGCAACGGTGAGCGTCATGCCGCCAAACTCAGCGCCGAGGCACGCGCCCTGCTGCAGTATTACGTGGACGGCATGAACGGCTATGTGCAGTCCTATCCATCGGACCTTCCAGTCGAACTCCAACTCGCCGGCATCAAACCCCGACCCTGGAGCGTTGCCGATCTGGTCACCCTGGTCCACTACATCCATTACACGCACTCGACCAACTTCAAAGCCGAAGTGGTCGCGCAAAAACTGATGGACAAACTCGGCCTGGAGCGCGCGCGAGAGATCTTCCCGCTCACGGTCAACCCCGACTGGACAAACACGACCAAGTCCGTGGCCACGGCCAAATTGGCAGCGAGCACCACGCGCAACGAGTGGGCGCAACTCGACCTCCAATGGTCCGACCTCAGCGTGGCGCCGGAAACCCTGAACCACCAGGGCCTGGGCTCCAACAACTGGGCGGTCGGACCGTCGCGCTCGGCTTCGGGCAAGGCCATGGTCTCGAATGACCCGCATCTGGACATCCGCATGCTGCCCGGAACCTGGCACCCGGTTGGCCTGTTTACACCCGAGATTCAGGCCGTTGGTGCGGCCCTGCCCGGCATGCCCGGCATTCTGATCGGTCGCACCAAGCACGTGGCCTTTGGCGTCACCAACGCCTACGGCGACGTGCAGGATGTGTATGTCGAAACCATCGACCCGAAAGACCCCAACCATTACCTCGACGGCGGCAAAAGCGTGGCCTTTACCGTGGTGAACGAGACCATCCGCATCAAGGACAAAGCGGCTCCGAACGGCGTGCGCGAACAATCGCTCAAGATCCGCTACACCCAGCGCGGCCCCGTCATCAGCGACCATCCGGGCCTGGGCCCCAAGGGCGACAAACTGCTGGTGCTGCGCTCGACCGACGCTGAAGTGCTCGCGCCAGTGATCGGAAACGAAGGGCTGCTCACCGCTCCCGACGCCGCCGCGTTCGATCGCGAGGTGCAAAAAATCGATCTGATGATGTTCAACTTTGTCTTTGCCGACGACCAGGGCAACATCGCGCACCGCGCCAGCGGCGCCGTTCCGATTCGCGCTGGTGCCGATGGCGGCTACCCGCGCCTGCCAGCCAAGGACGGCAGCGACGACTGGACCGGCTTCATTCCGAAAGACCGCATGCCCGGTATGCTGAACCCGGCGCGCGCCTGGGTCGGTACCGCCAACAACGACACCCGCGCCGAAGGCTACCCCTGGTACTACACCAACTACGTCTCGCCCAATTACCGCTACCGTCGCATCGGCCAGGTGCTGGGCAGCGCGCAGAAGATGGGCGTCGATGACCACTGGAAACTAATGCACGACAACCGCAACCTGCAAAGCGATGTGCTGCGCGGGCCCATGGTGGCCGCGCTCAAGGCCGATCCGGCGCAGCGCGACTTGGCCGACATGCTGGAGAAATGGGACGGCGTTGACCGCGCCGAACAGGCCGCACCGCTGCTCTACCAGACGCTGTACCGCGAGACCGTGCGTGGCACCTTTGCCGACAAGCTCGATGAAGACACGCTGAGCGACATGACGTCCACCTGGTACTTCTGGCAGCAACGCTTTGACGCGCTGGTGGCCACACCCGACTCCAACTGGTTCGACGACACGCGCACGCCGCAAAAACGCGAAACGCTGGCCGACGTCATCCGCGCCGCCGCGCCAAGGGCGCGCGCCCAGATTGAACTCATGCAAGGCAAAGACCCGGCGCAATGGGCCTGGGGCAAGGCGCACACGCAGCGTTTCGTCAGTCCGCTGCGGCGCAGCGGTGCGGGCCAGGAACTGCTGGGCGGCTTTACGGTGCAGCGCGCCGGCAGTGGTGAGACGCTGAATCGTGGCGGCTACGACTTCCAGAAACCCTACGACATGACGTTCTCGGCTTCGATGCAACTGGTGGCCGACTTTGGCGACCCCGACAAGGTCGAGGCCGTGCTGGTCGGCGGTGTCAACGAGCGCCACTTCCAGCCGCACCAAAGCGACCAGGCCAAGCTCTGGGCCAAGGGCGAACGCCGCGCCTGGTGGTTCAACCCGGCCAAGGCCGAGGCCAACGCCAAGCACAAGGTCGTGCTGTCGCCCTGACGATCAGGACACCAGCGCGGCCAGGTAGACAGCGCAGAATTCAGCCGGCATGCGTCGCACGCGAGCGCTGCTGACCTCGATGCACACCAGGTCCCAGTGCCCGCGCAGCACGGTGACCTGATCGTGCGCCCGGATGAGTTGGAAGCGCCGCTCCATCGTCAGCTTGCCGTCGCTGGCGCAAAGCCAGGTGGCCAACGTCAACTCCTCGCCCAGCACCGTGGGCAGCAGGTAGTCGTAGTCGGCACGGCGGATCGCCATGGCCCGGTCCAGGCGCTGGTAGTCGGCCAGGCTCAGGCCCAACGCCTCGGAGTGCGCCCAGCCGATGCGCTCGCACCACTGCACGTAGACTGCGTTATTGGTGTGCTGCAGACCGTCAATATCCGCCGCCTGCGGCACGGCGGGCTGGGTGAACGGGTTCGGGTAATCCCAGACCATGGGCGTCAATCGGATGTTGGAATGCAGGCATCTTAGCGGCACACCACCGCACTGCGTAAAACAGCAAGCTGTGCCAGACTCATCCGATGCACGCAGACGTCCCCACCATGTTCCTGGCCATCATCCTGGTGGGTGCCGTACTCTCACTCTCGGTTGGCGCCGTCGCCGACCGACGTCAGCACGACGGCATGGTTTTTTGGGCCGTCGGTCTGGCCTTGCACACGCTGGCCTATATTTGCTTCAGTCTGCGTGGGCAGATCAGTGACATTGTGTCGATCGTTCTGGCCAACACCGCGCTATCGTGTGCCCTGGCCACCTTCACCGAAGGCCTGTATGCGTTTTACCAGAGCCGAGCGCCGCGCAGACTGATCTGGCTGCCGGTCGTCTTGGTCTTCCTGGTCTTTTTCGCGCTGCTTGATCAACTGGTCACGCGCATCATCGTGGGCTCCCTGGTTTTTGTCACGCAATGTCTGCTGGCCCTGACTTTTATGTGGCGCCAGCGGCGCCAAACCGCCGGACGCGGCAAATATTTTCTGGCCAGCGGCATCGCTGTCATGACCGCATTGCTGACATTGCGCGCCGCCGGTGCCGCCACGGGCGCCGCAGCGGCCATGCTGTCTTTGAGCCAGTCCAGTCTGATGCAGACCCTGACCTTTCTGGGCGCCCTGACGTCGCTGCTGCTGCTGGCCATCGGTTTTGTCCTGATGTCCAAAGAGCGCTCGGATCAACTGAACCAGATCATGGCGACGCAAGATGACTTGACCGGCCTGGCCAATCGGCGCCGCTTGAACGAAGTGCTGGCCATTGAGTGGGCGCGTGCCCATCGGTCCGGGCAGCCGCTGGGACTGATCATGATCGACATTGATTGGTTCAAGGGCTACAACGACCTGTATGGTCATCAAGCGGGTGACGACTGCCTGCAGCGTGTGGCGCGGACGATGGAGACCGTGACGCAGCGTGCCGGTGATCTGGCGGCGCGCTACGGTGGTGAAGAGTTCATCCTGATCCTGCCCGATGCCGACGCTTCGGCCGCGCAGCGTGTGGCCGAAGCCCTGCGCCAGTCCGTCCAAGCGCTGGCAATACCGCATAACGCGGGCGCAGACAAGCATGTCACGATCAGTCTGGGCGTTGCGGTCCTGAGCGAGGCCTGTTACCCGGATGCCGAGAGCTTGTTGCGCGCGGCGGACGCTGCCCTTTACCGCGCCAAAGATGGGGGACGCAATCAGGTGCAACTCGCGCCCGAAGCGCTGCGGCACGCAGCGCCGGTCAAACTGGTGCAACTGATCTGGCGCTCCGCATACGAATGTGGCAACGCGGTCATCGACGGACAGCACCGCCAACTGTTCAACGATATCAACACCCTGCTCGGCGCCATGCTCGGCGAGCGTAAAACCGACGAGGTGGCAGCGCTGGTGCAGGTCTTCATTGCCGACGTGATGCAGCACTTCGAGGAAGAGGAAGCGCTCATCAAGGCCGCTGGCTACCCTGGTGCCGAGGACCATGCGCGCCAGCACCGCCAGTTGCTGGACAAGGCCCGCACCGTGACCGAACACTTTCGCATCGGCAAACTTGCGCTGGGCGAAGTCTTTGAATACCTGGCACACGACCTGGTCGCACGCCACCTGCTGATCGCGGACCGCGAGTTCTTCGCCAGCCTTCAGCCGCGCGCGCAGGCGGCCCCGATCACGCACTGACGCTTGAACCGGCTACTCAGCAAAGATCGCCGTCTGCGGCGTCTGCCCAACGCGGGCGTGCCCCCGGTACATGCCTTCGGTGTTGAAGGGACAACTCAGATTGCCACGGGCGTCGAGCGCAATCAGGCCGCCGCGCCCGCCGATCGCCGGCAGCACCTGCATCACCAACGCCTGCGCCGCTGCGTCCAGCGACTGCCCGGCATAAGCCATGCGGGCGCAGATGTCGTAGGCCGTCACGCTGCGGATGAACATCTCGCCGGTACCGGTGCAGGAGATGGCGGCCGTGCGGTTATCGGCGTAGGTGCCGGCGCCAATCAGCGGCGAGTCGCCAACGCGCCCGACGCGCTTGTTGGTCATACCGCCAGTCGATGTCGCTGCTGCCAGGTTGCCCGCTGCATCCAGCGCCACCGCGCCAACGGTGCCGAGTTTGCGGTCTTCATCCAGCGGAGCCGCGCTGCGCGTGCCAAAGGAAAGCGCCGGGGCGTCATGGTCAAGCAGGGTCACGTCCGCTAGCAGCGCACGCTGCAGCTGCGCGCGCCGCGCATCGGTCGAAAAATAATCCGGCGCCACCTGTTCCAAGCCGCAAGCCTGGGCGAAGGCTTCGGCGCCTGCACCCACCAGCAGCACGTGCTCGCTGCGTTCCATCACGGCGCGGGCGGCGCGCAGGGGACGACGAATACGGCTGACGCACGCCACCGCGCCGGCCCGCAAGGTGGCGCCGTCCATGATGGCGGCGTCCAGTTCATGCGTTCCTTCGTGCGTGAAAACGGCGCCGCGACCGGCATTGAAAAGCGTGCAGTCTTCCAGCAAATCAACCGCCAGGCTGACGGCGTCGAGCGCGCTGCCACCCGCACCCAGCAGTTGCTGGGCCGCCAACAAGATTTCCTGCATGGCGGCGTGGTAAGCGGCGGCCTGTCCATGGCCTGCGTGCGCGCGGGCGATGGTGCCGGCGCCGCCATGGATGGCGATGACCGGAACCGGCTTGACTGGGTTCATGAGTTCCCCTTTGACGATGCAAGGAATCCATTCTCGCCCAAGCCGTCCGCCAGGGCCAGGCGCAATCTGTCCATCCCGCGACTGCCAAACACGCACACCGCGCCTACACTGCCGGCTTGAACCACGCTGCCGCCCCATTTCAGAGGTGAAATTCACCGAAGGTCTGCCCCGACTGTTGCAACGTCGCCTGGCGTTGGCGCACCGGCACGCGCGCATGCGCACCTTTCGCTTGCCGCCGGTCTGGCGCGGCATGTTGTGGGTGGCGCTCAGCGGTGTGCTGTTCTCGGTGCTCAATGCCATTGTGCGCAAAATCACGCTCACGCTCGATCCGTTCGAATCGCAGTTCCTGCGTTACCTGTTTGGCATCGCAGCCATGCTGCCGCTGCTCTGGCGCCAGGGCTGGCGCGCCTACCGGCCCGTTAATCTGGCGGGTCAGTTCTGGCGCGGCGCTGTGCACACGGTTGGTCTTTTGCTCTGGTTTACTGCCCTGCCCCACATCGGGCTGGCCGACATGACGGCCATCGGCTTTACCGGTCCCATCTTCATCATGATCGGCGCCGCCTGGTTCCTGGGTGAAAAAATGCGCGCCGACCGCTGGGTGGCGGCGGGCATCGGCTTTGCCGGGGTGCTGGTGGTGGTGCTGCCCAGACTCAGTGGCCAGGGCGGCTGGTACGCGTTGGTGATGCTGGCTTCGGCACCTGTCTTTGCCGCTTCCTTCCTGATGACCAAGACCCTGACCCGCTATGAAAAGCCGGAGGTCATCGTCCTGTGGCAGGCCATCAGCGTGACGCTGCTGAGCCTGCCCTTGGGCCTGTTGCACTGGAAGCAGCCCACACTCGGGCAATGGCTGGGCCTGATTGCCGCCGGCACGCTGGGTTCACTGGGTCATTACTGCCTGACACGCGGCTTTCGCATCAGCGACATCTCGGCCACGCAGTCGCTGCGTTTTCTGGATCTGATCTGGGCCGCGCTCCTGGGCTGGCTGATATTTGCCGACATTCCGACCCGCACCACGCTGCTGGGCGCCCTGGTCATCCTGGCCGCGACGGTCTGGATTGCGCGCCGCGAACACCGGCGCTGAATCAGTTCAACGCTGGGGGTAAGGCGGGGGCGGGGGCATCGAAGCGCTGGAGACCACCGGCGTGATCTGCAACAGGATGTGCTGCCCCGGGTCCTGCGGCATCTGCACCGAATACTGCTTGCCCGCGTACTCATAGGCCACGTTGTAGGCGACAGTGCGGTTCTCGTAGAAGTTCTGCATCCGGCAGCGTTGCACGTTCTGCACCTGCGCCTGCGGCGCGCCTTCAATGTTGTCGCCAACCACGGCGCCGCCAATGATGCCCAGCATGGTTGCCGCCGTCTTGCCGGTGCCACCACCTACCGCATTGCCCATGGCGCCGCCGGCAATTGCGCCCATCAGGGCACCGGCACCGGATTTCTGCTGTTGCACAACCGCCTGCTCGGTGTTGCAGACCTGACGCGGAACGGTTACCTGCTGAATGACCGGCGTTGTGGATACGACACGGGCCCATTCCTGCTGGGCAAAAGACAGACCGCACGATGCCATGGCGGCAGACAAAATAAGTAGTTTCTTCATATTCCCTTTCGATTACACAGTGGCTTGCATCATGACGCTGATAACGCCCATCTTGCCAGATCGTCCGTGAAGCAAGTGTAAAGAATGTATCGCCCTGACGCCAATAGGGGGCTTAGAGCAGTTGCAGCTTGCGCGCGCCTTCGGTCAACTCGGCGCGAAATGCCGGGTGCGCGATAGCAATCATCTCCTGTGCGCGCTGCTTGGCCGATTTGCCGCGCAACTGTGCCACGCCAAATTCGGTGACCACGTAGTTGATGTCATTCTTGGTCGTGGTCACGTGCGTGCCGGGCGAGAGCACCGGCACGATGCGCGTCAGTGTGTCGTCCTTGGCCGTTGCTGGCAGCACGATAAATGCCTTGCCGCCGCGCGAGCGGTTCGCTGCGCGCACAAAATCGACCTGGCCGCCGGTGCCGGAATAGGGCAGATGCGCCAGGCTCTCCGAGCCGCACTGGCCCAGCAGATCAATCTGCAGCGTGGCATTGATTGCAATCAGATTGTCGTTCTGCGCCGCCAGATAAGGGTCGTTGGTGAAGTCCGCCGGATGCATTTCAAGCGCCGGGTTGCGGTCCATGAACTGGTAGAGCTTCTTTGAGCCCAAGGCGAAGGTCGCCACCATCTTGCCCGGCAGGTAGTTCTTCTTGCGGTTATTGACGGCACCGCTCTCGACCAGCGTCATGATGCCGTCGCCGATCATCTCGGTATGAATACCCAGATCGTGCTTGTGCGTGAGTTGCATCACGACCGCATCCGGAATGCCGCCGTAGCCGATCTGCAGTGTCGAGCCGTCGTCGATCATGTCGGCCACGTACTTGCCGATGGCCTCCTGCACCGGGCCGATCTTGGGCAGGCCAACTTCCATCACGGGATCGCTGCTCTCGATCAGAGCGGCCACCTGCGAAATATGAACCCGGCAGTTGCCGTGCGCAAACGGCACGTTCGTGTTGACTTCGAGCACCACAGCGCGTGCACGCGCCACGGCGGCCATGGTGTAGTCCGCACCCAGGCTGAGCGCGAAGTAGCCGCTTTCGTCCATTGGCGAGGCCAGCGAGAAAACGACGTCGGCGGGTATTTGGCCGCGCTCAATCATCACCGGGATGTCGGAGAAACTGCAGGGAATGAAATCGATCCAGCCGCCGTGGCCACCGGCGCGCGAAGCAGCGCCGAAGAAGAAGGCGACGTGGCGCACATGAGCCGAAGTCTCCGGATCGAAGTAGCCATACTTGCGCACCGCCAGAATCTGCGCCACCTTGACGTCGTGCAGGCTCAAACGCCGCTCCGACAATCCCGTCAACAAGGTGGGCGGTTCAGCAATGCCGGTAGGGACCACGATGAAGTCGCCGTCTTTGACCTGATTGATGGCATCGTCGACCGTGCCACGCTTCTTCTTGTACAAATCCTGAAATGACATGGGGGGGGAGTTTCCTGCTTGGGTTGCGCCGGGCAGAAATATTGCTCAGCGTGGTTAGGCGATGGTAATTCGAATAGCACGCATTACCCGGTGTGCCCAATCAAGAAAAAACCGCGTACAACCGCACCGCACTCAGGGCTTCAGGCGAAACCCCAGACGTAGGATTCCATCGAAATGACGCCGTAGGTGATGCCGCCATCGAGCACACGCACCGAATCGGCGTCGCTAGTAGCGCCCATGGCGATCAGCAGTGGCAAAAAGTGCTCGTCGGTCGGGTGCGCGCGCTCGGCGTGCGGCGCCTCGCTGCGGTAGGCCAACATCGCCTGGTTCGCCTTGGCCAGCACGGCCTTGCGTACCCAACTGGTGAATTCCTGCGCATAGGCCTGCGCTTGCGAGCCGGGTTGACGAATCTCGTACAGGTTGTGCGTCATGCTGCCAGAGGCAACGATCAGCACACCCTGCTCGCGCAGAGCCGACAGGGCTTGACCAAGTTTGAACGCGCTCGCCGTATCCAGCGTGACCGGCATCGAGACCTGAAACACCGGCAGGTTCACTTGGGGCAAGAGGTGAAACAGCGGCACCCAGGCGCCGTGATCAAGTCCGCGCCGCTCGTCGAAGCCAACCGCCAGACCGGCTTGCGCCAGCAGGCGGGCCGCTTCACGGGCCACTTCCGGCGCACCGGTTGCCGGGTAGCTCAGTTGGTACAACTCGGCAGGAAAACCGCCAAAGTCGTGAATCGTCTCGGGCTTGACGGTCGTCATCACCTGGACATCACGTGTCTGCCAGTGCGGCGAGACCACCAACACGGCCTTGATGCCCTCTAACTGCGCGCCCAGCGCCTGCAGTTGCGCACCGAGCGCGCCGGGCTCCAGCGCGAAGGTCGGCGCGCCATGCGAGATGAAGAGGACGGGCGCTTTGGATGGAGTTGTCATGGTGGTTCTCGCGAATGGATTTACTGCTCGGCGCGGGCGTCAAGGCTCCAGCCACCGGCGCCTTGCGCTGCCAGCACCAGCAAACCGCCAACGACAGCGATGTTCTTGAAGAACAGCAGTTGCTGCACAAAGGCCTGATCCGGCGCCGCACCCCAGAAGGCGTGGAAGAAGACACTGGCCACCAGCGTGAACAGCGCCAGCGCCAGGGCTGCGATACGGGTCTGGAAGCCGGCCAGCAGCGCCAGGCTGCCCAGAATTTCCACTGCCAGCGCCAGGGCGGCACCGAGCGTGGGCAGCGGCAGACCGACCGACGAGATATAGCCAACAGTACCGGCAAAGCCGGTCAGCTTGCTGATGCCAGCGGGCAGAAACAGTGCGACGAACAAAAGACGGCCGATCAGGTTGAGGGGGTTTTGAAAAGAGTTGGACATGGTATTTCCTTTGCGTTACTTGGGTGGGTGTTACTGACTTTGCACTGGACCGGAACCGCGTTCCGCAGTGCATGGGCTGAACTTTATTAGAATCAATACGAAAGATAAATAGCCGCTAATTAGATTAATTGTCCTATCAGGTGGAACAATGGACCGTTTTCTGGAGATGCAAACCTTTAACGCCGTCGTCGATGCCGGCAGTTTCGTCAAGGCGGCCGAAGCGCTGGCCATGTCCAAGGCCGCGGTCTCGCGCTACGTGGTGGACATGGAAACGCGCCTCGGCGTGCGCCTGCTGCATCGCACAACGCGCCGGCTCTCGCTGACCGAGGAGGGCCAGGTTTTCTACGGCCGCAGCAAGGAATTGCTGGCGGAACTTGCCGAGGCCGAGGATGAGATCAGTTCGCGCAGCCATGCCGCCAGCGGATTGCTGCGCATCAACGCGCCGTTCACCTTTGGCGTGCTGCATCTGGCGCCGCTGTGGGGCGCTTTCATGGCGCAGAACCCGAAGGTCAAGCTCGACGTCACGCTGGCCGACCGTCTGGTCGATCTGGTGGAAGAAGGCTACGACATGGCGATCCGCATCGCCAGCCTGGAAAACTCAACGCTGGTGAGCAAACGCTTGGCCAGCACGCGTATGCTGCTGTGCGCCTCGCCACAGTACCTGGCACTGCACGGCACGCCGAAGGAACCATCCGAACTGGCGGCGCACGCGGTGATCTCCTACAGCTACTGGTCAACGCGCGACGAATGGCATTTCACGGGGCCACAGGGGCCGGTCAGTGTCAAAACCAACCCCTGCATCCACACCAACAGCGGCGACACCTGCCGCGCCGCTGCGCTGGCGCACCAGGGCGTGATTCTGCAGCCCGACTTTCTGGTGGGACCGGATCTGGCCGTCGGCACACTGGTCGAGGTGCTGCCGCAATACCGCTCGCTTGAGCTTGGCATCTACGCGGTCTATCCGACGCGCAAGCATGTCTCGGCCAAGGTGCGCGCGCTGATCGACTTTCTGGCTGCGCACTTCGCCCAGACCCGACCCTCCTGGTGAAGGCCACTGCATCGCTGAACCAGGGACGCGCCAACACGGGCTGATCGATTGGCCGACAATCCGCTGATGCGAGCACGCCACGCCAGAAAACCTTTGTTCCAGAGCCACCACCTGCGCCCTGCCCTGGCCGCGCTGCTGCTGCTCGCCAGCGCCAGCTTTGCGTCGGCAACCGAGCGCCCACGCGTCGGCCTGGTGCTGGGCGGCGGCGGTGCGCGTGGCGCAGCGCACATCGGTGTGCTCGAAGTACTGGAACAACTGCGCGTGCCGGTCGACTGCGTGGCCGGCACCAGCATGGGCGCCCTGGTCGCGGGCGCCTGGGCCGCCGGTCTCGACTCGGCCACCATGCGCAGCGAGATGGCCAGCGCCAACTGGGGCGACATGTTCATGGACAACCCGGGCTATGACGACGTCAACTACCGCAGCAAGCGCCTGACGCAGCGTTACCTGCCGGGCAGCGAAACCGGCGTCAGCGCACAGGGCGCGGCCGGCCCACCGGGCGTGGTCTCGGGCCAGAAGATCAAACTCTTTTTCAATCAGCTGGTGCGCGCCGACGCCGGCGAGCGCGCGATCGAGAGCCTGGCGCTGCCGCTGTCCATCATCGCCACCGACATCGGCAGCGGCGAGCGCGTGGTCTACCGCGACGGCAGCCTGACGCTGGCAATGCAGGCCAGCATGTCGGTGCCGGGTTTGATGGCGCCGCTGGAATACCGCGGCCGCAAACTGGTCGATGGCGGTCTGGTCGACAACCTGCCGGTGCGCGAGGTGCGCGAACGCTGCAACGCACAGGTGGTGATCGCCGTCAACGTTGGCTCGCCCCTGCTCAAAGCCGGCGACATCAGCGGCCTGCTGTCGGTCTCGGCGCAAATGGTGGCGATCCTGACCGAACAGAACGTGACACAGTCACGCGCCAGCCTGACGCCCCGCGACATCTACATCCAGCCCGATCTGACGGGTCTGAGCGCCGCCGATTTCGAGCGCAGCGCCGAGACCGCCGACCGGGGCCGCGCCGCCACACAGGCCATGGCCGGCGCCTTGCAACCACTCGCCGTCGATGAGGTCAGCTACGCCGCCTGGCGCGCGCAACACGCTGTCGCACCCACGGCACAGGTGCGCATCGACGCGATCGAAGTCGCCGGCCTGAACAAGGTCAACCCGGCCACGCTGACGCGCTACCTGCAACAGAAAATCGGCGCGCCGCTGGACACGCCGGGCCTGAACCGTGACCTGCTGCGCGCCTACGGCGACGGCTACTACGAACGCGTCGACTACACGCTGCTGCGCCAGCACGAACGCAATGTGCTTCGCATCCTGCCAAGCGAAAAAAGCTGGGGGCCGGACTACGTGCGCCTGGGCCTGAACCTCAATTCAAGCCTCAGCGGCGGCTCCACCTACAGCCTGCGCGCGGCCTACCAGAAGACCTGGCTCAACCCGCTGGGCGGCGAGCTCTTGCTGTCAGCCGAACTCGGCAGCGACACCGGCGTAGCGGCCGAGTGGTACCAACCGTTGGACCCGGCGCAACGTTATTTCGTTGAGACACTGGGCTCGGTGCGGCGCGAGAACACCGCCATTTATGTGGATGACCAACGCATCTCGTCCTACCGCGACAACGTCAGCCGCCTTGATCTGGTGGGCGGCATCAACATCGGCCTGCTCGGTCAGGCGCGCCTGGGCTGGCGCGAGGAGCAACGCACGGTGCGACTCGACACCGGGCTGCCGACGCTGCCGATCGAGCCGCTGCGCGTCAGCGGCTGGCTTGCCAGCCTTGAGCTCGATCAGCTGGACCAGCTCTACTTTCCCTCGCGCGGTTGGTCGATGCGCGCGAGCTGGTTCGAATCCACTCACGCCGACTACAGCCGTCTGGCGCTGGGCCTCAACGGCGCCTACTCGATGGGCGATTGGGTGATGGGCCTGCGCGCCAGTTACGACGGTTCAACCCATGGCCGTCTGCCCTTGCAGGACTCGGCCAAACTCGGCGGCTTCCTGAACCTGTCTGGTTTTGCCGCCGGCCAGTTGCTCGGTGACAAGGTGGCTTATGCCCATGCACGCGGCGAACGCATCGTCGGGCGCATGCCGCTGGGCTTGCGCGGCGACATGCGGCTTGGCCTTGCGCTTGAAGCCGGCCGGGTGGGCGAACCGCTGTCCGAGCCCAACCGAAGCGGCTGGCTCAACTCGGCCCTGCTCTACGCCGGCGGCGAGACCTCCTTCGGCCCGGTCTACATCGGCCTCGGGCGCTCCAGCAGCGGCTCCACCAACGCTTACCTGTTCATCGGTACGCCGTAACGGCTTCGATGGCGGCGTGCAGGCGGGCGCTGCCTTGGCCGGTGACGGTGCTTACCGGTTGCGTCAACGCGGCGAGTTCACGGATCAGCATCTGCGTCACAGGCCCTCGCACCTGTTCGCCATCGCGCTGCAAACCGTCGGCGACCCAGGCGATGTCGGGCGCGAGCAGCAGCGTCAGCGCGTAGTGCGCGTGCAGGCTGCGGGCGCGGACATACAACGAGGCATCGCCGAAAACGAAATCACTGTAGACGGCGGTCAGCAGCGGTGCCGTGTCGCAAAAGACAAAGGGCGCACCCTGCGCGGCTGCCGCCTGTTGTGCCGCTTGTACCGATTGCTGCTGCGTCTCGATGATCTGCGTCTGCTCGTCACGCGTCGGCGTGCGGCCCTGTATCTCACAGAACGCGCGCAGATACTCCGGCACCCACAGGCTCTCGTAGTGCGCTGCCAGCAAGCGTGCCAGCGTCGTTTTGCCGGTGCTCTCGGCGCCGATGATGCAGATCAGGCGCGGCGGCGTCATGGCGTGCTGTCCTGCGTCGGCGCAGCGTCCATGCGCTGCTTCCAGCCATGCCAGCCCCACAGCGCCAGCACAAAGAAGATGGCGTAGAGCAGCACGGTCAACTGCAGACCCTTGTAGGCAAAAAGCGCAATGCTGGCGGCATTGACCAGCAACCACAGCGGCCAGTTTTCGATCAGCTTGCGCGCCAGCAGCACGGTGCCGACAACACTGCCGGCGGTGACAAAACCATCGGCCCAGGGCACATCGGAATCGGTCACGTTGCGCAGCAGCAGCGCGAACAGCAGCCAGAGCACGGCGTAGCCACCCACGCACCAGCGCCAGCCGCGCGCGTCCAGGCGCGCAATGCGCAGCGCCGCCTGCGAACCAGCGCGATGCCCGCGCAGCCACTGCCACCAACCCCAGAACGCGGTGACGACAAAGAACAGGTTCACACCCGCTTCGCCATAAAGCTTGCTGGCGTAAAACAGCCAGGCGTAAAGCGCGCTGGCAACGATCGTCAGCGGCCAGCCCCAGTGGATCTCGAACACATTGCAAGCGATGTTGGCCAGCGCCAAAAAGAACGCGATCAACTCCAGCCAGGTGACGGCCGAGCCAAGCAGTGTGAACGCGGTATCCAGCACGGTTTAGAACTCCACCGTGGCGCTGACGCGAACGGTGCGCGGCGTCGAGGGGAACAGGTAGATGCCGCCCCAGGTGGTGGTTGGCGCCTCGCGCCAGTCAATGCGATTCGTGAGGTTCTCGATGTTCAATCGCCAGTGTGTGATCTGACTGGCCATGCGCTGCAGATAGCCCAGCCCGACATCGACTTGCCAGGCGCGCGGCAACTCAACACTGCCATCGGCCGTTGCCGTCTTGCTGCCCTCAAAACTGGCGAGCGCGTTGAGCGCAAGGCCGGGAACAGCGGCGATCTTGTAGTCAGCAAACAGCGATCCCTTGTAGCGCGGCACATTGGTCACGCGCTGCCCGACCAGAGTCGGGTCGATTGCCTGGGTATAGGTGGCGTCCAGCGCCATCAGGCTGGCCTGCAAGGAGAGCGCGCTGTCCACCGCGCCGGCAGCGCTCAGCTCGATACCGCGATGGCGCGCCGTTTTGGCGCCGGCCACGCGCAGTGGCAGCGAATCGGCCGACGTGCCGGGCAGGTCGTCGGCATAGGGCTTGTCGATGCTGAAGGCGGCTGCGGTCAGCAGCAGGCGCGCATGCGGTCGCCACTTGATACCGATCTCGGTCTGCTCGCTCTTGAGCGCTGGCAGCGTCTGCCCCGCATTGGCAAACAGCGTCGGCCGGTTCGGCACGGCCTCAAGTTCGACACCCTGGCCCCAGGACGCATAAAGCGTGGTGTGCTCGGTCGGCGTCCAGGCCAGACCGGCCCATGGCGTGCTGACGCTCTGCTCAAACGAAACAGCCTCACTGCCGTCGCTGAGTTCGCTGCTGCGGCTCAGCCGCGAGACGCGCACGCCAAGGAAGGATTGCACGCGCTCGCCGAGGTCAGAAACCAGCGAGGCATAGGCATCCAGCGCGCGCTCGCGGCTATTGGTATTGAGCACGCTCAGTGTCGGGTCGGCCGGCACGGCAACGGGCGCGAAGATGTTGCTGCTGCCGACATAGTTGTAGGCCTGCATCGCCGGCAGATCGGCGCGGCTGCTGCGCCCGCTCATGCCGAAACGCGCTGCCTGCTGCAAGCCCAGCGCTGTGAACTTGCCGTCCAGATGCGCGTCCCAACTGCGCAGACTGCGGCGCTCGCCTTCGCTACGGAAGTCATACATATCAACGTCACCGTTGCCGCACAGACCGGGATAGACATAGTTCACGGCATTGCTGCAACCGTCCGGAAAGGCAAGTCGGTCATTGATGATCGTGGTCTGGGTATTGGCGGCCAAGCGGCCCTGCCAGTCGGCATTGAAACGGTGCGTGAGCGCGACTTCGGCCGTCGTGGCACTGACCTGAAACGGCTGCGACCAGCTTTGGTTGTTCAGGTTCAGGCGCGGATGGATCGGACTGGGCAAGGTATCGCCAACACCGTCGCCATTACCGTCAAGCAAGCCGAGCCCCGGCACCGAGGGCTGGCTCTTGCGTTGGTATTCGAGATTGGCCGAGAGCGAGGTCTCGCGCCCCAAAGCCGTGGCCAGCGCCAGACTGACGAGTTGGCGCGAACCGCTGGCCTGATCGACATGCGAATCCAGGTGTTCGTCAACCAGGTTCAATCGCAGGCCGACGCCGCCAACGATGCGGTTCGCGTCCAGATGGACCTTGGCCGCGCCGTTGCCATCAGCGCCAACCGTAACGCTGGTGAATGCCTCCTTCAGTGGAACCTTGGTCACGTAGTTCACCAGACCACCAGGCGCCGAAACGCCGGACTGCAAACCGGCCACACCCTTGAGCACTTCGATGCGTTCCTTGTTCTCCAGCGCCAGCGGCGCGTAGTTCGAGATCGCCAGCCCGTTGCGGCTGTAGTTGTTGCCCTGGTCGAGCAAAAAGCCGCGCACGGAGACGCTCTCGATGTAGCCGGTGGTGTTGTAGCTATCGGAGAGCGAAGCGTCGAGCTTGAGTACTTGCGACAACGTCTGCGCCGCGCTGCCAGCCAACAAATCCGCGCCCAGCACGGTGACACTTTGCGGCGTTTTCGCCAGCGCTGCGGCAAAGCCGCCGACATCGGCGTTGTCGGCATCGAGCAGCGGTGCGGCGCGCGCCGTGACGGTGACCGTCTCCATGCGTTGCGGCACGGTCTGCGCCTGTGAAGAAATACTGGCGAGTGCAGCGAATGCTGCGGCCAGCGGTGTGAGCTTTCGGATGAGCGCCATCGATGTTCCTTGTTCGACGGCAGGGCGGGTACCAAAGACGTCCAATGGAAATGGACTGGGTCTGGCGACGCTTCCCTGCGCAAGAATTACCTTGATCAAGTTCCAGGGTGTTTTCTCAGCCAGCCATCGCATGATGGCCAGCACCCCTAGCGTTTACTGGACTGCCTGAGCAGCCAGAGCGCGTATTCTAAACGTGCTGCGTAGCCCGTATGAAATACGGGACAACGTCTGCCCCGTATTACGCCTACGGCTTCATACGGGCTACGGCTACGGCTTACACTGTGCGCTCTATTGCTTCCCCGGTTTGGCATCGGGTCAGCTTCATCGAAAGGTTTGTGCATGTTCATCGGACAAGACGTCTTGAGTGGTCTGCTTGCGTCAGCGCAGCGGCGTGGGGTGCTGACAAGCACGGTATTGGCGGCAATGCTGGCAGGCTGCGGCCAAAGCGCTGCGCCACCGGCAGCAGGCGCTGGCGCCGCGCCACCGCCGGTCGAGGTCGGCGTCGTCACCGTCACGCAGGGCAGCGTCGGCCTGATGACCGAACTGCCGGGACGCACCGAAGCCTCGCGCGTGGCCCAGGTGCGGGCCCGCGTGGCCGGCATTTTGCAGCGCCAGTTATTCCGCGAAGGCTCCGAGGTGAAAGCCGATCAGGCGCTGTTCGAGATCGACGCCACGCCCTACCGCGCCACGCTGGCCAGCGCGCAAGCCTCACTGGCGCGCGCCGAAGCCAATCTGATGCAGGCGCAGGCACAGGCCGAACGCTACAAGCCGCTGCTCGACGCCAACGCCGTCAGCCAACAGGATTACGTCAATGCCGTGGCCGCACACAAGCAGGCGCAGGCCGACGTCGCCATCGGCAAGGCCGCCGTGCAGACAGCGCAGATCAACGTCAGCTATGCGGCAGTCAACTCGCCGATTGCCGGGCGCATTGGCCGCGCCCTGGTCACTGAAGGCGCGCTGGTGGGCCAGGGCGAGGCGACACCACTGGCCCTGGTGCAGCAAATCGACCCGATGTTTGTCAACATCACGCAGCCGGTGGCCGACGTGCTGCGCCTGCGCGCCGCGATCGCTGCGGGCAAACTCAAAAACGCCGGCGACAAGGCAACCGCCGCCGTGCGCATCGTGCTCGACGACGGCAGCCTGTACGCGCTGCCAGCCAAGCTGCTGTTCTCCGACCTGACGGTGGACCCGAGCTCGGGCCAGATCACGCTGCGCGCCGAAGTGCCCAATCCGAACGGCGTGCTGCTGCCCGGCATGTACGTTCGTGCGCGCCTGGAGCAAGCCGCCTTCAACGCCGCCATGCTGCTGCCGCAGCAGGCAGTGCAACGCAGTGCGCAGGGTGACAGTGTGAAGGTGGTCGCAGCCGACGGCAGCGTCAGCACACGCACGGTCAAGATCGGCTCTGCCAAGGATGAACAGTGGGTCGTGCTGGAAGGCTTGCAGCCTGGCGAGCAAGTCGTCGCCGACGGCTTCCAGAAACTTCAGGGCAAGGCGCCAAGGGCCAAGCCGGTGCCCTGGAGTCCGCCCGGAGCGGCAGCGATAGCGGCACCGGCCGCACCGGCCTCGGCCGCCGCTTCGGCCGCCCGGTCGTAAGGGGCGCGGCATGGCGCAATTCTTTATCGACCGGCCCATCTTTGCCTGGGTCATCGCCCTTTTCATCGTGGTCTTCGGCGCGGTGGCGGTAACGCAGTTGCCGGTAGCGCAGTACCCGTCGGTGGCGCCGCCCTCGATCATCGTGTCGGCCGCCTATCCCGGTGCCTCGGCGCAAACGCTTGAAGACAGCGTGCTCAGCGTGATCGAGCGCGAGATGAACGGCTCACCGGGCCTGATCTACGTCGAATCCGTGGCGCAGGCCGACGGCACCGGCTCCATCACGCTGAGCTTCGAGCCCGGTACCAGCCCGGACCTGGCGCAGGTTGATGTGCAAAACCGCCTGAGCCGCGCCGCGCCGCGTCTGCCACAGGCAGTGACGCAACAGGGCGTGCGGGTGGACAAGGCACGCTCAAACTTCCTGCTCTTTACCATCCTGTCGTCGAGCGACCCCCGACTCGACCCGGTGGCGTTGGGTGATTACGCCTCGCGCAACGTGCTGCCTGAAATCCAGCGCATCCCGGGCGTCGGCCAAGCACAGTTGTTCGGCACCGAGCGCGCCATGCGTATCTGGATTGACCCAGCCAAACTGGTTGGCTACCGGCTCTCGTCAAACGATGTCATCGCCGCCATCGGCGCGCAAAACGCACAGGTCGCATCCGGCACCATCGGCGACCTGCCGAACCTGCCGGGCCAGGCGATCTTTGCCACCGTGGTCGTCAAGGGGCAACTGACCTCGGCCGCTGAATTCGACGAAGTCGTGGTGCGTGCCAACGCCGACGGCTCCACCGTGCGCCTCAAAGACGTGGCACGCATCGAACTCGGCGCGCAGTCCTACAGCACGCAGTCGCGCCTGGACGGCAAGCCCTCAACCGGCATCGGCGTTCAGCTTTCGCCCACTGGCAACGCAGTGGCCACGGCCAAGGCTGTCAAACAGCGCCTGCAGGAACTCTCGCCCTACTTCCCGCCGGGCGTAACGGCAGTGATTCCGTTTGACAGTTCGCGCTTTGTCGAAATCTCGATCCGCCAGGTAATCGAGACCCTGATCGAAGCGGTGATTCTGGTGTTCCTGGTGATGTACCTGTTCCTGCAGGACTTCCGCTACACACTGATCCCGACGCTGGTGGTGCCGATTGCGCTGATGGGCACCTTCGCCGTGCTGCAGACGCTGGGTTTTTCGATCAATGTGCTGACCATGTTCGGCATGGTGCTGGTGATCGGCATCGTGGTCGATGACGCCATCGTCGTGGTCGAGAACGTCGAGCGCATCATGAGTACCGAGGGCTTGTCGCCGCTGGAGGCCACACGCAAAGCGATGCACCAGATCTCCAACGCCATCATCGGCGTCACCGTGGTGCTGGTGTCGGTCTTTGTGCCGCTGGCTTTCTTCAAGGGATCGATTGGCAACATCTACCGCCAGTTCTCGGTGGTGATGCTGAGTTCGATCCTGTTCTCGGCCTTCATGGCGCTGTCCTTTACGCCAGCACTGTGCGCCACGCTGCTCAAACCGGTCGAGGCCGGACACCACCATGCCAAGACCGGTTTCTTCGGCTGGTTCAACCGCGGCTTCTCGGCCACCGCCAAAGGCTATGAGAGCTGGGTTGCACGCTTGCTCAAAAAGACCGGGCGCTTCCTGGTGCTGTACGTGGCCATCATCGCAGCCGTGATCCTGCTGCTCAACCGCTTGCCGACCTCCTTCCTGCCCAATGAAGACCAGGGCAACATCCTGGTCAACGTGCAATTGCCGCCCGGCGCCACGGTGAATCGCACCGGTGGCGTGATGAACCGGGTGGAAGAGTTCATCCTCAAACAACCTGAAGTGGAGAGCATGGTCAGCATCCTGGGCTTCAGCTTTGCCGG
>CAIWNX010000256.1 GCA_903914175.1 uncultured beta proteobacterium | reverse complement strand
CGTGTGGCGCCCGTGCGCTGCGACGAAACGTCGAATGCCGCACGCCAAACGACGCTAGGGCGCGTGACTCTCCGAGCGCCCCAGGGTCCAGGCCAGGCCCAGACCGAGCCAGGTGCCGCTGGCGCGCACGTGCAAGGGGCTGTTCAGGTTGGCGCTGCCGCTGTACGACTCCAGCCGCAACAAACCAAAAACGCGCAGATCGGGGCTCAGGTCTTTTGCGGTGTTGAAGCTCAGGCGTGTGGCGATCAGTCCGGCTTTTGCCTCGTAAGCCGGACGCAGCGCGCTGGCGTACTCCGGCGCGATGTCGTAGAAATAGCGGTTGAGCTTCTGGTCGCCCAGCACCACGCTGGCGCCGCTGCTCAGGCTCCAGCCGGCGCCAAGGTCACGCATTTCATAGCGCAACTCAGGCTCGAACGCCAGACCCTGCTGGCGCACGCCGCCCCTGACTTCGAGCACGGCGCGCAGCGGCAAGTCCAGCCGCAAGCGCTGCCCCGGTGCGGGCCGGGCCAGCGTGAGCTTCAGGCGCGGGCCGAATTCGACCAAGGTGCCCAGGTCTGGCATGCCCTGGCGTGTCGTCGTGTCCTGTGAATTCGAGGGCAGGGAGCCGCCCAGGCCGAGATCGAATTCGGTCTGATCGGTGTGCAGCAGGCGCGCGCCGATGCCGCTGCGGTCCACACGCACAACGTCGCCCCGGTAGACAAAATACGGCAGCACCAAGCCACGTGCACTGCGGTCTGGCGAGCCCGGGTAGGAAGGCGTTGAGACGCCGCCGCCGACCACGCCGGCCTCCCACAAAGGCAGACCGGTCTCCTGCGCCTGCGCGCTCATTGTTGCGAGCAGCAAGGCTGCGCTAAAGGCGATTGTTCTATTCACGTGGAAACGCTCCCAATATTGTTGACGGGTCATTTTGCGACACCGATGGCAAGCAGGATTGAACCACGAATCCGGATCAATGCCGGACCCCATGGAAAGCCCGGCGACAATCTGGGCTCTGATCTATTCTGGAGTCAATTTTGGACATCGCGTTGTTGAGTAAAGCCGCCGTCATGGGCGTGGTTGAGGGCTTGACCGAGTTCCTGCCGATTTCATCGACCGGGCACCTGATCCTGGCGGGTGCACTGATGGGTTTTGACGACGACAAGGCCAAGGTCTTTGACATTGCGATCCAGACCGGCGCCATCTTCGCCGTGATCCTGGTCTACTGGCAGAAGATCCGCGACACCGTGCTGGCATTGCCGTCCGAGCGCCAGGCACAGCGCTTTGCCCTCAATGTGCTGATCGCCTTCCTGCCCGCCGTGATCCTGGGCCTGCTATTTGGCAAGGCAATCAAGGCGCATCTGTTCACGCCGCTGGTGGTGGCCAGCACTTTCATCCTCGGCGGCTTCATCATCCTGTGGGCGGAGCGGCGCCAGGCCAACAACCCGGCGGTGGCGCGCATTCATGCGGTGGAAGACATGACGCCGCTTGATGCCCTGAAGGTCGGTCTGGCGCAGTGCCTGGCCATGATTCCGGGCACCAGCCGCAGCGGCGCCACCATCATCGGCGGCATGTTGCTCGGCCTGTCGCGCAAGGCGGCGACGGATTTCTCTTTTTATCTGGCCATTCCAACGCTGATCGGCGCGGGCGCCTACAGCCTGTACAAGGAGCGCGCGTTGCTGTCGCTGGCCGACCTGCCGCTGTTTGGTGTTGGTCTGGTGGTGTCCTTCCTTAGCGCCTGGCTCTGTATCCGCTGGCTGCTGCGTTACATCGCCACGCACAGCTTCGCCGGCTTTGCCTACTACCGCATCGTGTTCGGCGCTGTGGTGCTGGCCACCGCCTGGAGCGGCATGGTCGTATGGGCTGCGTAGCCTCACAGCGGGCAAAACCCGAGTTTGTCATTGCGGGCCACGACCCGCAATCCAGGCCACGGGCGGCACTGGATCCCGGATCAGGTCCGGGATGACAAAGTGGGTTCCCGGGATGACAAAGTGGGTTCCCGGGATGACAAAGTGGGTTCCCGGGATGACAAAGCGGTTGCCTGCATGCTGCGCAGCGCAGCCTCAATCGCGGCCGCTGTCGCAATCGGTTTTTCCATCGGGAACAGGTGGCTGCCTTCGAGCAGCATGATGCGTCCGTGCGTGATTTTTTCGGTCATGGCCATGCCGACCTGTTTCATCTCGGCCGAATGCGTGCCGCCAATAAAGGACACCGGGCACTTGACCGGGTGGCGCTTGAGCAAGCGGTCCAGGTTGTCGGGCAGGGTGTTGTAGATCGCGGTCTCGACCGTGCGGTCAAAGCTCAATACGCGCTTCTTGTCGGGTCCGCGTCCCTCGTCGTGCGTGCCGTGGGCGATGTAGTCGCGCAGCACCTGCGGCTCCCACTTGGCAAAAGCCTTCTTGTGATGAAAGTGTTCCAGCGCCGCCTCGGCATCTGCCCAGTGGGTGCGTCGGCGCTGGCTGGTGGCGCCCGGCGAAACCGAGCCCACCATCTGCGCGCTCTTGATGACACCCAGCGTGGTGGCGCGCCAGCCGCCCAGGATCGGCGAATCGATCAACAGCACGCCGCGTGCGAGCGTGGGCGCCAGCGCCGCTGCCATCAGGCTGACAAAGCCGCCAAAGGAATGACCCGCCAGAAAAACCGGTTCACCCGTCCTGTCAACCTCGGCCTGCGTGAAATCGATCAGTTGCTGCACCAGATGCGGCCAGTTGTTGGTAACCGGGTACTGGGGGTCATGGCCGAATTTCTCGATGGCTTTGACCGCGAAGCCACGCGCTTTCAGGCTCTTGAACAGAACACCATAAGTGCTGGCGGGAAAGCTGTTGGCGTGGGAAAAGACGATGGGTATGGACGGCACGCTCAAATCAAGCGCTCCTGCGGCGTACTGATCTTCTTCAGTGGCCGGTTACGACCACTGTGGGTGAGCAGCGGCACATCGGTCTGTTCACCGTTCCACATCGGGTCTTCGATGCTGTCAAAGACTTCCCGCAGCTTTTGTCCCCAACTGCCATGCAGCATGCGGAAGTAGGGATTGTTCTCGTCGATGCAAACCACCTTGTCGGTCTGGAAGGTGTTGGCTTCGTAGATCACCATGTCCAGCGGCAGGCCGACTGAGAGATTGGATTTGAGCGTGGAATCCATCGACACCAGCGCGCACTTGGCGGCTTCGTCCAGCGGCGTGATGGGTGTGATGACGCGGTCCAGCACCGGTTTGCCGTACTTCGATTCGCCGACCTGGAAGTAGGGCGTCTCAGGGGTGGCCTCGATGAAGTTGCCGGCTGAATAGACCTGGAACAAGCGCATGCCTTCGCCCTTGATCTGGCCACCAAAAATAAGCGATACGTTGAACTCGACGCCCGCAAGCTTGAGCGAGGCAGCGTCGCGCTCGTAGACGTGGCGGATCGCTGCGCCCAGTACGCGCGCCGCATCGAACATGCTTTTGGCGTTCCAGATCGTAATCGGGTCGCTGTCTTCATGTTCCTTGATCTGCTCGATCTGCAGGATTTCGCGCACCGACTGCGACACGCTCAGGTTGCCGGCTGAGAGCAGCACCATGAAGCGGTCGCCTGGTTTCTCATAGACGATCATCTTGCGAAAGGTGCTGATCTGGTCCAGACCGGCGTTGGTGCGGGAGTCGGACAGAAACACCAGTCCGGCATTGAGTTTGATGGCGACGCAGTAGGTCATTGTTCTGGCTGATAGGGGGAAATACCTAGAGTGTAAAGGGCTGCGGCAGATGCGATGAGCAGCCACTGCAGAACTGATCGGCGTCGTGCATGGCCTGGCACTGGGTTCAAGCCTGAAATTGAAGCCCGAATTCCACTCTGTTCAGGGTGTTGCGCGGTGCCTGCCTGCCTATCATCGAATCCGTGCACCTTAGCGAGGGGTTCACCGGGCTTGATTTCGAGTCTGCAATCTATTCGGGAGAGAACATGATGACAGCAAAAAATGTCAGTTTATTCAAGCTTGTGGTGGCCGGCGCTGCTTTTGTCGTGGCGGGCTCGGTCTGGGCCGAGGCCGAGACGCCCACAAGCCTGGCGGGCGGGAAGATCATTTCAGTCGAGGATGCGCGCAAACTGTCGGATGGCAAGGCAGCGTTTTTTGTCGACACGCGCAGCGTCGTCAATTTTGGCAAGGGCCATGTGCCCGGTGCGAATGCAATCCCCTACAAAGGCGCCAGCGATGACACGGCCAATTTCGACGCCGCCAAGGACCAGTTTGACCTCGGCAAGTTGCCACCGAACAAGGATCAGGCCGTGGTTTTTTACAGCGACGGACCCGCCGGGTGGAAGAGCTACAAGGCCGCCGTGTGGGCCGTCAAGGCCGGCTACAAGAGCGTGAACTACATGCGAAGCGGTTGGACTGAATGGCAGGCCAAGGGTCTGCCGGTCCAGAACTGATCCCCGAAACAGTCGTTTGTTGGAGCCAATATGAGTTTATCGATTCGCATGCGCCTGATCGTGGCCGCAGCCGTCCAGATCCTGGTCCTGATGTTGGTGGGGGCCATTGCCTATCGCTATCTCCAGCAAACCCATCTGGCCGACGCCACACACCAAGCCGCCGCCGCCGCCGAGGTTGGAATACAAAAGACCTTGCGTGGCGTCGGTGAGTTGTTGCTGACCGAAGGCTCATCGTCTTCACGCAAGCTGACGCAGGACAGTGTCCACGAGGTTGATGCAGAACTGTCCCGCCTCAAGCTCATGTCGATGGGCCACGATGCCGTGATTTCCAAATTGGTTCAGGAAGACTTGAGCCCGCAATGGAGCGCGCTCAAGGCCGTGGTCGAGCAAATCCTGGCCCAGAAGAAACTCTCCACCGAGAATACCGATGCCATGCTGCTTTTCGGCAAGGTGTCGGCGCTGGGGGGGACGCTGTCGGTGAAGACGAATGCCGTGGTAACGCAGGCCGAGGCAATCGGGCAGGATGCCATGCAGCGCTTTCCGCTGGTGCTGGGTCTGGGGGCAGTTGCCCTGCTGGTGGGCCTGCTGCTGTCCTCCTGGATTCTGTTTCTCGCCATCATGCGTCCGCTGAAACTGATTGTTGACATTGCTGAGCGCATCGCGGGTGGCGATATCGGTTCTTCAATTGAGGTTGCCAATCAGCCCGCGGAGATGGCGCGGGTTCTGCAATCCCTGAGCGAGATGCAAGCCAGCCTGGCCCGCGTGGTCGCCACGGTGCGCGAAGGCTCCGAAAGCGTTGCGACGGCCAGTGCCGAAATAGCGCAAGGCAACAACGATCTGAGTGCGCGCACCGAGCAACAAACCAGCGCGCTGGAGGAAACCGCTGCCTCAATGGAAGAGCTCAGTTCCACCGTGAAGCAAAACGCCGACAACGCCAAACAGGCCAACCAGTTGGCGCAACACGCCAGTTCGATTGCTGCCAGCGGTGGCGAGGTGGTGGGTCAGGTGGTGGAAACCATGAAGGACATCAACGGCGCTTCCAAGAAGATAGCCGACATCATCAGCGTGATCGATGGCATCGCGTTCCAGACCAATATCCTGGCGCTCAATGCTGCCGTGGAAGCGGCGCGTGCAGGCGACCAGGGGCGTGGCTTTGCGGTCGTTGCCACGGAAGTGCGCTCCCTGGCCGGGCGCTCGGCCGAAGCCGCCAAGGAGATCAAGACCCTGATCAATGCCAGCGTCGGTCAGGTTGAAAAGGGCAGTGCCCTGGTCGATCAGGCCGGCACCACCATGACCGATGTCATCAACAACATCCGCCGTGTCACCGACATCATGGGTGAGATCAGCGCTGCCAGTAGCGAACAGGCTTCGGGCGTGGCGCAGGTGGGCGAAGCGGTTACCAGCCTCGATCAGACAACCCAGCAAAACGCCGCCCTGGTGGAACAAATGGCCGCCGCTGCAGGTTCCCTGAATTCACAAGCCCGAGAACTGGTGCACGCAGTTTCAGTATTCAGGCTTGAAGGGGGCTCAAAACACACCGGGAATCAGGCTTGGACCAAGCCGGACCCAGACAGCCGCACCGCAGCGTCAACCGCAAGCGCAGGGGATTCAGTCAAGCCCAAGCCATTGCCCGCGCCCAAACGAAACCGTACTGCAAGCCCCAGACCGGTCCTGGCACCCGTCGGTGCATCGATGGACCAGTGGGAAACGTTCTGACCGACCCGACTAGCTGCGCTGGGACAAGGCCTTGAGCTGATACAAGGCATCGAGCGCCTCGCGCGGGCTCAATGCGTCCGGGTCAATCGCCGACAGCGCCTTCTCGACGACGCTGGCAGCGGCGGGCTCCGGTATCGGCGCAGGGGCGAACAAATCAACCTGGCTGTTGCTCTGCGTTGCCTGGGCCTCCAGCATCTCCAGTGTTTGACGCGCCTGGTTCAGCACGGCCGCTGGCATGCCGGCCAGGCGTGCCACCTGGATGCCGTAGCTGCGACTGGCCGGCCCGCTCTGAATCTCATGCAGAAAGACAATGTCGCTGCCGGCCTCAATCGCGCTCACGTGCACGTTGACGGCGCCGTGGTGCTGCGCCGGAAATGCGGTCAACTCGAAATAGTGCGTGGCGAACAAGGTGTAGGCCTGGGTGCGGTCGTGCAACTGGCTGGCAATCGCCGAGGCCAGCGCCAAGCCGTCGAAGGTTGAGGTGCCGCGCCCGATCTCGTCCATCAGCACCAGCGACTGCGGCGTGGCGCTGTGCAGGATCTGCGCCGCTTCAAGCATCTCCAGCATGAAGGTGGACTGCGCGTTGGCCAGATCGTCGGCGGCGCCGATGCGGGTGTGGATGGCGTCGATCGGTCCGAGACGGCAAGCCGTTGCCGGCACGTAACTGCCCATGCTGGCCAGCAGCACGATGACCGCGATCTGGCGCATATAGGTCGATTTGCCGCCCATATTGGGGCCGGTGATGATCTGCATGCGCTGGCGCGGACCCAGGCGCGTGTCGTTCGCAATAAACGCGCCGGAACTCGTCTGCGCCAGCCGCATCTCAACCACCGGATGACGTCCAGCTTCAATCTCCAGACACGGCTCCTTGGCAAACTGCGGCGCGCACCAGTTCAGCGTCAGGGCGCGCTCGGTCAGGGCGCACAGCGCGTCCAAAGCGGCCAGCGCCTGTGCCAACTTACCCAGGGCCGGTACGTGTTCCTGCAACTGATCAAGCAGTTGTTCGTACAGCCATTTCTCGCGCGAGAGGGCGCGTTCCTGTGCGCTCAGGGCCTTGTCTTCGAAGGCCTTGAGTTCGGGCGTGATGAAGCGCTCGGCGTTCTTCAGCGTCTGGCGGCGCCGGTAATCCTGTGGCACCTTGTCGACCTGGCCCTGCGTGACTTCGATGTAGAAGCCGTGCACCTTGTTGTACTGCACACGCAGATTGGCAATACCGCTGCGCTCGCGTTCGCGCCCTTCGAGATCGAGCAGAAAGCTGTCGCAGTTGGTTTGAATGGCGCGCAGTTCGTCGAGTTCGGAATCAAAACCATCGGCGATCACGCCACCGTCGCGTACCAGCGCGGAAGGTTCTGCGGCGATGGCGCGGATCAGCGTTTCAGCGCAACCGGCAGGCGGTTGCAGGGCGGCACCGAGCTGAGTCAGGTAGGGGTCGAGTCCTTGCAACAGCGGGGCGAACTGCGCGCTCTTGTGCAGCGTCAGCATCAGTGCCAGCAACTCGCGCGGTCGTACCTGGCGCAGCGCCAGACGGGCCGTGATGCGCTCGACATCGCTGCTGCCTTTGAGTTGCTCGCGCAGCTTGTGCCAGGGCCCGGACGGCGCAGCGCCGGGCGCGCCGTCACGCAGTGCGGCAATGGCGTCGAGTCGCTGCTGCGCCTGCAAACGGTCGCGGCGCGGGCTGAGCAGCCAGTATTTCAGAACCCGGCTACCCATGCCGGTCAGACAGGTGTCGAGCAGCGAGAACAGGGTCGGCTGGTCCTCACCGCGCAGGGTTTGCGTGAGTTCGAGGTTGCGCCGTGTGCTGGACGGCAGGGCGATCGTATCGTCCTCGCGCTGCACGCGCAGGCTGTGCAAATGGGTCAGGGCGCGGCCCTGCGTATGTTCGGCGTAGCCCAGCAGCGCGGCAGCGGCCGCGTGCGCCTGCGTCAGGTCCTGCGCCTGCCACGGTGCCAAACTGGCCGACTGCATCTGGGCCAGCAACTTGCGTTCGCCCAAGCCGGAATCGAATTGCCAGTCGGGACGAGCCGTGATACTCAGAGTCGCGGCAGATTGAATTTGGCGCAAGCGGGTCTCGAAGGCGGGCGTGGCACCGGCGCTGAACAGCAGTTCACCCGGGCTGACGCGCGCCAGCCAGTCGGGTAATTCATCGGGCGTGCATTCGGCCAGCGCCAACTCGCCCTGCGTGATGCTGAGCCAGGCCAGGCCACAGCGATTGCGCGGTCCCTGGTGCACGGCCAGCAGGATCGCCTCGGTCTTGTCGCTGAGCAGTTCCAGATCGGTCAGCGTGCCAGGTGTGACCACGCGCACCACCTTGCGCTCGACCGGCCCCTTGCCGGTGACCTCGCCCACCTGCTCGCAGATCGCCACGGATTCGCCGAGCTTGATCAGGCGCGCCAGATAGGTCTCGACCGAATGAAAGGGCACGCCGGCCATCACCACGGGCTCGCCGGCGGACTGGCCGCGCTGCGTCAGCGTGATATTGAGCAGACGCGCTGCTTTCTCGGCGTCGGCATAGAACAACTCATAGAAGTCGCCCATGCGGTACAGCAGCAAGGTGTCAGGAAACCCGGCCTTGAGGCCGAGGTACTGCTCGATCATGGGGGAATGTTGTTTTGCTGTGTCAACCATTGGTGGGAGTCTAGCAATATCGGACCCGGTGGCGCACAGGTGGTGGCAGACCCATTTCAAATTCAGGATGCATGCTGATTTGACTAGAATCCTTGTAGCAACTGCGCAATATGGAGAATCACGGTGGCCTCTCAAAAGAAAAATAAATCCCCAGCGGCGCGCAGTATTGCGGTGCTTGGCCTGATTGCCGCGTTATTTGCGCTCCGGGGTAACGCGCAAGAGGCCTATGCCGTGTCGGAGGCAGACTACCTCGCGGAGATGCCGGTGGTGCTGTCAGTATCCCGATTGCCGCAACGGCTTGATGAAACGCCGGGTGCCGTCACCCTCATTGATCGCAGCATGATCCGGCTCTCGGGTGCACGCGATCTGGCCGATCTGATGCGTCTGGTACCCGGTTTTCAAACCAGCATGTCCTTCGAGTTGGGCGGACCGCAGGCCAGCTACCACGGTGCTTTTGGCGGATTTTCAAATCGCATCCAGGTGCTGGTGGACGGGCGCTCAGTCTATTCGCCCTATTTTGTCGGCAGTGTTGAAGCCGGTCTGCAAACCGTGGCCCTGCAGGATATTGAACGCATCGAAGTGCTGCGCGGCTCCAATTCAGCCGCCTACGGCGCACGCGCTTTTTTGGGTGTGATCAACATTGTGACCCGTGACAGTGCGGACACAGCAGGCACGCAACTGCGTCTGAGCCGAGGCAGCGACGGCATCCAGGACAGCGGCGCGCGAATCGGCGGCGCCAGCGGCAACACCAGCTACCGTCTGAGCGTCGATCGGCGCGCTGATGACGGCCTGCAGGGTGCTGCCGGGCGCAACCGGATTGATCGCGTGGGTTTGCGCGCTGATTTTCGGCCGAACGCGAGCGACGAAATCCAGCTGCGTGCGGGAACGCTCTCGATCGGTACCGGCAAGGGCTTTGTCGACGCTATAGACGATCCGGCGCGTGACACACGCTACGGCTCCGGCTATGTGCAAGTGGATTGGCATCACAGCCTCAACGCCGACCATGATTTCGCGCTGAATTATTCGCATTCGGAAGAGTCCTATCAGGACAAGGTCCTGTTTTCCCTGATTCCGGTTGGCATCAACGACAGCCTCTACATCGATGCTTCAGGCCGTTCCGGCAACGACAACCTGAGTCTGCAGCACACCTGGCGCCAGAGTCCGGATTTTCGACTCGTCTGGGGTGCCGAATTTCGACGTGAGGCTATCACTTCCAGACCTGCCTTCAACACCGACGATGCGCTCATCACCGACTTCACGCGGCTGTTTGCCAACGCCGAGTGGCGACTCGTCAAGGACCTGGTGCTCAACGCCGGCGCCATGGCTGAAAAGAGCAGTGTCAATGGCAACAGCATTGCACCCCGGCTGATGTTGAACTGGCGCTTCGCAGATGGCCACACTGTGCGCGTCGGCGCCTCCACGGCTTACCGCCCGCCCAGCGATTACGAAAAATTTGCTGACGTACGCTACTACTGGCGTGGGCAACTGCTGCGCGTGACGACACAGGCCAGTGGCACGGTTCAGCCCGAACATATTTTTGCCCGAGAAATCGGCTATCTGGGCGCGCTGGCGAGCGTGAATCTGCAGTTTGATGTCCGGGCTTTTCATGAGCGCATCGGTGACTTCATTCGCCAACTCAACACCGCGGTGCCCAAGGATTACGCCAACCTGGATAATTTTTCCATTCAGGGTCTCGAATACGAGATGCGCTGGCGGCCCTGGGCTGGTACCCGATTTCGCTTGACGCAAGCCTATGTCCGCAACAATGTGGCCGATCAGTATTCGCCGCTTGGAGCGGGCATGGCACTGGTAGCGCCTCAGATCGCCAGCACGCTGGCCTATGTTCAACAGTTGCCGGGTGGGCTCACCTTCAGTCTGACGCATCAGAACAGCAGCAAGCAGACCTTGCCGGGAGCCGGTCTGTTGGATCAGACCACAATCCGTCGCACGGATCTGCGTCTGGCTGCGCCGCTGCAGATCGGCGGCAAAGCGGCTGAGCTGGCGCTGGTGGTGCAAAACACGGGGAGTCCGGTGATGGATTTTGCACCAGCCTTCGCTTTTCAACGTCGCGCGTTCGTCACGCTTCAACTCGACAACTAGCCGCCGCTCCATGCCGATTTGGCTGCGCCATCTGATCCTCAGTCTCGTCCTGGGCTGGCTTGCGGCGGCCAGCGTGCAGGCGGCCAGCATTGTCATTCTGAGCAGCGAGAGCAGCGCGGCGTACACGCAAGCCTCGCAGGCGCTTATCGGTGAGCTTGAAAGACGCGGAGTACCCCGGAACGAGCTGCTTTCAGTCACCTTGCTTGAATGGACCAGTGCAACGCCCGTGGGTGCCAAGTTGATCGTGACCCTGGGTGCGCAGGCGAGCGAGGTGGTGGCCCAGTCAGCAGTGCAAATCCCGGTGCTGTGTACTCTTTTGCCGCTGGCCAGTTTCGAGCGTCTGTTGCGTGCGCAAGGACGTCGGGCCTCGCCCCGATTCACGGCCCTTTACCTGGATCAGCCATTTGATCGTCAACTGAATTTGATTCGGCAAGCCTTGCCCAAAGCCAAGCGTCTGGGCGTGCTGTGGGGACCGGCATCAATCGCCCAAGCGTCGGCATTGAAAACACAGGCCCTGAATCGGGGACTGACTTTGGTGAGCGCGAGTGTTGACACACAAAACTCCTTGGTTGATGCGCTCCAGGAGGTTCTCCAGGATGCTGATCTGTTACTGGCCTTGCCTGATCCTCAGGTTTACAACAGCAGCACGGTCCAGAATATCCTGCTGGCCTCTTTCAGGGCGAAAACGCCGGTTGTCGCTTTCTCGCCGTCCTATGCCAGAGCAGGGGCTTTGCTGGCGGTTTACGTGACACCAACACAGATTGGGGTCCAGGCGGGCACGCTCGCCAGCGCGGTGTTGCTCGGCAAGGAATTGCCCGCTGCACCCATCCCTTCACACGACTTTGAAGTCGCAATCAATGAACAACTGGCCCATTCACTCAGTCTGCGCTTGAATGCGCATGAGTTGCGCGAAAAGTTGCTGACCGAAGAGGCTCGACCATGATCGAAGCCCCGATCCGGTTTCGCATCCTGCTGGCCTCCCTGCTGCCGGTCACGCTGGTTTCAGTTTTGCTGGCCGCATTCTTCCTGATCGCCAGAGTCGGCGACAACGACGCGGCGAACAGCCGCAGCGCCCGATCCCTGGCGCGGCAAATTGCGGTTGCCAGTGAGTACGGTTTGTTCTCGGCCAATACACAATACCTTGAGAGCGTTGCCAAGGGCGCCTTGCGCGAGTCTGATGTGCAATCGGTCAGCATCGTCGATGCGCGGGGGTATGTGCTGGCGCTTGCCGGCAAGCCGAGTTACACGACGGTGCCGGTGAGCAGTGGCGGAGAAACCGAGCGTCTGCAAGACGGCGGCCTGATTTTGTTGTTCCAGCCTGTCATCGCGGGTTTGTTCAAGACTGATGACCTGTTCCAGGAAGCAGCCGATTCGCGACAGTCGAAGGGGCAATTGCTGGGTCACGTCCTGATCGAATATTCCAGGGCCGGCGTGTTGCAGCGTCAAGGTGAAATGCTGGCGCTGGGGTTGGGGCTGGCCCTGGGTGCTTTGTTGCTGGGTGCCTGGATGGCTGTGCGTTTGGGGCGGCGGGTGACGATGCCCATTGTGCGTGTCTCACGGATGATCGAACGCCTCGGGCAAGGTGAACTGTCATCACGCATTGCCGTGATGACGAATGACCCCCTGATTGAGGTTTCGCGCAGGCTCAACACGATGGCCGAGCGTCTGGAAACCGGACGCGACCAGTTGGAGCAGCGCATTGCGACGGCGACACAAAGTCTGCGGGAGAAAAAGGACGAAGCGGAGGCGACCGCGCTGGCCTTGCAGGAAAAGAAGCAGGAAGCCGAAGACGCAACACGGGCCAAGTCGCGCTTTCTGGCGGTCGCCAGTCATGACCTGCGCCAGCCCACCCATGCCATGGGCATGTTTGTATCCCAACTGCGGCACATAGCGCTGCCGCAGCAGACCAGTGAGCTGATCGAAAACCTGGATAGCGCCGTCATCTGGTTGCAAGACCTGCTCGACAGTCTGCTCGATTTTTCCCGCCTTGACGCCGGCACACTGCAGCTTGATGTTCGTGCTGTGGCGTTGACGGACATCTTTGCGCAACTGCGCTCGGAACTTGCCGTGCCGGCCATGGCCAAGGGGCTTCGCTTGCGGATTCGGACGACCCCATTGATGGTGATGAGCGACCCGGCGTTGCTGCACCGCATCCTGTCCAATTTGCTGGGAAACGGCGTGCGCTACACCCACAAAGGTGGCGTCCTGCTGGGCTGCCGTCGCACCGGTGATGGGCAGCACGTACGCGTTGAAATATGGGACACCGGGATCGGCATCGCAGCAGCGCACCACAAGGACATCTTCAGGGATTTCTACCAGGTCGGCAACCCCCATCATGGCCACGAAAAAGGGCTTGGCTTGGGGCTCGCAATCGTTGAGCGCAGTGCCCGTTTGTTGGGCCACCCCCTTCGGATGTGGTCTGAGCCCGGCGTCGGCACGCGCTTTAGCATCGAAATACCGCTGGCGCCGGACGATGCGGTGGGAGACCGACGCAGCAGTCTGCGCATGGCGGACACGGACAATTTCGCCGGATCGATTGTGATGGTGATTGAGGACATGGCCCTGGTGCGCGAAGGCCTGGTGAGTCTGCTGAAATCCTGGGGCTTGCAGGCCATTGGCGTGGAAAATCTGTCCATGGCACTGCCGCATCTGAAACCGGGCCTCAGACCTGACCTGATTGTCAGCGACTACCGCCTGTCCGAGAATGAAAACGGCATTGATGCCATCATCGGTTTGCGTGCTGCCGCCGGCTGCAACATACCGGCTTGCCTCATCAGCGGCGATACCGACGCCAGTGTGCTGCAGGCCGCTCAGGCCGCCGACTTACACCTGTTGCAAAAACCGGTACGTCCGGCCAAACTGCGCAGCCTGTTGCGCCACCTGCTGGCAGAATCTCATCCCGATCGCCTGGGCTTGCCATAACCAAAACGGCCAGCAGCCACAATCGCCTCCAACCGGGTTTTGGCACCGAAGGCACGGATGATGGCGCTGACGTGCGTCTTGATCGTTTCTTCGGACAGAAACAGTCTTTGGCCAATGACGCGGGATGAAAGGCCATCGATTAAAAGGTACAAAACATCTTCCTGGCGCGGGGTCAACTGGCTCAGCGTTGACGCAATGCCAGCCGCCGATGAATCGTCCTGGCCACTGTTGGCCAGCGCGGCAGGCCGTACGATTTCACCCTGGAGAACCCGCTTCAGCGTCTGCAACAGGTCCGTGCTGTCAGCGGATTTGGTGACGAAAGCGGCCGCCCCTTTGAGCATGGCCTGCTGCATCACCAACGGGGTGGCCACGCCGGAAAGGATAATGATGGGAAGTTCCGGGTGTCGCCTGGCAAAGCGTTCCAGTGCATCGACTCCGCTCATGTCAGGCAACTCGTAATCCATCAGCACGAGATCAAGGTCCCGGTGCAAATCAGCCTGCTCGAATGCCGATGCGCAATCGGCCGCTTCCAGCACCTCAACCGGGCCGCCCATTTCCTGGAGAACCAGAAACAGCCCTTTTCGCAACAGGGCATGATCATCAACAACCAGGATTTTCACGCGTTCGGTGCTCTTTGTTTCGAGCATTGTAGGCGGTCCCGGCACTGCAAACTGCAACACCTTTGCGCCCTAACTTCGGGTCGAGTACGAATGCACGTGCAGCACCAGTTTGGCAAAGTACAACATGGCGATGGTGCCAATCAAGGCGCCTGAGACCATGACCGTCGTGGTCCCGAGGAAGTCATTTGTGAGGCCGCAGCAGCTGTACCAAAGTTGTTGCAACACCGCAGGCAGCAAGGAGAACAGCATCGAGATCGCAAGCAGTGTGGCCGGCGTCAGGTTCTTGAGGTCGTCGTCCAGGTTGAACCTTGCAATGCAAATCAGTCGTGCCAGCCAGGGTGCGAAGCCCGAAAAAAAGCCCGCGCCCAGGATCGTGATCAGATCGGCGTCCGGTTGATGAAGAAGACCCAGAATCGTGGTGGCGATCGCGATGCCAATCGCACCTGACTCGACAAAGATCAGAATGAATGCGAGTTGCAGCCCGCTGGGCAGACACACCCAATAGACATCCGGCGCGTAGGCGAGCGATGAAAACAGATAAGCGTTGAGTTCGAACGTGAGGAAATAGGCGAGCGCCGTGCCCGCAATGATCGTCAAGTTTTTTGAATACGCCATCGCCATCTTCTCCTTGAACTTGCGCACCTGCCGGACGAGGGTTCCCGCATCGGCTGAAGCCATGGTTTCATTTTTCTTTGGCGCCGCCTATCCCCAAAGCGAGGGGTTTTTGCTGACGTTAAACTGACGCTGCGGCAACCTGCCATGAAACGGTGCGGGCGCGTATCAGCATCAGCAAAGAGAGAGAGAGACACGATGACAAGAACCTTATCCTGGGCGCTGCTGGCGGCGCTGCTGGCATTGATTTCCGGCTGTAACAAAAGTCCGGCGGTTGGCGGCACGGCCGGCGATGCCTCGGCGCTGACCCTCAAGGCCAACGAGCAGTTCGCCCAACTGCTCAAACTCGACGACCCGCAGGACTTTGATGACGCCAAGCGCGGTTTCATCGCGCGCCCCACGGGTCAGGTTGTTGGCGCTGATGGCGCTGTCCTGCTGGACTTCGATGCCTACAAATTTGTCGAAGGCAAGTCGCCGCCCACCGTCAATCCGAGCCTGTGGCGCCACGCGCTGCTCAATGCCCAGATCGGCTTGTTCGAGGTAACGGACGGCATTTACCAGGTGCGCGGTTTTGACGTGGCAAACATGACGCTGATCGAGGGCAAAACCGGCTGGATCGTGGTCGATACGCTGACCGCGCGAGAAAGTGCGGCAGCGGCACTGGCTTTTGCGCGCAAGCATCTGGGCGACAAGCCGGTGACAGCGGTGGTTTTCACGCACAGCCACATCGACCACTTTGGCGGCGCGCTGGGTGTGATCACGCCGCAGGAAGTGGCGCAGCGCAAGGTGCCGGTGGTGGCGTCGGCCGGCTTCATGGAGGAGGCCACCAGCGAGAACGTGATGGTCGGCACGGCGATGGGCCGGCGCTCAATCTACCAGTTCGGCCGCGATCTGGAGCGCTCGCCCAAGGGCAACGTTGATACCGGTCTGGGCAAGAGCGTGGTCTACGGCACCTTCGGCATCCTGGCGCCAACGCAGATCATTGCGCAACCGACGCAGGAACTGGTGCTTGACGGCGTGCGCTTCATCTTCCACAACGTGCCCGGTGCCGAAGCGCCGGCCGAGATGACTTTTTCCATCCCTGACAAGAAGGCCTACGGCGGCGCCGAGAACCTGTCGCAGACCATGCACAACCTGCTGCCGGTGCGCGGCGCCAAGGTGCGCGACTCGTTGCGCTGGGCCGAGTACATGCAGCAGGCGCTGGACCAGTTGGGTGACGCCGACATCTACTTCGGCCAGCACAACTGGCCGATCTGGGGCAACGCGCGCATTGCCGATTTCATCGCCAAACACCGCGACGTTTACAAGTACACACACGACCAGTCGGTGCGCCTGATCAATGCCGGCTACACGCCGCGCGAGATTGCCGACACCGTCAAACTGCCCAAGTCGCTTGGCGAGCACTTCGGCGCGCGTGGCTACTACGGCGATTTGCGGCATAACGTCAAAGCGGTTTATCAGTTCTATATGGGGGCCTACGACGGCAACCCGGCCAACCTTGATCCGCTGCCGCCGCAGGAATCCGCCAAGCGCTACCTGGAACTGATGGGCGGCGCCGACAAGGTGGTCACGGCGGCGCAACTGGCCTACGACAAGGGCGAGTACCGCTGGGCCGCCGAATTGCTGAACCAGGCCGTCTTTGGGCAGCCGGATCACAAAAACGCGAAGGAATTGCTGGCGCGCACCTATGAGCAGATGGGCTATGGGTCTGAAGCGGCGACCTGGCGCAACAGCTACCTGACGGCTGCGGCCGAGTTGCGCAACGGCCCGCCCAAGAAGGGTGTGGACCGAGCCGGCTTCGTTGAGATGCTGTCACAGACCCCGATCGAGCGTTTTCTGGAAGCGATGGCAGCGGGACTGGACGGACCAGCGGCCGAGGGCAAGAACCTCAAGGTCAATCTGGTGCTCTCCGATACCCAGGAATCCTTTGTGCTGTGGATTGAGAACGCCGTGTTGCATTTCAGGAAGGCGCCAGCCGCGAGCGATGCCAATGCGACCTTGACCCTGACCAAACCGATCTTTATCAAGATGATGGCCGGCACGGCCGGGATCAAGGACACGCTGCTCAGTGACGACCTCAAAGTCGGTGGCAGCAAGATCGACCTGGTGCGCTTCTTCACGCTGATCGACAAAGCACCGGGCACCTTTGCCATCGTCACCAAGTGAACACCCTTCCTGACATAAGATGCGCGTTCATTCAATATTGAAAGCAGCGCGTGAACGGGTCAAATCATCCATCTTCCAATGCCAGTGGCGCAGCGTGGGACACCGATGCCCTGCTGATCGACGTGCGCTCGCCGGGCGAGTTTGCCTCGGGTTATGTCGAGGGCGCGATCAACCTGCCGCTGGACCGCTTTGTGCAAGCCTATGAAAGCGTGCTGCCTGACAAATCGCGCCAGATTGTTCTGTATTGCCAGTCGGGTGCACGCTCGGGACAGGCGCTGCAGTTCCTGGCGCAGCAGGGTTATGGCAAGGTCGTCAACGGCATCTCGGCCGCAACGGTCGCCCTCAAAACGGGGCATCCGATTCGGCGCGGTTGAGAATTCAGGATGCCGAGAGCCGGCGCTGGCGATCCGCGCGTTTGACTTCGAGGTAGCGCTCGCGTTCGACGTCGTGCAACTGGCGCGGAAAGCGCTCGATGGCGCTAAACCAGTTGTCCAGACGCTTCTCGAACTGCTCCGCTGGCGCAACGCCCAGCGCACCCAGATAGGCTTCAACGGCAAGAAAATAACGCATCGCGTTGCGCTCGACCAGACCGCGCATGCCGCCAATGTAGTCGGGGCTGCCATCGGCGCGCTGGCCCACGATGGTGAAACCGACCTTGCCGCGCCCGAAGGTGGCCAGGTAGGTCTGCGACACCAGTCTCGTCAACGAGGTGCTGTCGTAGGCATAGCTGAAGTGTAGAAAACTGCGCCCACCTGCCAGCGCCGTTGCCTGCAGCAGGATGTGATAGTTGCTGGTGCCAAACGGGCCTTGCGGCGACTCGAGTTCGACCTGCAGGTACTCCGGCGTTGCCGCCGCCACGCGGTAGCGCAAGTTCAGGTCAATGGCTTGCTCGATCGGATGGTCAAACTTGCGCACCATGCGCAGCAACAGGGCGCTGCCAGTTTTGTCCTGCGTCACGTGGCACTGTTTGGTGTTGAGGTGCGCGAGCATGATGTCGCACCAGTCGGCGGGTTCGTCCAGTGCCTTGCTAACGGCAGCAAACGGGAAATTGATTTCAGCATAGACATCACCCTTGAGTCCCTTGCCGTTGTCGCTGGACTCCAGATGGATCGGGCGCGCAAACTGGTTATGGCCAAGCGACGCCAGCAGCGTCTCGCGTGTTGCGAGCAAGGACTCGGCCGATGGTGCTTGCGCAAGGGCAGCATGAACCGGGATGAACAAGGCGCTGACAAGCAGCGCGGACAGCAGCCAGCGGCGCAGGCGGTGCTTCGCAGAATTTTCACAGTTGTTCGCGAACCACATGAGACGGGCAGGGTGTTGGTGTTGCATTGGCCTGGCCGCAAGCGGGTCAGACCTGAGCGAAATCATAACGTGGATGCTTGGCCAACTGCTGCTACGCTTGCGCCATGCCAGAAAACCATTTTGCCCAACTCCTGCGCCAGCGCCAATTCGTGCGTTTCTGGCTGGCCCGCGTGGCCGGTGTCATGGCCAACCAGATGTTGATGGTGGCACTGGCCTGGCATATGTACGACATCACCAACAGCGCCTGGGACCTGGGCCTGGTCGGCTTATTCCAGTTTGTGCCAGCGCTGTTGATGACGCTGCCGGCCGGCCACCTGGCCGACCGACTGCACCGTGGACGCATCTTTGCGAGTTGCATGCTGGCGCAGGCGGCGCTGGCCTTGCTGCTGATGCTGGCCACGCACGGTGGCTTCGCGACCCGCGAGCTGATTCTGGCCATCTCGGTCGTGCTGGGTGCGGCACGCGCTTTCCAGATGCCGGCGCAGCAGGCACTGACGCCCTTGCTGGTGCCCCAGTCACTGCTGCAGGCCGCCATTGCCCTCAGTTCAAGCGGCATGCAGGTCGCCGTCATCTGCGGCCCCGCGCTCGGCGGCCTGTTGTACGTGACGGGGGCCAGCACGGTCTACGCCAGCAGCCTGGCCCTGTTCCTGCTCGCAGGTACGCTCACGCTGGTGGTGCGTTACCGGCATCAGCCTTCAAGTCTGGCCGCCAACTGGGGCACCTTGTTGGCGGGCGTGGCCTTTGTCTGGCAGCGCAAGTTGCTGCTGGGTGCCACTTCACTCGATTTGTTCGCAGTTCTGTTTGGCGGTGCCACCGCCTTGCTGCCGATCTATGCGCGCGACATCCTGCACACCGGGCCGCAGGGCCTGGGCCTGCTGCGAGCCGCGCCGGCGGTCGGTGCATTGCTGATGTCGCTGCTGCTGATGCGTTGGCCCCTGCGCCGCCATATCGGACACCGGCTGCTCGGGGCCGTTGCGATCTTTGGTCTGGCCACGGTGGTGTTTGGCCTGTCCACCCATTTTGGCCTCTCGCTGCTGGCGCTGGTGCTCACCGGCGCGGCTGACAACATCAGCGTGGTAACACGCTTGACCCTGGTGCAACTGGAGACCCCCGACGCCATGCGCGGGCGCGTCTCGGCCGTCAATTCGATTTTCATCGGTGCGTCCAATCAGTTGGGAGAGTTCGAGTCCGGCGCTACCGCCGCCTGGTTTGGCCCGGTGCTGTCGGTGGTGACGGGCGGCATCGGTACGCTGCTGGTGGCTGCTGCCTGGCTGCGCTTGTTTCCGACGCTGGCACAGCGCGACCGCATGCTGTGAAGCGGTGTCGCCGCGTTGACCGAAGGGCGCCGGTGACTTGGGTGAAAATGGGCGCATGACCCAGCAACCCACCTCTACCCAGTTCGACGATGTCGGTGCCAATGCCGATGTCGCGATCCCGGCAGGCTTTCGCGCCATCAAAGTCGGCGGCCTTTTTATTTCGCATAACGGGCCGTTCTATGGCAAGTGGACCGGCGAGCGCTTGCTGCTGGGCTTTCGGGTCGAAGAACGCCACACCAACCCGCTCAAGATGTGCCACGGCGGCATGCTGGCGACCTTTGCCGATATGTTGATGCCGTGTGCGGTCATGTACCAGTCCGAGATGGCACGGCGCTTTCTGCCCACCATCAGCCTGCAGATCGACTACATGGGCCCCGCGCCGCTGGGCAGTTGGGTGCAGGGCCAGGCCGATGTTCTGCGCACCACGCGCAACATGCTGTTCAGTCAGGGGCTGGTTACGGCCGATGGCGAACCTGCCCTGCGCGTCAGCGGTATTTTCAAGATGGGTCAGCTGATCGAGCGCGGCGACCCCAGCGATCCGTTGGGATTGAAGTAGATGCTGATCATTGCCGGGTGTGAGACCCTAACGCCATGAACACGAACGATCTTGACGCGCCGACAGGCGTTCCGTTGCGGCAGGACGCCAGCATCATCGCCCTGGTGGGTCTGGCCCATGCCAGTTCGCACTTTGCCCATCTGCTGCTGCCGCTGATGTTTCCGGTTTTCATGCGTGAGTTCGGCCTGAGCTACTCCGAGCTCGGGCTGCTGATGACCACTTTTTTCGTCGTCTCCGGTATCGGGCAAGCGGGTGCCGGTTTTCTGGTGGACCGCATCGGTGCGCGGCCACTGCTGTTTGCGGCAATCGGTATCTTCGTGCTGGTGTGTGGCGCAGCGTCCCAGGTCAACGGCTATGCCGGACTGATGCTGGTGGCAGCACTGGCGGGCCTGGGCAATGCAACCTTTCACCCGGTCGATTTCACGATCCTGAATCAACGCGTCTCAGCGCCGCGCCTGGGTTACGCCTTCAGTGCGCACGGCCTGACCGGCAATCTGGGCTGGGCCACGGCGCCTTTGTTTTTCGCTGTGCTGAGCAGCCTCTTTAGCTGGCGCACCGCCTACCTGGCCGCTGCGTTCATGTACCTGTGCATTCTGCTGTTGCTGGTGCTGCAGCGCGACAAGTTGCGCACGCAAGCCGCGACGCCGCACCCGGATCAGCCAGCGGAGCACAGCATGGCCTTTATGAAGCTGCCGGTGGTCTGGTGGTGTTTCAGTTTCTTTTTGCTCTCCACGATGACGATGGCGGTGGTGCAGAGTTTTTCGGTCTCCATCCTCAAGGCCATGCACGGCGTCAGCATCGAGGCCGCCACCCTGACGCTGTCGGCCTATATGCTGTGTGGCGCGCTGGGCATACTGGTGGGCGGCTTCGTTGCCGCGCGTGCACGCAGCAGCGACCGCGTGGTGGCGCTGTCCATGGGCAGCGGCGCCGTCCTGCTGGCGCTGTGCAGTACCGGTCTGCTGGGCGGTACGCTCACCATGGCGGTATTGGCCAGCACCGGTTTTGCCATCGGCATCGGCGGGCCTTCACGCGACATGATGATCAAGAAAGCGACACCGCAATCGGCCACGGGCCGCGTCTACGGCATGGTCTATTCGGGCCTGGACACCGGGCTGGCGCTATCGCCCCTGCTGTTTGGCCTGTTCATGGACCGCGGCTGGTACGGCGCCACCTTGCTCGGCGCGGCGCTCAGCTTGGCGCTCAGTGTGCTGGCGGCAGTCGGCGTCGGGCGCCGGACAACACCCTGAATCAGCGTGCGCGCCTCAGCGCGGTAGTTTGTCAAACTCAGCGCCAACCCTGCGTTTCATGGTGCGCGCATAGAAGGCCGGCGCCAGGCGGCCGAGCCACCAGGCCAGGCGCGAGGTGCGATCGGGCAACAGCAGACGCCGCCCATCAGCGACAGCGCTAAAGATGCGCTCGGCGATGTCCTCGGGCGAGGCTTCGACACCTGTGGTCACGCGTTGGCTGTTGGCCGCTGCGCCAGTGCCGCCCAGAGCGGCCCCACCGATGCCGGTGCGGATGAAGGAAGGGCAGACCAGTGTCACGTTGACGCCGTCGTCTTCGACCTCACAGCGCAGACTGTCAAAGAAACCATGCAGCGCATGTTTGCTCGCGGCGTAACCGGTGCGGCCGATCAGCGGCGCAAACCCGGCAACGCTGGAGATGGCGGCGATGAAACCGCGCTGCGCCTTGATGGCGGGCAGGGCGGCGTGCGTCAAGTGCAACGCGCCAAAGAAGTTGACTTCCATGACCTTGCGGATCACCTCGATGCGGGTGTCTTGCAACAGGCTGCGCTGGCTGATGCCCGCATTGTTGATGAGGCCGTCGAGCCGGCCAAAGTGCGCCAGCGTCGTGGCCACGGCAGCGGCACATGCCTCCGGGTCGGCGACGTTGCCGGGCAGGGCCAAGGCCTGGTTGCCGCCTTGTGTCAAAGCGGCGACCAGGCTTGACAGACGATCGGCATCGAGGTCCATGGCGGCGACATGGCTGCCGGCTGCGGCGTAACGCCGGCACAGGGCGGCACCAAGCCCGCCGGCCGCGCCGCTGATCAGCACCACCTGACCGCGCAGGTTCCGGGGCTTCACGTTGCCTTCTGTTGTTGCGCCGCGCGCCACAATTCAAACACCTCAGCGGAACTGAGCCGTGGCACATAGCCGAATTGCTGTTTGAGCTGGCGGTTGTCGAGCACCGGTCGGTAGCGCAGAAAGTCAAGCTGCTCCGGTCCGTACTGCGTCAGTGCGAGCTTGTGCAGCAGCCACAATGCCGACTTGAGCAGCCAGGCGGGCAATACCAGGCAGCGCTTGTTCAGGCGTGCCGCGATCTCGAAGATGCTGAGCTTGCCGTCGCCGGCGACGTTGAAGATGCCGCTGTTTGGCGAATCAACGCCGTGCAGAATGGCGCCAACCACGTCCTGGTCGTGGATGAAAACGAAAGGGCTGTCGGAGCCGCGGATCGCCAGCAGGCGCGGCTTCTTGAACAGGTCGGTGATCTGGTTGTCCACCGTGGCTCCGAGGATGGTGCCGATGCGCAGCACGACCTGCTCAAGCTGTGGCTGCTGCTGCCGGTACTCGCCGAGCATTTCCTCCACCAGCCGTTTGTGCCAGGAATAGGCGAAGCTCTGGTTGCCGCGCAGCGCATCGCTCTCGCTCAGCCAGGCCGGGTTATCGACGTGGTAACCGTAGGCGGCACCGCTGGACGAGACAATGATGCGCCGCACCGCATGGCGCACGCAGGCTTGCAGCAGGTTGCGGCTGCCGCCGACGTCCACGCTGTATTCGAATTCACGGCTGCTGTTTTTGCCCGGTGTGACGATCGAGGCCAGATGCACCACGACATCGGGACTGTGACGCGCAACAATGGCATCGACCTCGGGTGCGCGGATGTCGGCCAACTCGTAAGCCACGCCGGCCAGTCGCTGCGCCGGCTCGCGCAGGTCAAGCGCGATGGTAACCAGATCAGCGCGCCGGGCCAGGGCGGCCACGACCTGGCTGCCGAGGTAGCCCGAGCTGCCGGTTACCAGAACGCGGCGGCTGTTCATACCGCACCGGACTGGACCGGCCTGCGGCTCCAGAACGTGGCGATGCCAAGGCCGGCCACGATGTGCCAGATGCCCCACCAGGCCGTGATAACAGCCATGCCACCCAGACCGTCGAAGAAGCTGAAGATCAGGATCAGGCCCAGGCCCGAATTCTGGATGCCGCACTCGATGGCCACGGCGCGCCGGTCGCGCTCAGGCAGTTCGACGCCCAGCGCCAGAGCGTAGCCGGTGAGCAGGGCGCAGGCGTTGTGCACGAACACCACGCCCACCACCATGCCCACATAGAGCTTGAAGTACTGCCAGTTCGCGCCGAGTGCCGCGAGCACAAAGATCAGGAAGAAAAGCAGCGAGAAAACCTTCATCGGCTTTTGCACGCGGGCTGTGAAGCGCGGCCAGCGTCGTGAGACAAACAACCCGATGACCAGCGGCAGCCCGAGCAGCAATAGCACGTGCAGGAACATCTCGACCGGGTTCACGGCAACCTGGCGCAACAGCGGTTGCGCTGGCGCGTAAAGGCCACCCCAGAAGGCGATGTTGAGCGGCGTCATGACGATGGCGGTCAGCGTGGAGAGGGTGCTGATCGAAACCGACAGCGCCGTGTTGCCGCGCGCGTAATGCGTCAGAAAATTCGAGATGTTGCCGGCCGGGCAGGATGAGACCAGGATCATGCCCAGCGCGATGCTGGGGCGCGGTGCCAGCAACAGCACCAGCAGGTAGGTGAAGGCCGGAAACACCAGGTGATGGCCGAGCAGGCCGATGACCAGCGCGCGCGGTGTGCGCAAGGCTTCCTTGAAATCATCGGCTTTGAGTTCGAGCGAAACGCCGAACATGACAAAACCGAGCACGACATTGAGCAGCAGCAGCGACTGCGGGCTGAAGTTCAGACGCACCAGATCGATATCAACCATGGCGGTCTCCGTTTCAGGCTTTGGGTTCTTCGTGCATCTTCTTGAAGTGGATCAGGCCCGGCGCCCACATGTGCTTGACCGGGTCGACATCGACGTGGATCACGGCGCAGCGGCCGCTGTCGAGCGCACGCTGCAGCGCCGGTTTGAGTTGCTTGGGATCAGACACGCGCTCGCCGTAGGCGCCCATGCTCTGGCCCAATTTGTCAAACTCGATCTCGCCCAGATCGGCCTTGATCGTTTCGTCGGGATCCAGGTGCTTGAAGATCATGGTTTTGAAGGGGCGCAGCATGAACTGCTGGTTCATCTTCACCATGCCCCACTGCTTGTCGCACAGCACGATGTAGATCACCTGCGCTTTGTTGCGCACGGCGGTCTCGACTTCCTGCGAGTGGAAACCCATGGCGCCGTCGCCGATGATGCAGCACACCGGCTGCCCCGGGCG
>CAIWNX010000255.1 GCA_903914175.1 uncultured beta proteobacterium | reverse complement strand
CTCTCAGGCGCATGGCACAAACTGCGCGATGACCCGATTCTGCGTTTCCTGATCGTTTCCCTGTCCTTCTACGGCATGTCGACCTTTGAAGGCCCGATGATGTCAATCAAGACCGTCAACGCCTTGTCGCATTACACCGACTGGACCGTGGGCCACGTGCACTCCGGCGCCCTGGGCTGGGTTGGCCTGGTGACCATGGGTAGCATGTACTACCTGATTCCGCGCCTGTTTGGCCAGAAGCAGATGCACAGCATCAAAGCGATCGAGATTCACTTCTGGACCGCCACCATCGGCATCGTCATCTACATTGCCGCAATGTGGATTGCCGGCGTGATGCAGGGCCTGATGTGGCGCGCCATCAACGCCGACGGCACGCTGACCTATACCTTCGTTGAATCGGTCAAGGCGACCTTCCCGTTCTATGTGTTGCGACTGCTCGGTGGCCTGCTGTACCTGGGCGGCATGCTGATCATGCTCTGGAACGTGCTCAAGACCGCGACCAAGGGCCGCTCGGTCACCGTGACCATCCCGACTGCTCTTGCACACGCCTGATAAGGAAAAATACCATGGCTAACAACAATGCAAGCGGCGGACTGTCGCACGAAAAAATCGAAACCAACAACTTCTTGATGATCGTCCTGATCCTGCTGGTTTTGCTGGTCGGCGGTTTGGTTGAAATCGTGCCGCTGTTCTTCCAGAAGTCCACCACCGAACCGGTCAAGGGCCTGCAGCCCTACACCGCGCTGCAACTGGCCGGGCGTGACATCTACACGCGCGAAGGTTGCTACAACTGCCATTCGCAAATGATCCGGCCCTTCCGCGCCGAGACCCTGCGCTATGGCCATTATTCAGTGGCAGGCGAATTTGTCTATGACCACCCGTTCCAGTGGGGCAGCAAGCGCACCGGCCCCGATTTGCACCGCGTCGGCGGCAAGTACAGCGAACAGTGGCATCGGGATCACCTGAACAATCCGCGTGATGTCGTGCCGGAATCGAACATGCCGGCCTATCCCTGGCTGCTCAAGGACGACGTGGACGCGGCTTCCATGCCGGCGCACATGAAGGCCTTGCGCACCGTGGGCGTGCCTTACACCGATGAGCAGATCGCCAAATCGACCGAAGAGCTCAAGGGCAAGAAGGAGATTGACGCTGTGATCGCCTACCTGCAGGTTCTGGGAACCCTGGTCCGCTGAACCGGAGGCTGTTATGGATTTCGATATCAACACCCTGCGTTCACTGGCCACTGTGGTCAGCTTCGTCACCTTCATCGGCATCGTTGTTTGGGCCTATTCAGGCCGCAACGCCGCTGATTTTGAGACCGCCGCCAGACTGCCTTTCGAGCAAGACTGACGCACCGAAATATAAGGAAGAAAATGAGCGACTTTACAAGTAACTTCTGGTCGGTCTTCGTCACCGGTGTCACGATCGTCAGTATCGTGGCCTGTCTTTTGCTGCTGTGGTTCAGCGGCAAGGCCAAGGCGATGACAACAAGCGACAACACCACAGGTCACGTTTGGGATGGTGATCTGCGCGAAATGAACAACCCCCTGCCGCGCTGGTGGGCCTGGTTGTTTGTCATCACGATTGTCTTTGCGCTGGTCTATCTCTGGCTGTATCCGGGTCTGGGAACCTACGCCGGCAAATTCGCCTGGTCTTCAACCGGCCAGCACCAGTCTGAAGTGGACAAGGGCAACGCCGATGTGGCACCGCTGTATGCCAAATACGCGGCAATGAAACCGGAAGACGTGGCCAAGGACGCCAAGGCCATGGCAATCGGTGAGCGCCTGTTCATGAACACCTGCGCCCAGTGCCACGGGTCGGACGCGCGTGGCAACAAGGGTATTCCGAACCTGACCGACAACGACTGGCTCGGCGGCGGAACGCCTGACGTCATCAAGAACAACATCACCAAGGGGCGCATCGGCATGATGCCACCGATGGCGGCCGCTGTCGGTACGGCTGATGACGTCAAGAACGTTGCCAACTATGTGCTGAGTCTGTCGGGCAGCCCGCATGACTCACTGCGGGCTTCCCTGGGCAAGCCCAAGTTTGTGGTTTGTGCTGCCTGTCACGGACCAGACGGTAAAGGTGTTCAGGCCATTGGCTCTGCCAATCTGACCGATGACATCTGGCTGCACGGTTATGGCGAGGCTGCCATCATCGCGATGGTCAACAACGGCAAGACCAATCAGATGCCGGCGCAGGGCGACAAGTTCACGCCCGAGCAGATTCATGTGTTGGCATCGTATGTGTGGGGTCTTTCGAACAAGGGTCCGGCCGCAGCGAAGTAAGCAGCCGACAATGCGGGACGAAGCCATCTGTCCCTTGAAGTAGCACGTTTGAACCCAAAGGCCAACGCACCCCGCAAAGTCATCCCCATCGCAGCCCAGAGCGCCGATGGGGAGTTGGTCTCCCTGTACGCCTCGCACCAGAAGATCCACCCGCGCAGCACGACGGGCTTCTTCACCAACTGGCGCTGG
>CAIWNX010000254.1 GCA_903914175.1 uncultured beta proteobacterium | reverse complement strand
TGCCTCTACCAGGCGATCACGCCGACCGGCGCGGTTCAATACGACGAATGCTTTCAGTGCATGGATTGCGTCGTCATCCATGCCAGCGACGAAAAATGCGCGCCGCTCATGATGGCCAAGAAGCGTGCCCGTATCGTTGCTATCCAGCCACTGCAGACGAACTAAGGACCGCCTGATGCAACGACGCACCCTGCTCTCAGCCTCACTCGGTTTAGGCGCACTCGCGGGCCTGAGCGGAGCGTCCGATGATTGGCTGCACTCAGGCCCAGCCAGCACCGGTGCGATGGAAGGTTTGCGCTTGCACAGCGGCTCTGGCCTGGCCTTTGGCACCACGGTCACGATCAAGATCTTGCACACTGACGACCTGACGGCGCAGACGGCGATTGCGGCCGCCTTGCAGCAGGTGCATCACATCGACACACTGATGAGTCTGCACCAGGAATCCAGCCAGGTCTTTCAACTCAACCAGCATGGCAGCCTGGCACGGCCGCACGACCATTTGTTGCAGGTCCTGACATTCACACAGCAGTTGTCGATGTTGACGCGCGGCGCTTTCGACATCACGGTGCAACCCCTGTGGCAGGCGTTCAGCCGCGCCAGCGCCCAGGGCACACTGCCGACACCGGCCGAGATGGCTGCGGCCAAGGCCCTGGTCAACTGGCAACGCATTGACATTGCGAGCGCGCAAGTGCGATTCGGCACGCCCGGCATGGCGATCACGCTCAACGGCGTGGCGCAGGGTTACGCGGTCGATCTGGCCACGGCGGCTTTGCTCGAACATGGCGTGCAGCATGCACTGCTCAACACCGGCGAATTCGGCGCCATCGGCAGCAAGGCGCACAACCAGGCCTGGCAGTTGGGCATCGGGCACCCGAGGCACGCCGACGCGCTGGCAGCGACGCTGAAAATGGACGGCCGCAAAGTAGCCACATCGGGCGACTATGAAACCTACTTCAGTCCGGACTTTGTTCACCACCACATCTTTGATCCGGTCAGCGGGGACTCGCCGCTGGAACTGGCCAGCGTCACAGTGCTGGCCCCCACCGGCATTCTGGCCGACGGCCTCTCCACCGCCTTCATGGTCATGGGTTCTGACAAAGCACTGGCACTATCGGCCAAAATACACGACGTGGACTTAATGCTGATCGATAAAAACGGCGAGATCAGGACCAGCGCAAATTTTCCGGCCTTGGCCCTATGAACCAAAACAGAAGCGAGGATAAGGCGTGACGCTGAACGTGACTTCGATCTGCAAATCGTTTGGGCGCCGCAAGGCACTCGACGCTGTCAGCCTGCAAGTGGGTGCCGGTGAATTCGTGGCCCTGCTGGGACCCAACGGCGCCGGTAAAACCACGCTGTTTCAAATTCTTTCCGGCCTCTTTATTGCAGACAGCGGGCAAGCCCTGATTGGCGATGCCGACATTGGCAGCGCGCCGATTGCGGCGCTGGCACAACTGGGCATCGTGTTCCAGCAACCGGCGCTGGACCTGGACCTCAGCGTGACGGCCAATTTGCAGTTTCAGGCAGACCTGCACGGCATCGCGCGCCGTGAAGCGCACCAGCGCATCCGGGACGCACTGGCGCGCTTTGGCCTATCCGAGCGTGCGCATGAAGCGGCGCGGGTGCTGTCAGGCGGCAACCGGCGCAAAGTGGAACTGGCGCGCGCCCTGCTGACACGGCCCAAATTGCTATTGATGGACGAAGCCACCGTCGGTGTCGATCCGGCTTCGCGCATGCAGATCATTGCCGACGTCAAGGCCCTGTGCAAGGAACAGAACATGGCGGTGCTGTGGGCCACGCACCTGGTCGATGAGGCCGCCGGCGCTGATCGCATCGTCGTCATGGCCAAGGGCCGCGTGCAATTTGATGGCCTGGCGACACAACTGATCGCCGATCAGCACTGCGCAACATTGACCGACGCTTTTTTGCGTCTGACCAGCTAACAACAAGAGGAGCATCCCGTCATGAAATTCAAGAGTCAAAGCCTGCGCAGCGCCTGCGCGGTCGCCATCGCCGCGAGTCTGTCGCTGAGCCTGGCGGCGCCGGCATCAGCCAATCAAACTGGCGAAGTCTTCATCTCCAGCGAGAAGGACAACATCATCACCGTGCTCGAGGGCAAGACCCAGAAGCAACTGGCCGTGATCAAGGTTTGCAAACGCCCACGGCACCTGCGCCTGACGCAGGACCACCTGCGCCTGATAACCGTCTGCGGTGATGACGGCAGCGCCGTCGTGATCGATGTGGCGAGCAAGAAAGTCATCGACAAGATCAAGCTGCAAGAAGGTGTTGAGATTTTCGATCTGTCGCCCGACGGCAAGAAGCTCTATTTTTCCAACGAGGACACGGCCTCCATCGTCGGCGTCGATCTGGTGGCCAAAAAGGTGATCAGCCAGATCAAGGTCGGTGAAGAACCCGAGGGCGTGCTGGTGACACCGGACGGCAAGACGCTGTACGCAACGTCAGAAGTTGCCAGTCTGGTCCATGTGATCGACCTGGCAAGCGGCAAGATCGTCAAGAACATCGAGGTCGGCAAGCGCCCACGCCGCTTCGCGCTGACGCCCGATGGCAAGGAGTTGTGGGTGACCAACGAACTCAGCGCCTCGGCCAGCATCATCCGCACGGCCGACCACACGATCGCTGAGACCATGAAGTTTGAGGCCAAGGGTTTTCGACCCGACGAAATAACGCCGGTGGGCATCACGCTCTCGGTTGACGGCAAGACCGCTTACGTCGCGCTGGGCCGCGCCAACCATGTGGCGGTAGTCGATGTGGCAAGCCGCAAGGTGCGCGGCATGATCCTGGTTGGCAAACGCGCCTGGGGGCTGGCCGTCTCACGCGACAACACGACTCTGTATGTGGCCAATGGCATGTCGGACGACGTCTCGGTGGTTGATGTGGCCAGTGGTCGCGCCGTCAAGACCCTCAAGGCCGGACGTGTTCCGCACAGCGTGGTGATCGATGATTGAACGCTCTTGGCATCGCGGCTGGCGGGCCCTGGCCTGCGCCGTATTGGGTGCGGTGAGCCTGGCAGCAGCGGCGCGCGATCTGACGATTGGCATCGTCGCTGCGCCCGACGATGCACGCTACGAGAGCAAGCGGCTGGAGAAATACTATCCCGGTCAACCCTTGGGTCGTCCGCGCAGCGGGGCCGAAGTGGCGCTGGCGGAATCGAGTTTTCAACTTTACAACGGCAAGCTGAAGATCGTGTTGCAGGACGTACCGTTTGAGGATGCGGCCAGCGCGCGAACGCAGATTCTGGCCATGGCGCAAAAAGGTGTGCGCCACTTTTTGCTGGACCTGCCGGGCGCCGACGTGGCCGAGTTGAGCAAGTCCTTGCAGAGCAGCGAGCTTTTGCTGTTCAACGTCTCGGCGAGCGATGACAGCCTGCGCCGCACGGCTTGCAGCGCGAACCTGTTTCACACCCTGCCCGATGAAGCCATGCTGGCCGATGCCACGGCGCAATTCCTGACCGCACACAAATGGACGCGCGTGCTGCTGCTCACCAGCACGGCTGCCAGCGACGCCACGCGCACGGCGGCGGCGCGCCAGGCGATCAAGCGCTACGGCATCAAGCTCGTTGGCGACAAGACTTTCAAACTCTCGAACGACCCGCGCGAGCGCGATCTTGGCAACGTCGCGCTGTTGACCGCCGGCAGCGATGCCGATGCGGTCTGGGTGGTGGACGCCGATGGCGAATTCGCGCGCGATGTGCCGTATCGCACCAATCTGCCGCGTCCGGTGGTTGGCAGCGCCGGCCTGGTAGCCGAGGCCTGGCAAACATCGTGGGAGCGCTTTGGCGCGCCGCAACTCTCGCGCCGCTTTGCCAAGGCTGCGCAACGCCCGATGGCCAGTGCCGACTGGGCGGCCTGGATGGCGACCAAGGCCATCATCGAAGTCGCCCTCAAGTGGCCCGATGCGCGCGAGCACCGGCGTGCACTGCGCGCGCCCGATCTGGTGCTCGACGGCTTCAAGGGTGTGCGCCTGTCATTTCGGCCCTGGGACCAGCAGTTGCGCCAACCACTGTTTCTGGCGCACGGTGGCGTCGGTGGCGGCATCGCGGGCGTGGCCCCTTTTGACGGTTTCCTGCACCCCAGCAACAACCTCGATACGCTCGGGGCGGACCAGAAAGAGTCGCCCTGCCACTTGAGCGACAGTGCAGCAGGTGGCAAGCCATGAGAGCCGCGCACGCGGCACTGGCCTTGCGCGCGGTCGCCGGGCGTGAAATTCACAAGTTCGTGCGCCAGCCCGGGCGTCTGGTTTCCTCGCTGGTGCGCCCAGCGCTGTGGCTGATCGTTTTTGCTGCCGGCTTCCAGAATGTGTTTGGCGTGGCCATCCTGCCGCCTTATGAAACCTACGTCGAATACCGGGTCTACATGCTGCCGGGCCTGGCCATGATGGTGTGCCTGTTCAACGGCATGCAATCATCGCTGGCCATGGTCTACGACCGCGAGATGGGCGTGATGCGCCTGCTGCTGACCGCGCCGCTGCCGCGCGCCTACCTGCTGGCTTGCAAACTGCTCGGCACCACCTTCCTCTCGGTCCTGCAGGCCATCGCCTTCTTTCTGCTGGCGATGCTGTTCGGCATCGAACTCACGTTTGGCCAGATCGCCATCGCATTGCCGGTGCTGGCACTCGGCGCCTTGATGCTGTCGGCCTTTGGCCTGATGCTCTCGGTCTACATCAAACAGTTGGAAAATTTTGCCGGCACCATGAACTTCGTGATCTTCCCGATGTTCTTTCTCTCGACCGCGCTCTACCCGCTGTGGAAGATGGAGGAGTCCGGCGCCCAGTGGATTTACCTGCTGACCCGCTTCAATCCGTTTACCCATGCCATCGAAGCCCTGCGCTTTGCGCTGTACGGCCAGATCGAGGCGAGCTCGCTGGCCGTGGTTGCGATCAGCGCCGTGGTCTTCTACCTGATTGCTGCCTTCGGCTACGACCCGCAGCGCGGCTTGGTCAAATCAGGCTGAGCCGCAGCCAGCCACATTTCCCCGGACCCACGCCATGCCCACTTCCTCTCTGCAACGCATCCTGAGCACTCTGCTGTTATCGCTGCTGGCCCTGAGCGCGCACAGCGCAACCGATAAGCCCCTGACCCCGCTGCGCGTGGGCGTGCTCGAATTCGGCACGGTAAGTTGGGAACTTGAGCTGATTCAAAGCCGCGAGCTGGCCAAGAAGCACGGCATTGATCTGAAGATCGTTCCTCTGGCATCGGGCGATGCTTCGACCATCGCGTTGCAAGGCG
>CAIWNX010000253.1 GCA_903914175.1 uncultured beta proteobacterium | reverse complement strand
GCTACCTGAGGCACTGTGGGACAGCGTGCAGCAGCGCATCTTCACGCTGGCGGACGAAACCCTGCTCTTCGCCGGCCACGAGCGCCGCTCGCGCGCCGTCAGCACGGTGCAGGAACAACGTCACTGGCATCCATTTTTTGCGGGTTTGACGCGTGACGCGTTTCTGGCACGGGTAGCGGCCCTGCCTGCGCCAGCCGTGCCACCTGCCAAGCAGGACAGGCATTAACATAGCGAAACATCAGTCGACACTTAATTGATCGGAATATCCATGAAAACAACCCACGATCCCGCCATGAAAGCCTTCCAGGACTACTACCCGGAAAACGTGTCGCACTGCTATGGCTGCGGCTCAAAAAACCAGCACGGGCACCGGATCAAGACTTTCTGGGACGGCGAGGAGAGCGTCACCTGGTTCACGCCCGAGCCCCACCACACAGCGATCCCCGGTTTTGTCTACGGCGGTCTGATCGCCTCGCTGATCGATTGCCACGGCACTGGCACGGCAGCCGCCGCGATGTACCGCTCCGAAGGACGCGCGATGGACACGCTGCCGCCATTCCGTTTTGTCACGGGCGCACTGCACGTGGATTTTCTGAAGCCGACACCGATGGGTGCGCTCGAAATACGCGGGCGTATCAAGGAAATCAAGGGCCGCAAAGTGGTTGTTGAGAGCACGGTGCTGGCCAATGGCGTGGCCACAGCGCGCGGCGAGGTGGTGGCCCTGCAGATGCCCGACAGCTTTGGGGCCTGACAGCCCGATTTAACTTTGAAAGGAAACACAATGAAACTGCTAAGCGATTTGTTTTCAACCGACTACGGTCTGATGAGTGCAGCGGTGATTGCCTTCATGCTCGGCATGGCGGTCTGGTTCTGGGCGTTTTTCAAACGGAAGATGGCCGAAGACGCCCGCAACGCCGGTCGCTGATAGTTCAACCCAAAGAAATGGACAACGTTTGAGTACCGACGCACCGAAATCCCGCAAAGTCATCCCCATCGCAGCCCAGAGCGCCGATGGGGAGTTGGTCTCCCTGTACGCCTCGCACCAGAAGATCCACCCGCGCAGCACGACGGGCTTCTTCACCAACTGGCGCTGGGCCATGGTGTGGCTGACGCAAATCATCTTCTACGGCCTGCCCTGGCTGGAATGGGGGCAGCGCCAGGCGGTGCTGTTTGACCTCGGTGCGCGGCGCTTTTACATCTTCGGCCTGGTGTTGTACCCGCAGGATTTCATCTACCTCACCGGCCTGATGGTGATCAGCGCCTTGTCGTTGTTTTTGTTCACAGCGGTGGCCGGACGCCTGTGGTGCGGCTACGCCTGCCCACAGACCGTCTACACCGAAATCTTCCTCTGGATCGAGCACAAGGTTGAAGGCAACCGCAGCGCGCGCATGCGCCGCGACGCCCAGCCTTGGGGGCTGGCGAAGTTCGGCCGCAAAAGCCTCAAGCACCTGCTGTGGCTGCTGCTGGCGCTGTGGACGGGTTTCAGCTTTGTCGGCTACTTCACCCCGATCAAGGAACTCGGCGTTGAAGTTATTCAAATGAGCATGGGTTCCTGGGAAATCTTCTGGACCTTCTTCTACGGCTTTGCCACCTACGGCAACGCCGGCTTCATGCGCGAGCAGGTCTGCAAACACATGTGCCCGTATGCGCGCTTCCAGAGCGCCATGTTCGACAAGGACACGCTGATCGTCACCTACGACACCGAGCGTGGCGAACCGCGTGGTGCCAGGTCACGCTCGGCCGACCCGAAAGCCCTGAAGCTGGGCGCCTGCGTTGACTGCAGCCTGTGTGTGCAGGTCTGCCCGACCGGCATCGACATCCGCAAGGGCCTGCAATACGAATGCATCGGTTGCGGCGTCTGCGTTGACGTCTGCGACACCGTGATGGACAAGCTTGGCTACGAACGCGGCCTGATCAAGTATTCAACCGACAACGCGATGAAGAACCACTGGAGCCAGGCACAGACGCTGCGCCATGTGCTGCGCCCGCGTGTGCTGGTCTACACCACCATCCTGAGCAGCATTGTGTTGGCCGTGCTCATCAGCCTGTCGATGCGCACACCGTTCAAGGTGGACGTGGTGCGCGACCGCGGTGTCACGGCGCGCCCGGTTGCGGGCGGCAAGATTGAGAACGTGTACCGGCTGCAACTGATGAACGCCACTGAAAAGCAGCAACGCTATAAGATCACGGTCAACGGCCTGCCCGGGCTGCAGATCAGTTCGGAGACTGTGCTGGCGGTTGAATCAACGCAGGCACGCTGGGTGCCGGTGCGCGTGCAGGCGCCGTTCGATGCGGCAGCGCCGGGCTCGCACCCGATTCACTTCGAGATCGATGCGCTGGATTCGAGCGGCCACCTGAGCGAGAAATCGGT
>CAIWNX010000252.1 GCA_903914175.1 uncultured beta proteobacterium | reverse complement strand
CGGTTGACTGATTCCGATGTTTTTGTTTAACTTGGCTTATGCAAATCGAAAGTTTAAAAGTATTCTGCGATTTGGCTGAAACGGAAAGTTTCACCAAGGCCGCACAAATCAATTCTGTCACCCAGTCGGCGGTCAGCCAGCAAATCAGTTCGCTGGAACGAACCTTCAAATCGCTGCTGATCGAGCGCAGCAAAAAGAAGTTCCGCCTCACCCGCGAAGGTCAGGTTCTTTACGACTACAGCAAGCAGATCATCTCCACTTACGACGCCCTCCACAGCAAGCTGCAGGAGATCAAGGACATCATTTCCGGCACCATCCGGGTCGCCACCATCTACAGCATCGGCCTGCACGATTTGCCGCCCTACCTCAAGAAGTTCCTCAAGGCCTACCCCACCGTCAACGTCCACGTCGAATACCGCCGCGCCAACCAGGTTTACGAGGATGTGCTCGGCAATGTCGTTGATCTGGGCCTGGTCGCGTATCCGACTCGCGATAGCAAGCTGGAGATCTTTCCGCTCCGGAAGGAGCCGCTGGTCCTGATCTGCCATCCCCAGCACCCCCTGGCAAAAAACAAAAGCGTCAAGCTCAAGGCCATCTCCGGCCAGAAGTTTATCAGCTTCGAGCCGGATATCCCCACCCGTAAAGCCCTGGACCGCATTCTCAAGGAGCACTCCGTCCAGGTGCAGCACGCGATGGAGTTCGACAACATCGAGACCGTCAAGCGCGCCGTCGAGATTGACGCCGGCGTTGCCATCGTCCCCCAGGGAACCGTCGCGCAGGAAGTGGGCAAGCAGACGCTGGCTCAAGTGGATATTGAGGACGGCGAGTTCTATCGCCCCCTGGCCGCCATCTACAAGAAGAACAAGGTTCTATCCCCGGCCATGAAGCAATTCCTGGCTGTGCTCAAGAGCGAGAAGTAGGATTTGCTTCCTTACTTCAGGCTGGCCGGGTTGAGACCACGCAGGTCTTTGGGCAGGAACATCCCGTTCTTGCGGATCAACTCGCCGTCGAACCAGATCTCGCCCCCGCCCCACTCGGGCCGTTGGATCAGGACCATGTCCCAATGCACGGCTGAGCGATTTCCGTTGTCGCATTCCTCCTAAGCCTGCCCCGGGGGCAGGTGCAGCGACCCGGCGATCTTCTCATCGAAGAGGATGTCGCACATCGGGTTGAGGATGTAGGGATTGAAGCCGAGGGAGAATTCGCCCGTGTAGCGCGCTCCGGGGTCGGTGTCGAGAATCGCATTCAGGCGTTTGGTGTTGTTGCTCGTGGCGGCGGCAATCTTCCCGTCTTTGAACTCCAGGCAGACATTCTCGAACTTGGTCCCTGAGTAGAGCGTCGGCGTATTAAACTGGATGCGGCCATTGATCGAGGTCTTCACGGGGCACGAGAACACTTCGCCGTCGGGTATGTTCCGGTCGCCTTTGCACATCTTGGCGCCGATGCCCTTGATGCTGAAGGTGAGGTCGGTCTGGGGGCCCTTGATATGAACCCGGTCCGCCTTTCTCATGCGGCGCTCGAGGGGCACCATGGCGCGGGCCATCTTCCGGTAGTCCATCGTGCAGACATCAAAGTAAAGGTTCTCGAAGGCCTCGGTGCTCATCCCCGCCGCCTGTGCCATGCTTGGCGTGGGCCAGCGCAAGACGCACCAGCGGGTCT
>CAIWNX010000251.1 GCA_903914175.1 uncultured beta proteobacterium | reverse complement strand
TTGGTGTCTGGCACCAGCATGGCTTGTACTTCGGTGACCTTGCCGTCGGCGTCCTTGCTGCAGCCGGTGCACTCGATGACGTGGCCGTATTTCAGGCGCACCTTGTTGCCCGGGAACAGTCGGAAGAAGCCCTTCGGCGGCGTCTCTTCAAAGTCGCCGCGCTCGATCCAGACTTCCTTGCCGATCTTGAACTGACGCTGACCGAGTTCTGCCAAGTGCGGATGAAGCGGTGCCGTGCAATCGTCGAGTGCGCCGGCGCCCATGAGTTCGTCCCAATTGCTGATCACCAGTTTCACGGGGTCCAGCACGGCCATGGCGCGCGGTGCGGAAACGTCCAGCGTCTCGCGCAGACAGCCTTCGAGCGTGCTGTAGTCGATCCAACTGTCGCTCTTGGTCACGCCAATGCGTTCGGCAAACAGTTGCATCGCTTCGGGCGTGTAGCCGCGCCGGCGTAAGCCCACGATGGTGGGCATGCGCGGGTCGTCCCAGCCGCTGACCTTGTGGTCGTACACCAGTTGCGCGAGCTTTCTCTTGCTGGTCACGACATAGGTCAGGTTCAGGCGCGCAAACTCGTATTGACGCGGTGCCGGGGCACTGAGCAGGCCGCCTTCTATCAGGTGTTCCAGCAACCAGTCGTAGAACGGGCGCTGGTCTTCAAACTCGAGCGTGCAGATGCTGTGCGTGATCTGTTCCAGCGCGTCTTCAATCGGGTGTGCAAAGGTGTACATCGGGTAGATGCACCATTTGTCGCCGGTGTTGTGATGCGTGGCGCGGCGGATGCGGTAGATGGCGGGGTCGCGCAGGTTGATGTTGGGATGCGCCATGTCGATTTTGGCGCGCAGCACCATGGCGCCGTCTTCGTGCGCACCATCGCGCATCTCGCGAAAGCGCGCCAGGTTCTGCGCTGGGGTGCGGCTCCGAAACGGGCTGTCGGTGCCGGGCTTGCCGAAGTCGCCACGGTTGAGGCGCATCTCCTCGGCGCTTTGCTCGTCCACATAGGCGTGGCCAGCCTCGATCAGGTATTCGGCGGCGCGGTACATGAAGTCAAAGTAGTCGCTGGCCTGATAGGGCTCGGCTTCGGGCGAGCCGTTCCAGTCAAAGCCCAGCCACTTGATAGCGTCACGGATTGAATTGACGTACTCGACGTCTTCCTTCTCCGGATTGGTGTCGTCAAAGCGCAGGTGACAGACGCCGGCGTAGTCGCGCGCCAAGCCGAAGTTCAGGCAGATGCTCTTGGCGTGGCCGATGTGCAGGTAGCCGTTGGGCTCAGGCGGAAAGCGGGTGCGGATACGGGCCGGGTCGCTCTGGCCGGCGGCGTGGTGCGCCGCGTCGCCCGGGCTACCGCCCCATTTGCGAGCGGCGTAGCTGCCTTTGGCCAGGTCCTGCTCGATGATCTGGCGCAGGAAGTTGCTGGGCTTGTTTTCAACGGCGGCTGCGACTGGCGGTGTGGATGAACTCATGCGTCTGATTTTAGACGGGGACCCCGGCGTTGCCGCAGCTACTGCCACGCTGATCGACTCTCACGCCCCATTTTTGGCGTTTGGTGCCAACAGATGCCGTTTTTGTCGCACGCCGGGTGCGTCGACTACGCCACTTTGAGACGATTGGCGTATGTTGCATCAACCTGAACCTTTTTTACGGCCAGCCCACGCTCCGACGTTTGGACGCGGCCGATGAACAGATCGTCGTAATACCTGGACGGCCGATCGCTCAAGTTAAGGGTTGTAGGATGCCCGCCCGCATTGGACGCTCCTAAGTTCCAGCGGTCATTAGTCCGAATGGGCTATAGACGCTGGCTGCACGCCTAAATTACATTGGTTCCGTGTTGGCAGACCAGCCCCCCGCCACCAACCATTTCCTTCTCTGGAGAATTACATGCCAGCAGCCATTGTTCAACATGTGTTCAGCCCTACCGATGTTTGATTTTTATTTGCCTGACTGGTTGTATGAAGCCCTGCCATTTGTATATTTGATCGCGGGGATTGCATCTATTACAAAACTAGGCAGCGCCTTGTTCATGGTGAGTGGGGGTGTCCTTATCTCCGCCGGCGTTTATAGCTGGCAGATGAGGCGAAAACATCGCAAGAAGCAAAAACGCAGCGAATCCGATCGCAGCCGAACCCTTCGCGCAAAGATGGCTCGCATAACGTTACAGCGAAGGGTCGTTGAGCGTAAGGAAGCCGAACTCAGGCGTAGTTAAAGAGGTCGAATTGTTGTGTGGAGTTTGCCGCTTGCGGACGACGGCATGCGCCGCACTGCCGGTCCAGGATCTTCTCCATGTCTGACGCTCTGTTCTGACGGTCTGCGGTAATGTCCCCGGTAGTGGTGTAAGTTTTTAACCGAGCTGCAAGGCGCGAAGGGCGTAGCCCGAAGCGGCTTGCAGCTCGGT
>CAIWNX010000250.1 GCA_903914175.1 uncultured beta proteobacterium | reverse complement strand
GAGCCAAAAACCGTGCTTCGATATGTGGGTAACTTCAGCCGCCAAAGTGGTGCTTCCAGGCATCTTGGATCTCCTTCAGGTGTGCATTCACAACTGCTTGCGCTTGCCGAATTTGCGTAGCAGAAAGACCAGTATGGTTGGCTAAAACGACCTCCGGTGCAAGCCAAAATTTCGCTTCGCCATCAGCATGCGCAACATGCACATGAATGCGTGTCTCCTCTCGGGAAAAAAAGAAGAGACGAAATTGACCGTCACGAACAATGGTAGGTGCCATGCCGGTACTGTAACCAACTTATTCTCCAGAAGGCTAACGTAGAAATGCCCGGAGGACAGTAGGCTGGCGAAAGCCGACCGATAGGACGTCCGTGTCGATTGCCATGTCAGGCACGCTCCTCGATAAACTGGACATCGAATCCTCCTGCAAGTGGCTTGTAGCCGTGGTTCTGGCGATTTTTTGGGATTTTGTACAGGTATAAAAATTCCGGCAAGCCCCGAAGAGCTTTTTTGCCGACTCTAAGCCCCGAACCGGTTGAGCTAAAGAAATTGAAAGCCCATGCCAACCGCCCGTTTTCGCTGCTGATTTGTCAGAGAACTTTGGTGCGAGTCGAAATTACTTTGGCGCCCTGCGATTGCAATGGAGCAGCCAAAGGCATGGATTGCCGCGTCGCAATGACGATACCGGGTTCATGGCGTCGGCACCGCGTCGGGCTGCACTTCAACCAGAATGCGTTTGCTCTGGACCTGGTCGCCGCTGACGGCGTGCAGGGCCAGCACCGTGCCTGCCACCGGCGAGAAGTGCACGTGTTCCATCTTCATCGCTTCGAGTGTCACCAGCGCCTGGCCAGCCTCCACGCGCTGGCCGACGCTTACCGCCACGGCGACGACGCGCCCGTTCATCGAGGCGCGCACCTTGCCGTCGCCGCCAGCCTCGCCCTGGCGCTCCGAGGCTGCGCGCGTGTGGTCTTCCACCACAAATGCGTGGCCGCGGTAATGCAGCAGCAGGTGGCCGGCGTGGCCGCTGTAAACCGCTGGCTCGGAGATGCCGTCAATGTGCACACGAACGCCGTGCGCCGTGAGCTCGCTGAGCTCGACTTGCGTTTCCTGCGTGCCAAGGCTCACCGTGAAGTGTCGCAGACCAAGCTGGGTCAACATGGCGTTGCATCGACGCTCGCCGATCTCAAAGTGCAGGCCGGTTGGCAGCGTGTGCGCGAGCCGGCGCTGTGGCGTGTGGTGGCCGGCGCTGGGGGCCGTCACCAGCAGCAGGCAGGCGGCAAGCGCAGTGGCGCGGCGCTCAATCTCGGCATCTGCCGCCAGCAAAGCGGCCTTGTTCTGTTCGATGAAGGCGGTGGTGGCGCCACCACTGGCAAAGACCTCGTGCGCCAGGCAGCGCGTGAGGAAGACCTGGTTCGTCGTGACGCCCAGCAGCACCGTGTCTTCCAGGCCGCGAATCAGCTTGCGCCGGGCCTCGTCGCGCGTGCGGCCGTGGGCAATGATCTTGGCGATCATCGAGTCGTAGTAGGGCGGAATCTCGGTGCCCGATTCGAGCGCGTGCTCGACGCGCAAATGGCTCGGCGCCTGCCACAGCGCCACATTGCCGCTGCGCGGCATAAAGCCCTTGTCGGTGTCTTCGGCACAAAGCCGCACCTCAATGGCGTGGCCGTGGTAGCGGACGTCGGCCTGCGCGATCGGCAGCGCCTCGCCGGCTGCCACGCGCAGTTGCAACTCCACCAGATCGAGACCGGTGACGGCTTCGGTCACCGGGTGCTCCACCTGCAGCCGCGTATTCATCTCCATGAAGAAGAAATTGCCCTGCAAGTCGAGCAGGAATTCCAGCGTGCCCGCGCCTTCGTAGCCGATGGCCTTGACCGCCGCGACGGCGGCAGCGCCCATGCGCTCGCGCAAGTCAGCATTGACGGCCGGCGAGGGTGATTCCTCGATCACTTTCTGGTGCCGGCGCTGCACCGAGCAATCGCGCTCGCCCAGATGAATGGCATTGCCCTGGCGGTCGGCGAAGACCTGGATCTCGATGTGGCGCGGCTCGATGATGGCGCGCTCCAGGATGACGTGCGGGTCGCCGAATGAATTCTTCGCCTCGGACTGCGCGCTGCGCAGCAGTTCGGCGAATTGCGCGGACGAAGGCACCAGCCGCATGCCGCGCCCGCCGCCGCCAGCGGTGGCCTTGATCATGACCGGGTAGCCGATGCGATTGGCTTCCTGCGTCAGGTGTTCCTCACCCTGGTCAGCGCCCTGGTAACCCGGGATGCAGGGCACGCCGGCTGCGATCATCAACTGCTTGGCGCCGGCCTTGTTGCCCATGGCGGTGATGGCCTCGGGCGAGGGACCGATAAAGACCAGACCGGCCTCACGGCAGGCCAGGGCGAAAGCGGCGTTCTCGGCCAGAAAACCGTAGCCGGGATGGATCGCGTCAGCGCCAGTTTTCCTGGCGGCTTCGATGATGGCCGGGATGCAGAGGTAAGACTGCGCCGGCAGCGGCTCGCCGATGCAGACCGCCTGGTCGGCTTCGCGCACATGGCGCGCATGGGCGTCGGCCGTCGAGTAGACCGCCACCGTGCGATAGCCCAGGGCACGCGCGCTTCGCATCACGCGCAGTGCAATTTCGCCCCGGTTGGCGATCAGGATTTTTTTGAACGGTGTTGGGCGTTTCATGGTGTTTCGTGTGAAATAGGGGGGCCAGGCAGCTCAGACTTGCTTGGGGAAGATGCCCATGTATTTGGAGAGAATCTGCAGCATCACTTCGTCGGCGCCGCCGCCGATGGAGGCCAGACGGCCGTCGCGAAAACCGCGCGAGATGCGGCTCTCAGCAAAGCCCATGCCGCCCCAGAACTGCACGCAGGTGTCGGTCAACTGGCGCATCAAGCGCCCGGCCTTGAGTTTGGCCATGGTCGCGAGTTCGGTCGCGTCCTCGCCGGCCACGACCTTCTCGACGCCAAGCCAGGCCAGCGCGCTCAGCGCTTCGAGTTCGGCTTTCAACTCGGCCAGCTTGAAGTGCACCCACTGGTTGTCGAGCAGGGATTTGCCAAAGATCTGGCGCTGGCGTGTGTAGTCAATGGTGGCGGCGAGCAGGTAGCGCATGGCACCGACGCCGTTGAGCGAACCCCACAGGCGCTCGATCTGAAACTGCTCCATCTGGTAGACAAAGCCCATGCCCTCTTCGCCGACGCGGTAGCGCTGCGGCACCCGCACGTCGTCGAAGTAAAGCTGGGCCGTGTCGGAAGAGTGCATGCCCATCTTCTCGATCTTGGCCGCCACCTGCACGCCCTTGGCTGCCATCGGCACGATGATGAGCGACTTGTTGCGATGCACCGAACCGCTGGAGGTATTGGCCAGCACGATGCAGAAATCGGCTTGCGTGCCGTTGGTGGTCCACATCTTGCCGCCGTTGATGATGTAGTCGTCGCCGTCCTTGCGCGCTGTTGTCTTGAGTGAGGCAACGTCCGAGCCGCTGCCAACTTCCGAAACGCCCAGGCAGGCAACCAGATCGCCGCTGATGGCGCCGGCCAGAAACTCGCGCCGCAGCTCGTCGCTGCCGTGCTCGGCCAGCGCGGGTGTGGCCATGTCGGTCTGCACGCCGATCGCCATTGGCACGCCGCCGCAATTGACGCGCCCCAGCGTTTCGGCCATCAAGGCGCCGTAGGAGTAATCGAGCCCGAGGCCACCGTATTCAACTGGCTTGCAGACACCGAGCAGGCCCAGGTTGCCGAGCTTCTTGAAAACGTCGTGCGCGGGAAAGGTGCCGGCGCGTTCCCATGCGTCAACATGCGGGTTGACTTCGGCGTCGATGAAGCGCTCCAGGGTGCGGCGCATGTCCTCGTGTTCGGGTGTGAACTGCATGATGGATTCCTTGCAACAAAGGGTGGATCAGGGCCGGGCCACGGCGAACTGGATCGGCTGCGGCTTGCGCGCCTGCGCCTCCCGGCAGACGGCGAACACTTCGCTCAGCACGGCGCGCGTGTCACGCGGGTCAATCACGCCGTCATCGAGCAGCATGGCGCTGGTGGTGAAGACGCTCATCTGGCGGTCAAAGCGCTCGATGATGCGCGCCTTGAGCGCGTCGAGTTGAGCGTGGTTGACTTCCTCGCCCTTGCGCCGCATGGCGGCCTCGGTCACGATCGCCATCGTGCCAGCGGCCTGCTCGCCGCCCATGACGGCGGTCCGGGCGTTGGGCCATGAGAAGCAAAAGCGCGGATGAAAACCGCGCCCGCACATGCCGTAGTTGCCCGCGCCAAAGGAGGCGCCGCAGTAGAGCGTGATCTGCGGCACGGTGGCATTGGAGACGGCCTGGATCATCTTGGAGCCGTGCTTGATGATGCCGGCCTCTTCGTAGTGGCGCCCGACCATGAAGCCGGTGGTGTTGTTGAGGTAGAGCAGCGGTGTCTTGCTCTGGCAGCAGGCCTGGATGAAGTGGGTGGCTTTGCTGGCGCCGTCCGGATCGATCGGGCCGTTGTTGGTGATGACGCCGACCGGCCAGCCCTCGATTTTGATGTGGCCGCAGACGGTGGCACTGCCGTAGTTCTCGCTGAACTCCAGGAAGTTGGAGTCGTCAGCAATGCGCGCGATCACCTGGCGCATGTCAACCGGGCGCTTGTAATCGGCCGGCACGATGCCCAGCAGTTCTTCGGCGTCAAAGCGCGGTGGCTTGAAGCTGCGCGCTAGCTCGGCGGGCATGCCATGGTTCCAGTCGATTTGCGCCATCACTTCGCGTGCCAGACGGATCGCGTCGCGGTCGTCTTCGGCCAGGTAGTCGCCCAGGCCCGAGATCGAGGTGTGCATGACGGCGCCACCCAATTCTTCTTCGGTCGCGACCTCGCCGGTAGCCGCCATCAGCAGGGGCGGGCCCGCCAGAAAAGCGCGCGAGCGCCCGCGTACCAGAATGATGTAGTCCGACAGCCCGGTCTGGTAAGCGCCGCCGGCGGTGGAGGAACCGTGCGTGACCGTGACCACCGGTTGCCCAGCAGCCGACATCAGCGCCAGGTTGCGAAAGGAGTTGCCGCCACGAATGAATTCCTCGACCTTGTAGGCCATCAGGTTGGCGCCGGCGCTCTCCACCAGTTGCACATAGGGCAGCTTGTTTTCCAGCGCCAGCTCCTGCACGCGCAGCACCTTGTCCAGGCCCATCGGTTGCAGCGCGCCGGCGTCGATGCCCGAGTCCGACGCCAGCACCATGCAGCGGATGCCGCTGACAAAACCGATGCCGGCAATGGCGCCGCCACCGGGAACGCTTTTTTCCAGGTCCGGCGTATCGAGGCCGAGCCCGGCCAGCGTCGAGAGTTCGAGGAACGGCGTGCCGGAATCGAGCAGCAGCGAGAGCCGCTCGCGCGGCAGCAACTGGCCGCGTTTCTCGAAGCGCGAACGCGAGGCCGTGGACTTGGCGCGGGTGCGTTCCTCGAAGGCGCGCACGCGCTCGATCAGCGCGAGCATGGCGGCGCGATTGGCCTGAAATTCTTCGCTGCCGCTGGAAATGGTGGATTCGATGTTGGCCATGAATGTCTTGGGCGAAGCGACGCCATCCTTGTCAATGTGCAACCGGTAAATGGCCCCGGGCGTGGGGCGGTTTTTTGCAGTTTAGGCAGTGGCCCGCGGCCGGTCTTGCGAAAACTGGCTGCAAGCAGCCCCTGAGCGAAGTGACGCGGCACTGGATCCCGGATCGAGTCCGGGATGACAACATTGCTTTGTCATTGTGTGCCCGAGGTTGTCATTGCGCTCCGAAGCTGTCATCGCGCTCCGAAGCTGTCATTGCGGGCTTGACCCGCAATCCAGGGTTCGCGCGGCACTGGATGCCGGATCAGGTCCGGTATGACGACGGCCGGCGCGCAAACGCACTCGGTATTTGTCGATCAGCGCAGTGGGCTGATACGAGAGTTTGGTCTTGCGGAAGTTGGCCAGGCCCATGTCCTGCTCGAAGTTGAGCCACTGCACGGTTTGCGGCGCGGCGCTCACGAAGTGGTGGAACATGTACTGGGCAATGCCCTTGTAGCGCGCCAGTCCCTTGGCAAAACGCATGACGAAAACGCCGCTGCTGATTTCCTGCGACAGCACGAAGCCGGCCGGCGCGCCATCGGCATAGTGCAGGAAACCCTGCAGGCCGAATTCTTCAAGATGGGCCAAGGCTTCCAGGCAGGGCAGTTCGTCGGCTTCGCCCTGGCCTTTGCCTTTCTCAAGCATCCAGCCGGCGAGCACGGCGCGTGCGTCGTCCCCAACGCTTGCGTCCAGCGCCACGCTGCGCACGGCATGATTGGAGAGAAACTGCTTCATCAGATTGCGTTTTTTCAGCAGCCGCGTGCCACGGTAATGGCGGAAGTTGTCGGCGGCGTAGAGGTAGTCGGCGTCGTCGCGTGCGGCCACGGCTTCGAAGACGTGCGGGTCAAGCTGCGCCACTTGCTGTTTGGATAAGGGGTACAGGCAACCGTGCTGCGCCAGAATCTGCGCCAGCACGCTCGCGGGGATCAGCGCCAGATCGAACAACGGGATTGCGTGGCGCGAGCCGTCATAGGTGTGGCCGGCAATCAAGGGCCAGTCGCCCTCGAGCAGGCGGTAGTCGTGCGCGGCGCGAAACAGGTAGAGGTTGGAAAACACCAGGTCTGACAGCATCGCCGCGCCGGACTCGGCGTGGCAGGCGAGCAGCGCTGCTTCGATGCGCGCACGCTGCGTCAAGTCCAGTGGCACACCGGGAGGCAAGGGCGCGCTGCTGGCTGGCGCCACAGCCGCCATCATTTTTGTGGGCCGTAAGCGCCGGGTGCCGGCGCGTCTGCTGGCGGACCGGCAAAACACTGGGCAATGCTGAGCCATTGATTGGCTGATTCGCCCTGCCATGTGAGTTGCGTGTCGGCGCGGTTGCGCCGCTGCGTGACGAGCAGGCAGAAGTCCTGCGCGCTGCCGCGTACCCAGTTGTTCTCGGAGGCTTCGCCCCAGGTCCAGAGACTGCCGTCGGGCGCGCTCAGCGCGATGTACGGTGCAGCGGGTGGCACCGGCAGCTTGCGGTTGACAAAGCTCCAGCCAAAGGTGGTGACGCCGATGTGCGCGATCGGTTTGAGGCGGGCTGTGGCCGCTCGCTGGCGTCCGATCACGTCCCAGATGTCCTGACCGTGGGCCCAGGTTTCCATCAGGCGTGCGCTGGCAAAGGAACGCGCGCTCATGCTCGGGCCGTACCAGGGCAGGCGTGCTTTCGGGTCCAGGCCACGCAGCGCCGCTACCAGCCGCTCATGCAGGCCGCGCCAGTGTTTTGTGAGCGCAGCGCCGTCGAAGGCGCCGTACTGGATGCGGGCTATGGCGCTGATCGGCTCACCCGCTGCCATCTTCGGGCCGAGTTCCTGCATGCCCTTGATGAAGGTCCCGGGCTCGGTGGCCGACTGCAGCGCGGTCTCGTCGAAGTAGCACAGGTGCGCAATCTCGTCCCACGGCGTCCAGCCGAAAAACGTGCTGCGCGTCTGCCACTGCGCCGGTGTCAGCGTGTCACAAAAATCGGCCAGTGCCTGGTATTCCTCAAGCAGTTCGCGGCAAGTGTCTTGCATGGTGTTACCTTTTTAAATTCCGAGTTGGCGCGCGGCCAGGTCCTTCAGGATTTCCTCGGAGCCGCCGCCAATCATCATCACTTTAACCTCGCGGTAGATGCGCTCGCTTCGGGTGCCGCGCATATAGCCCATGCCGCCCAGGATTTGAAGCGACTGGTCGGCGCAAAACTGCATCGCCTGCGTTGCCAGCACCTTGGCCATACAGATGCGCGCCACCAGTTGATTCGGATCGCCCGCCTGGTGCTTGATGCGGTAGGCCAGTTCGTAGACCAGGCAGCGCGCCGCATCGATGCGCAAGACCATGTCCATCAGCTTGTGGCGCATCACCTGGCGCTCGGACAACGCCTGGCCGAAGGTGTGGCGCTGGCGTGCCCAGTCCAGCGCTTCTTCCAGGCAAACCTGGGCGTAGCCGCAGGCCGAAGCCGCCATACCCAGGCGCTCGGAGTTGAAGTTGCTCATGAAGGTTTTGAAGCCCTTGTTTTCAATGCCGATCAGGTTGCTTGCCGGCACGCGGCAGTTGTCGAAATGCAGGTGCGCAGTGTCGGACGACCACCAGCCCATTTTTTTCAGTTCGGTGCGCGACAGACCCGGCGTGTCGCCCTCGATCAGCAGGGCCGAGATGCCGCCAGCGCCCTTGTTGGCGGGGTCGGTGCGTACCGCCACGGTGAAGAAATCGGCGCGCATGCCGGAGGTGATGAAGGTCTTCTCGCCGTTGACGATGTAGTGATCGCCGTCGCGCACCGCAGTGGTCCGCAGGGCGGCCACGTCGGAGCCGCCCGAGGGCTCGGTGACGGCGAGGGCAGCAATTTTGTCCCCGCACAGCACGCTGGGGATGACGCGCTGCTTGAGTTCGGCCGAGCCGTGGTTCAGGATCGGTGGCAGGCCGATGGTGTGCGAATTGAGCGAGGCCGCGACGCCGCCACCGCCGCTGCGCGCAAACTCTTCGGCTGCCACCAGGTGGTAGAAGACATCGACCGGCGTGCCGCCGAATTCCTCCGGGTAACCCAGGCCCGCGATGCCGAGTTCGGCGGCGCGCTTGTAGAGCGAGCGCGGGAAGGTGCCGGCTTCGTCCCACTCGTTGACGAAGGGCGTGATCTCGCGTGCGACGAACTCGCGCAGCGTGCTGCGGAACTGCTCGTGTTCGGGCGAGAAATAGTGGGGCAGGGGTTGAAAGTCAAGCATGGTGAATGGGCATCCCGGTTGTGAATGGCACAGGCCGCTGTGTCGCGCCAGTACGGCTACGGTGATCCAGCTTAGCGTGCGCCTTGTCCAGGGTCTTGCGTTTATTGGCTGCACTATAAAATGGATCGGCGCGGCGTGGCGGTCCACGTGGGAGATTTTCTTGAAGCGTGTTTCAGAGACGGATGAGAACGCCAGCGGGCAGACTTCCAGCGGCGCGAACAAGCCCCTGATGTGGATCACGCCCGGACGTGTTTTTTATGCCGGCCTGCTCGGGCGCCCCTCGCTGCGCAAGATCGGCGGCATCATCATCTATGTGGCCAAGCAGCAGCCGATTCGTGTCAGCTTCGATGGCGCTAGCTGGCAAGAGGGTGAACTGGTCGTCGTGCCGCCTTTTGTTCCGCACCGCATTGCCAGCCAGACGCGTTTCATCATCGACCTGATCATCGAGCCCGAGACCGTGCAGCAAGGCCTGCTGCCCTCTTTTCTGCGTGAGCAGCCAGGTGTGGTGACGGCGCCGGCATTCGTGGCGCGGGTGCGCCACGTGCTGGCGCAGTGGCATCTGCGCTGCGAGGCCATGCCCCTGGACGATGCCGCTTTTGACCTGTTTTTCTTTGGCGCGACGCTGCCCCGCGCTAACTTGGACCCGCGCATCGCCCAGGTGCTGGCCGACATCACTCAGAACCCTGCCGGCGATACCAGCGCCGCGCAGTACGCGGCCAATGCCGGGCTGTCGTTCTCGCGTTTTGTCCATTTGTTCAAGGAGCAGGTCGGCGTGCCGCTGCGCACGCTGCGCATGTGGAAGCGCGCGCGCAGCATGCTCGACTACGTGACGCAGGACGCGAATCTGGCCGACATCGCCCAGATCACCGGCTACCCCGATTCATCGCATTTCAGCCATTCGATCCGCGACGTCTTTGGCCTCTCGCCCAAGGATGTGTTCGCCGGCAGCCGCAAGCTCAAGCTGCACGGCCTGCCGGCCAACGCTGCGACCAAGCACCGCGCCCGAACCTGAGGCGCGTCAGCCAGTTCGCGCAAGACCTGCGCCGGGTGGCTTTGTATCCTTCAGTACAGCCGAACCACGAGAACCCTTCATGAGCAACCCCGTCACTTTTGAAACACACCGCCGCATCGGCGTGCTGCGCATCAATAACCCACCGGTCAATGCGCTCTCGCCAGCGGCGGTGGCCGGACTGATTGCGGGCTTTGCCGCGTTCGAGGCCGACGCTTCGCTGCAGGCGCTGCTGCTGCACTGCGAAGGCCGCACCTTTGTTGCCGGTGGCGACATCAGCTCCTTTGATTTGACCGATTTCCGCATCGCGCCGTTCAACAACTTTCTGGCGCGCCTGGAGCAGTCCGTGCGCCCGGTCTTGGCCGCTCTGCACGGCACGGTGCTGGGCGGTGGTCTGGAACTGGCCATGGCCTGCCACTACCGGCTGGCCTTGCCGGGCACGCGCGTTGGCCTGCCCGAAATAAAGCTTGGCCTGATACCGGGGTCGCTGGGCACACAGCGTCTGGCGCGTCTGGCCGGTGTGGCGCTGGCGCTGGACATGATCCAGTCCGGACGCATGCTTGACGCCCATGCCGCCCTCAAGGCTGGCATTGTCGATGTCGTGACCGAAGGCGAGGCGCTGGCGCTCGGCCTGGCCTATGCCGAGTCGCTGGCAGCGGCCCATGCGCCGGCCCGGCGCACCAGCGAACTGCCGGTGTCGCAGGTCGGCCTTGCGCCTGACTTTTTTGCCGCAGCACTGATGGCCGCGCAAAAGAAGCCGGCCTATCCGGCGCTGGCCGCTGCCGTCTGGTGCGTGCAGGCGGCCGCCGAATTGCCGTTTGCACAGGGCGAGCAGGTCGAGGCACGTGAGTTTGAGCTATTGCGCCCGTCGGCCACTTCGCGCGCACTGCGCCATTTGTTTTTCGCCGAGCGCCAGGTCAGCAAGATTCCGGGTCTGGCCAAGGATGTGGCGCTGCGCAAGATTGCATCGGTTGGTGTCGTCGGTGCCGGCACCATGGGCGGCGGCATCGCGATGAACTTCGCCAACGCCGGCATCCCGGTTGTCATCGTTGAGGCCACCGATGAAGCGCTGCAGCGCGGCCTGGCGCTGGTGCGCAAGAACTACGAAGCCAGCGCCGCCAAGGGCAAGCTCAGCGCAGAGCAACTGGCGCAGCGCCTGTCGATGTTGACCGGCTCGCTCGACTACGCCGATCTGGCTGGTTGCGATCTGGTGATCGAGGCGGTCTTCGAGAACATGGATCTCAAGCGCCAGATCTGCGCCAGACTGGGCCAGATCTGCAAGGCCGGCGCCATCATCGCGACCAACACCTCGACGCTCGATGTCGATGAACTGGCAGCGGCCACCGGGCGGCCGATGGATGTGGTCGGCATGCATTTCTTCAGCCCGGCCAACGTCATGCGATTGCTTGAAGTGGTGCGCGGTGCCCAGACTGCGCCCGAGGTGCTGGCAACGGTGATGAAGCTGGCCGGCAGCATCGGCAAAGTGGCGGTGGTGTCAGGCGTCTGCTACGGCTTTATCGGCAACCGCATGGCCGAGGTCTACATGCGCGAGGCCGAGTTCCTGCTGCTCGAAGGCGCGCAGCCGCAGCAGATTGACCGCGCGGTGGAGGCACTGGGCATGGCGATGGGCCCCTGCCGCATGCTCGACATGGCTGGCATCGACGTCGGCGCCAAGACCGTCATCGAGCGCGACAAGGCCGGCGGCCTGCCAGCGGACCCGAGCTACCGCGTGCTGGTGCGCAAGCTGTTTGAACTCGGGCGCTTTGGTCAGAAGACGCTCGCGGGCTACTACCGCTACGAGGGCCGCACGCCGCTGCCGGACCCGGCGCTTACCGAGATCTGCGTTGCGCTGGCAGCGCAATACGGCATTCAGCGGCGCAGCGACATCACAGACCAGGAGATTGTCGAGCGCCTGCTCTACCCGTTGATCAACGAAGGCGCGCTGATCCTGTCCGAAGGCATTGCCTACCGCGGCGCTGACATCGACATGGTGTGGGTTGCCGGCTACGGCTTCCCGGACCACCGTGGCGGCCCGCTGTTCATGGCCGATGAGATTGGCCTTGCGACCATCGCCCAGCGCATGGACGTTTACGCCAGCGAGCGCAGCGACGCGTTTGGCTATTGGACTGTCAGCGACCTGCTCAAGACCCTGGCGGCACAGGGCCAGCGCCTGAGTGACCATGCTGCGTCATGACACACACCGCCGTCATTGCGAGGAGCGCAGCGACGCGGCAATCCACGCAGCTTGAACCACTGGATGCCGGATCGAGTCCGGCATGACAGCCTCCGGGTGTCATTGCGGGCCCCGACCCGCAATCAAGGCGGTGCAGTAACCTCACGTTTCAGAAATTTCAACCTTTTCAACTTCACCGGAGTCAACCATCATGAGAGAAGCCGTCATTGTTTCCACTGCCCGCACCCCGATCGGGCGTGCCTTTAAGGGTGCTTTCAACAACATCAAGTCGCCCACGTTGCTGGGACACACGATCGAACACGCGGTGCGCCGCGCTGGCGTTGACGGTGCCGAGGTTGACGATGTGGTGATGGGCTGCGTGCTCACGGGCGGCACCGCCGGCATGAACCTGGCACGCAATGCCAGCATCGCTGCCGGCTTGCCGTTGACGGTGTCGGGACAGACCATGGACCGCCAGTGCTCGTCGGGTCTGATGGCAATTGCCACGGCAGCCAAGCAGGTGATGGTCGACGGCATGGAGGTCGTCGTCGCCGGCGGCCAGGACAACATCTCTGCCGTGCAGACGCCCTACATGGCGTGGGTCGCGCGCGACCAGGACCCGGCCGTGGTCGCCAAGGCGGCGCATACCTACATGCCGATGCTGCAGACGGCAGAGTTCGTCGCCAAAAAATACGGCATCTCGCGCGACGCGCAGGACCGCTACGCGTTCGAGTCGCAACGCCGCACTGCCGCGGCACAGGCCGCCGGGCGTTTTGACGCCGAGATCGTGCCGCTCACCAGCAGCATGGCCGTGGTCGACAAACTCACGAAAGAAGTCAGCTACCAGCAAGTCACACTGGCGCGCGACGAGGGCAACCGGCCTGAGACCACGCTGGAGAGCCTGCAGGCCTTGAAGCCGGTGATCGAGGGTGGCTGCATCACGGCCGGCAATGCCAGCCAGTTGTCGGACGGCGCTTCCTCCTGCGTCGTGATGGAAGCCAGCCTGGCGCAGCGCCGTGGCCTGCAACCGCTGGGCATTTACCGTGGCATGGCGGTGGCCGGTTGCGCGCCGGAAGAAATGGGCATCGGCCCGGTTTACGCCATTCCCAAGTTGCTCAAGCTCAACGGCTTGAAGGTTGCCGACATCGGCCTGTGGGAACTCAACGAAGCCTTTGCCTGCCAGGCCTTGTATTGCCGCGACCACCTCGGCATCGACCCGGAAATCTACAACGTCAACGGTGGCGGCATCTCGATCGGACACCCCTACGGCATGACCGGCGCGCGCCTGGTCGGCCATGCGCTGATCGAAGGCAAACGCCGTGGCGTGAAGTACGTCGTCATCACCATGTGCATCGGTGGCGGCATGGGCGCAGCCGGGCTGTTCGAGGTGGCTTGAAACCGGCGGCTGCCACGGGCCGCTTTGCCTACGATGCAGTGCATCAAACTGCGTGCGGTTTTCTTTTCCGAAAAATCCAGACACGCCCAGAAAGGATTCCCATGCCATTCGATCCCTCCCCCAAGGTGGCGGACCTGCAGAAAAGGCTCAATGCCTTCATGGACGAGCACATCTATCCGAACGAGCAGCGTCACGTTGACGAGGCCGAGGCACTGGGGCCCTGGAAGGTGCATCCGATCATGGACGAGCTCAAGCCCAAAGCACGCGCCGCCGGCCTGTGGAACCTGTTCCTGCCCGAGTCGCCGCATGGCGCTGGCCTGACCAATCTGGAATACGCGCCGCTGTGCGAGATCATGGGCCGCTCTTTTCTGGCGCCCGAGGTCTTCAACTGCTCGGCGCCCGACACCGGCAACATGGAGGTGCTGGCGCGCTATGGCACACCCGAGCAACAGGCGCAGTGGCTGACGCCCTTGCTGGCGGGCGAGATCCGTTCCTGCTTTGCCATGACGGAGCCCGGCGTGGCATCGAGCGACGCCACCAACATCGAGTCCCTGATTCAGCGCGATGGCGATCACTATCTGGTCAACGGGCGCAAGTGGTACACCACCAACGCCACCGACCCGCGCTGCCGCGTGGCCATCTTCATGGGCAAGAGCAACCCGGACAATCCCGACCGCCACCGTCAGCAGTCGATGATCCTGATTCCGATGGATGCCCCCGGTGTTACTGTGCTGCGGCCGCTGCCGGTCTTTGGCTACTACGGCATGCCCGATCGTGCTTCCGAAGTGATGTTCAAAAATGTCCGGGTGCCGCTCAGCAATCTGCTGCTCGGTGAGGACCGTGGTTTTGAGATCGCGCAGGGGCGCCTGGGGCCGGGGCGCATCCATCACTGCATGCGTCTGATCGGGCTGGCCGAGCGTGCGCTGGAGCGCATGTGCCGGCGCAGCCTGTCGCGCGTGGCCTTTGGCAAACCGGTGGCGCAGCAGGGCGTGACGGTCGAGCGCATCGCCGAGTCGCGCATCATGATCGAGCAGGCACGCTTGCTTACGCTCAACGCCGCGCACCGCATGGACACGGTGGGCAACAAGCTGGCGCGCACCGAGATCGCCATGATCAAGGTGGCGGTGCCGAACATGGCGACCAAGGTGATCGACTGGGCGATCCAGGCGCACGGCGGCGGCGGCACCAGCAACGACTTCGGCCTGGCCCACGCCTACGCCATGTCGCGCGTGCTGCGCCTGGCCGACGGCCCGGACGAGGTGCACCGCAACCAGATCGGCAAACTCGAACTCAGGAAATACCAGTGTGCCTAGGGTAAACGCCTAGCGTTTTGTGGCATTTCGGGAGCCGGCGCAGCATGCTGACACAAGACCGGGCCGTCGCTGGCCTTTAATCTCGCTGTTCATACAAGTCCAATAATGACAGGAGACAGTCATGCCGTTCAATAGTGCTGGCGCAAGCCCGGAGCGCTCCAATCGACTGATGTGGATCACGCCCGACCGGATTTTTTATCTCGGCCTGCTCGGCGTGCCATCGGTGCGAACCATGGGCACCTACACCGTCTATGTGGCCGTTACCGGCACGCTGCGCATTCGCCTGGGCGATGGCCCCTGGCAGACTTCCGAGATGGCGGTGGTGCCGCCTTACGAGCCGCACCAGGTGTCGGTTGAAGGGCGCTTGGTCAACGTCATCCAGATTGAGGCGGAAACGGTTGACAGCGACGCGCTGCCGGGCGCGCTCAAAGGCCGCGGCGCGGTCGATGCGCCGGCCTTTGTGCGCCTGGTGCAGCAACGCCAGCGCGAGTTGTCCGAAGGCGGTCATGCCGTGGATCTGATGTCGCTGAACTTCGACCAGACCTTTTTCGGCGCCGAACTGGCGCTGCGGCGCATGGACAGTCGGATCGCCGATGTGCTGACACGCATCAAACAGGATCCTTCGGCACAGGGTATCGCCGAAGAGTATGCCGCGTCAGCGCATTTGTCGTTCTCGCGTTTCCTGCACCTGTTCAAGCAGGAAGTGGGCGCACCGTTTCGCAGTTTCAGAACCTGGAAGCGTGCGCGCAACCTGTTGCACTACGTCAACCGCAGTGCCAACCTGGCCTATGTGGCGCTCGATACCGGCTATCCCGATTCCACCCACTTCAGCCACTCGATCCGCAAGGTGTTTGGCTTGAAACCGAGCGACATCTTCGCCGGCTCGCGCAAGCTCGCGGTCTACAGCCACGCGCCGGCGGCACCGTCTTCGCCGGGCACAAGATAGATCCGCTGCGTGTGAACTCCGGTGTGCAAACAGGGCAGCCGATGATCCGCTCCTGCTTTGTCACGGGTACGGATGTCGCGGTCGGCAAGACGCTGGTTGCCAGTGCGCTGGTGAACCGCTTGCGCAACCACGGCGTGCACACGGTGGGCATGAAGCCGGTAGCAACCGGCGCCACGCTCGAGCAGGGCCGCTGGCGCCAATCCGATCTGGAGCAACTGGCCAAAGAAGGTTCGTTTGCGTTTCCGGGACGTGTGCTTTCACCCTACATCTTCGCGCAGGAATCGGCGCCGCAAGAGGCGGCGCAAATGGCCGGTGTGCAGATGCGCATCGAGGAAATGGTTGATGCCTTTGATGTGTTGGCGACCTGGGCCGACGTTATCGTGGTCGACGCCGACCGCGACTTTCTGGACCCCTTGGGTGCTGACTTCGACACCGCAGATCTGGCGCGCGCATTGGACCTGCCGGTGATTCTGGTGGTCGGCATCACAAGCGGCTGTATCGAGCGCGCCCTGCTGACCGCGCAAGCACTGCGTGCGCGCGGCCTGGAGCTGGCGGGCTGGGTTGCCAACATCATGGATGCGGACCCGACGCAGGCGCAGCAGCATATGGATGCACTCGGCCAGCAATTGCAGGCGCCCTGTCTGGCCCGAATCCCGCGCCTTGATTCGCCGCAGGCGGCAGCGGTGGCGGCGCAATTCCCGTTTGATGCGCTGCTGGCCGCGCTGCGGCGCTGATCTGGCGCGGTTGCTCGTTCAGGCGTTGTTCTGGCCCAGATGCAGCAGGGCGCGCGCTTCAGTGGGTGTGGCAATTGAGCGTCCGGCTTCACGCGCGTACTGCGCAAGCTGCGCGATCAACTGGCCGTTCGAGGTCGCCTTGGTGCCGTCGGGCAGGTAGAAGGTGTCTTCCAAACCACTGCGCAGAAAGCCGCCGAGTTCGGCGCAGCGCCGGTGCAGCGGCCAGATCTCCTTGCGCCCGATGGCGGTGACCTGCCAGTTCGATCCCGGCACGATGAGCCGGGTCAGGATCGGCAGCAGTTCCGGGTCCGCCGGCATGCCGGATTCAACGCCCATGACAAAGTTGTATTCGAGCGGCCCGGTGTACATGCCCACGCGCTGGTACATCTCGACGCAGCGCACGATGCCGACATCGAAGCACTCGAACTCGGGCAGGCAGTTGACCTCGGCCATCACGTCGATGAACTCCTTGACCTTGGCCGGTGCGTTGTCGAACAGCATCGGCGGCCAGGCCCAGGTGCCGTTGGCCTTGACCTTGAGGTAGTTGAGCGAGCCGGCGTTGCAGGCCGCCATCTCGGGGCGGGTCTCACGCACGCAGCGCAGCGCGTCCAGATAGGTCGGGCCAACCACGCCGGTGGTGTGGTTGATGATGACGCCGGGGCAGGCTTCGCGGATCGCCTGCTGGATGTCTTTGGATACCTGCGGATCCCAGCTTGGCAGATGCCCCTTGCCGCTCTCCTGCTGGCGAAAGTGGCAGTGCATCACGGTGGCGCCCTCGTCGTAGGCGGCGCGCGCTTGCCTGGCCATTTGCTCGGGCGTGACCGGCACGTGGTGCTGCACCGGATCGGTCAGGCTACCGGTGAGCGCGCAAGTGATAACGACTTTGTCGGACATGGATTTCTTTCGATGGCTTCAGGGTTGGAGTGATTCATCTTAGGTGCGCAACCAAGCGCCGGTCTTGCGTTATCTTGCTAACCAGTTGCCGCAAGACCGCTCCAGGCTGGCGTGTCAGAATCGTTGAAAAGCACACAGGACGATGGCATGAACCAAGAGAAGCCGGCAGCGGCGCTGAGCTACCCATTCGAGATCCCGGCGCGCGGCCAGACCTGCGAAGTCGCACCCGGCGTGCACTGGATCCGCATGCCGCTGCCGTTCCGGCTCGATCACATCAACCTGTGGGCGCTCGATGACGGCGTGGGCTGGGCCGTGGTCGATACCGGCACCAGCAGCGACGACAACACGCGCGTCTGGCGCGAACTCTTTGCCCTTTCCACCGATGCGCGCTCGATCACGCGCGTCTTCGTCACGCACATGCACCCAGACCACGTTGGCATGGCCGGCTGGCTCACGCGCAAGTTCCGCATCCGCCTGTGGATGACACGCCTGGAATACCTGAACTGCCGCGCGCTGGTGGCAGAGAACGGGCGTGAAGCGGCAAGCGATGTGCTCAGCTTCTACCTGGAGTCGGGCTGGTCGGCCGCCGCCGTCGAGACCTACCACAAGGCCTTTGGCGTTTTTGGCAAATACATTCACGCCCTGCCCGACAGCTACCGGCGCATCCAGGACGGCGAGGAACTGCGCATCGGTCCGCATAACTGGCGCGTTGTCGTCGGCAGTGGTCATTCGCCGGAACACGCCTGCCTGTATTGCCCGGAACTGCGGGTTCTGATCTCGGGAGATCAGGTGCTGCCCCGGATTTCGTCCAACATCTCGGTGCACCCCAGTGAGCCCGATGCCGACCCGATGCGTGACTGGCTCGACTCCTTGCAAAAGCTCAAGCGTGAAGTGCCCGACGACGTGTTGGTGCTGCCTTCGCACAACGAACCGTTTCGCGGTCTGCACGCGCGGCTGGACCAACTCGGCGCCGACCAGGAGCGCACCTTTGGCCGCCTCAAGCGCGTGCTGCAGCAGCCGCGCCGCCTGGTGGAATTGTCCGAGGCCCTGTTTGGCCGCGCCATCGGTGAAGAGAACATCCCGCTGCTGCACATGGCCACGGGCGAGACACGCGCCTGCCTGAACCACCTGATGAACCGAGGCGAAGTTCAGCGCGCACTGGCCGACGACGGCGTGCACCGCTACTTTCTGCGCTGAGGCGCGAGTCGTTCATTCGGGTATTCACTGATACGGCGGGTTGCGTTCAACAGTACACTTGTGTATTGAGAACAGGGAACCGACGACAGACCATGGAAAAAATCTGGATCCAGAGTTATTCGGCGGGTGTTCCGGCCGAGATTGACGTCGACGCGCTGGGCTCGATTGCCAGCTACTTTGACGACGCCGTCAAACTGTATGGCGAAAGGCGCGCCTTCGTCAGCGGCTCAACCGGCGTTGCCATCACCTATCGCCAACTTGACAAGTTGACGCGCGAACTGGCCGCCTACTTTCAGTCGGTCCTGAAGCTGCCGCCGGGGACGCGCGTGGCGCTGATGATGCCCAATCTGCTGCAATACCCGGTCTGCCTGTTCGGTCTGCTGCGCGCCGGCTATGTGGTGGTCAACGTGAACCCGATGTACACGGCGCGCGAGTTGCAGCACCAGCTCAATGACGCCGGCGCCCAGGCCATGATCGTGGTCGAGGTTTTTGCCCACACGCTGGCCAAAGTCATTGCCAATACCGGGGTCAAGCACGTTGTCGTCACCGGCCTGGCCGACATGATGCCCTGGCCCAAACGCGTGCTGGGCAACTTCCTGATCCGCAAAGTGAAGAAGGCGGTGCCAGCGTATTCGCTACCGGGCAGCGTAACTTTTTTGGACATGCTCGCGCAGGGCGCGGCCGCAAGCTTCAAACCGGTTGCGATCAAGTCCGAAGAACTGGCTTTCTTGCAGTACACCGGCGGCACCACCGGTGTTTCCAAAGGCGCCATGCTGACGCACCGCAACGTGCTGGCCAACGTCAAACAGGGCCAGGTCTGGAGCGAGCCTTTCCTGGATCGCAACGAAGAACTGATCAGCATCACCGCGATTCCGCTGTACCACATCTTCGCGCTCGGAGGCTGTCTGGGCATGGTCGGCATGGGCGGCACCAATGTGCTGGTGGCTGACCCGCGCAACATACCGGCGTTTGTCAAAGTGCTCGGCCAGTACCGTTTTGTTTCGATGCCGGCGGTGAACACGCTGTTCAACGGGCTCATCAACGACCCTGATTTTGCGAAGATCGATTTCAGCAAGCTGCGTTTTGCCATTGGCGGCGGGGCCGCTGTGCAGCGACCAGTGGCCGAGCGCTGGCAGAAGATCACCGGCGCGCCGCTGGTCGAAGGCTACGGGCTGACCGAGTGCTCGCCGACGGTGACGGTCAATCCGTTTGACCTGAAAGAATTCAGCGGCAGCATCGGCTTGCCGGTGCCATCGACCGATGTCTCGATTCGCAATGCTGCGGGCGAAGAACTCCCGATCGGCGCGGCTGGCGAGTTGTGTGTCAAGGGCCCGCAAGTGATGGTCGGCTACTGGCAGCGGCCGCAGGAAACAGCGGCCGTGATGACGGCGGACGGCTTTCTGCGCACGGGAGACGTGGCGGTGATCGACGAAAAGGGTTTTCTCAAAATTGTGGACCGCCTTAAAGACATGATCCTGGTCTCGGGCTTTAACGTTTATCCGAACGAGATTGAAGAAGTGGTGATGATGCACCCCGACGTGCTCGAAGTCGCTGCCGTGGGCAAGACCAGCGCGAACTCGGGCGAGAGCGTGAAGATCTTTGTCGTGAAGAAGTCGGCGGCGCTGACCGAAGCGGCGCTGCTGCAGCACTGCCGCGATAACCTGACCGCCTACAAGATCCCGCGCGAGGTTGTGTTCATGGCCGAGTTGCCCAAGAGCAACGTCGGCAAGATCCTGCGCCGCGAATTGCGCGACCTAGCCTGAGGCCAAGACCGTATGAGCAAGACCTTGATCATTGTGCTGGCGCTCAGCGCGCTCTACCTGTTGTTTCATCTTTGGTACGGCGGCCGTGGCAAACCTTTGACGCAGGCAGAGATCGCGGAGTTTGAGCGCGTGTTGGGCCAGCTCAGCCGCGACACGCAGGGTCAGTCCACGGCGGAGTTGGTGAGCCGCTTGGCTGCCAACGACGACGGCTGCGAGTTTGTCATGCACAACCTGGTGCGCTACCGTGCCAAGGCGCTGTACCCGCCGGGCCATACCTATGGCGACAGTGCGCGCGACGCCGACAAGCGTTACGGCCGCGCTGTGCTGTTGCCCTTGCTGCGTTGCGGCGCGATGCCGATTTTTCTGGCCAGGTGTGCCGGGAGCTTCGTCGGGCCCGAGGGCGCTGCGCCCTGGAATTACGTTGCCATGGTGCGTTACCGCAGCCGGCGCGATTTT
>CAIWNX010000249.1 GCA_903914175.1 uncultured beta proteobacterium | reverse complement strand
CGAGCGGTTTAGTCCTATGGTCGGGTGCGGGTATCCCTTTGATTGAATTCGCGACCACTCTGCTGTCGTGGGGCTACTGGAGGCAATGACCGGTATCTGGTGGTCAATTTGAACTTCTGTATTTCCGGTTACGCTGCGATACGGGTTTACAACTTTCTCCGGACTTGACCTTCAATCAGCGATGTCAGCGTTTGGCACCATCAATATCGCACCCTAATTTGACGTCATTTTGCTGTTGAGTTTGGCGTCGCCATAGACACGAAGCACCTGGGAAATGACGATCCGGTATCCGTCGAGCCACTTGCCTTGTTGCGACTTCGCCAACAGATGGGTGGGGTGCTCTGTCAATTGCGCAAGCGCCTCCAGTGTTTCCCAGTAGTAGACGTTCGAGATCAAGCCCGTGGTTTTGTTCTCCCAGGTTTCCTCACCCAAATAGCCTGGGATCGACTTGGCAAAGGCAGCAATCTCCTGATCAAGACGATGAAAGGTTTCGTCGAATTGCCCCGGTGCAAAGGTGAACGTTGATGAAAACATGGGCTTGAAAGGTGTAACTAGCAGGCACAGCGAGGCTGGCGTTGGCACAGACAAAAGATACGAACGACGGTCAGCACGTCAGCGTCGACAGCCAACTCTGCAGCGCGGCGTTCACCTGTTGCGGCTGCTCCAGCGCCGACATGTGGCCGCAGTGTTCTACCACCACCAACTTGGCACCGGGAATGCCTGCTGCCATTTCTTCGTGCAGTTCCACCGGCGTCAGCAGGTCTTCGCGCCCGCACAGCACCAGGCTGGGGCAGCGGATGGTGGGAAGAAAAGGGCGGCTGTCGATGCGGCCCATGATGGCCGTTTGCTGGCGCTTGAAGACCTCCGGCCCAAGCGTGTGGGCCATGGCTTCGATGACGTCGACGATGGTTTTGTTGGCCAGATGGTCCGGGTGCAGCAGACGCGGTGTGAGAGCAGAGACGACGCCGGCAAAATCGGTGCGCGCCTGCGCGATTGCGTGGGTACGCAACTCGGTGGCTGCGGCTGAGTCGGCTCGCGCGTTGGTGTCGAGCAGGGCCAGGCCGAGCACGCGCTCGGGCGCCTGGCGCATGATTTCGAGCGCCACGTAGCCGCCCATCGAAAGCCCGACCAGCGCGAAGCGCTCGGCTGGTGCGTTGGCCAGTGCGCTGGCTGCGAGCGCGGCAATGCTGTCGTGCCCGCTCAGTTTGGCAGTGACGACGGCGTGCTGTGGCGCGAAGAAGGCAGCTTGCTGTTGCCACAGGCGCTCGTCGTCGAGCAGGCCGGGCAGGGCGTAGACGGGGAAGTTGTTCATGGGTTTCCTTTTCTGCTTTCAAGTATTTCGCCGACGGCTTTAACCAGCGCGTCCGCATCGGCCGGTGTGTTGTAGCCCTGGATCGAGAGCCGGATGAAAAGCCGGTCGCGGTGCGAGGTGACGGGTACCTCGATCCGGTAGTCGTCAAAGAGCGTGTCCTTGAGCCATTGCGGATTCATGGGTGGCATCGGGATCACCACCATCTGGGCGAAGTCATCATCACGGCAAACAGGGCTCAGCCCGGTCATGTCGCCGATGCGCTGCAGCGTCTGCGCGGCGAGCGCGTGGCAGCGTTGGCGCACGCGGTCCCAGTTGTGCGCGGCTTGAAACCGGATCGCCTGCGGCACGCTGAGAAAAGCCGAGATGTCGCGCGTGCCTTGCCATTGCAGGCGGCGCTCCAGCAGCGTGGCGCCGGTGTAGGCGTCAAAGCCGGTGTGCCCCGTGATGCTGGCGCTGTAGCCCCAGCTCACGACTGCGGCATGGACCATGTCGTGGTGTTGTGGCAGCACATGCAGAAAGCCCGAACCCTTGGGCGCGCACAGCCATTTGTGGCAGTTGCCGGTGTAGAAGTCGGCACCGAGGCTGTTCAGAACCAAGGGGATATGGCCCGGTGCGTGGGCGCCGTCGATCACGGTCAGAATGCCGGCGTCGCGGGCGCGGCGGCACAGTTCTGCGATTGGAAAAATCAGCCCCGTCGTTGATGTGATGTGGCTCAGAAAAATGACACGGGTGCGCGGCGTGACGCCAGCCCAGACGCGGCGCGTGAATTCCGCCGCTTCAAACGGCAAGGGGATTTCGACCGGAACGTAGCGCGCGCCGCTGCGCTGGCAAACGAAGTTCCATGCGTTGTCGCATGCGCCGTATTCGTGATCGGTGCTGAGGACTTCATCGCCGCTTTGCAGATTGAGTGAACGCGCCACCGTGTTGACGCCCGTGGTGGAGTTAGGCAGATAAACCAGGTTTTCCGGATTCGCACCCAGTGTCTTGGCCAGCAATGCGCGCGAATGCGCCAGCAGTTCGGCCGAGCGCCGTCCAAGGAATTCGACCGGGTTGCGCTCCATCTCCATTTGCCAGCGCTGGTATTCCTGCATCACTTCCCGTGGGCAGGCGCCAAACGAGCCGTGGTTGAGGAAGACCAGGTCGGGATCGAGTAAAAATAGTTCTTTCATGGGCGTGGGCAAAGTATCTCACCTTGGCTTGTCAGGATGCAGGCAGGGTTGGATGGCGTTTTGCGATACTCGCGGCATGCAGCTTCAGGACATTCTTTATTCGCAGGGCTTTGGCACGCGGCGCGTCTGCGCCGGATTGATCCAGCAGGGCTTGGTGCAGGTTTATCCATCGGCGGAAGTGGCGACGGCCTTGGTCTGTACTGAATCGGGCGCCGACTTTGAGGCCGAGGGGCTGCGCTTTCGGGTGCAGGGCGTCGACTGGCCGTACCAGGAAAAGGCCTACCTGATGCTGAACAAGCCGGCAGCCACGGAGTGTTCGCAAAAGCCATCGACTTACCCCAGCATCTATACGCTGCTGCCGTCGCCTTTGCGCCTGCGTCCGCAAAAGGGCGCGGTGCAGGGCGTGCAGGCGGTAGGCCGGCTCGATCAGGACACGACCGGGCTGCTGCTGCTCACCGATGACGGCAAGTTTATCCACCGCATGAGTTCGCCGCGGCATCACGTTCCCAAGGTTTATGAGGTGACGGTAAAGCATCCGCTCACTGAGGTCCAGATTGCCAAACTGCTGGCCGGTGTGGTGCTCGACGACGACCCGAAGCCAGTTCGCGCTGCCGCTTGCGAAGCTGTCAGCGAACATCATTTGCGCCTGACGCTGACCGAAGGCAAGTACCACCAGGTCAAGCGCATGGTGGCAGCCGTGAGCAACCGCGTGGAGGCCTTGCAGCGTTCACAGATCGGCGGCCTGCGTCTGCCTGATGATCTGGCGCCGGGCCAGTGGCGCTGGCTTGCAGCGGCCGACCTGGCCTGCATCGCGGCCTGAAGCAGCCTGACCGTTATGCTTCGCGCATGAACCTGTTTCTTGATTCATTCTGGCGTGCGCTTGCATATTGCATTCGGCCGCGCGTGATTGCCCTGTCGTTCCTGCCGCTGGTCTTGATGATCACGCTGACGCTGGGGCTGGGCTACTGGTATTGGGATGCGGCGATGGACTGGGTGCGTTCGGGCTTGGAGGCAAACAGTGTGGTCAGCACGATTGGCCCCTGGTTGAAAAGCGTGGGTTTCGGTAGCCTGAAACTGGTGCTGGCGCCGTTGATCGTGATCTTCATGGTGACACCAGTGATCGTGTTGCTGTCCCTGCTCACAGTGGCTTTATTGATGACGCCGGCCCTGACCCTGCTGGTGGCGGAGCGGCGTTTTCCACAACTTGAACGCTTGCGCGGTGGCGGTCTGGTTTCTGGTGCCGCGCGTGCCATGGGGCTGACATTGCTGGCTTTGTTTGCCATGCTGTTGTCGAGCCCGCTGTGGCTGGTGCCGCCGCTGATTCTGGTGCTGCCGCCGCTGATCTGGGGCTGGCTGACTTACCGCGTCATGGCCTACGATGCATTGGCCGAACACGCCAGTCCAATGGAGCGGAGTGAAATCTTTCGCCGGCATCGTGGCTGGTTGCTGTTGATGGGTGTGTTGTGCGGTTTCATGGGCGCCGCGCCGAGCCTGATCTGGGCCTCCGGTGCACTGCTGGCAGCGGCTTTTGTCTTGCTGGTGCCGCTGGCGGTCTGGCTCTATACGCTGGTGTTTGCTTTTTCCTCGCTCTGGTTCGCGCATTTCTGTCTGGCTGCACTGCATGCCCTGCGCGGCGAAGCGGTGGCGTCGGTTGTGGCGTCGCCGACGATTGACGTTCAGGCGCTACCATTGCGGCATGAACCAGACTGTGCATCCAGATAAAACCCACACCCCAGGCTTTGGCCTGATCATCATCGGCGACGAGATCCTCTCGGGCAAGCGCGCTGACAAGCACCTGCCCAAGGTCATTGAGTTGCTCAAGGCACGCGGCCTGCAACTTGATTACGCCGATTACGTCGGTGATTCGCCGCAGCGCATTACCGCCACGTTGAAGCGCGCTTTTGCATCGGGTGATGTTGTGTTTTCCTGCGGCGGCATTGGCGCCACCCCGGACGACCACACACGCCAGTGCGCGGCGCGCGCCCTGGGACTGGAACTGGCGCTGCACCCGCAGGCCGAAGCCCTGATTCGCGAGCGCATGCAGGACATGGCCAAAGAGCAGGGCACGGTTTACGAGCCGGATCGCCCGGACAACATCCACCGCTTGAATATGGGCATGTTCCCGGTTGGTGCGTCCATCATTCCCAACCCCTTTAACAAGATCCCGGGCTTCAGTTGCGGCCATGTGCATTTCGTGCCGGGGTTCCCGGTCATGGCCTGGCCGATGATTGAGTGGGTGCTTGATACGAACTACCCGCACCGTTTCCAGAACGCCGCCTGGATCGAGAAATCGGTCATCGTCTACGGTGCCATGGAGTCCACGCTGACGCCCTTGATGCAGGACATTGAGCGCGTTTACCCCGGGGTCAAGGTCTTTAGTCTGCCCAGCGTCGATCACCCGCAATACGGGCGCCATATCGAATTGGGTGTGAAAGGGGAACCCGCTGTGGTGGCCCAGGCCTATCCGGCTTTGCTACAGGGTTTGAAGGGTTTTGATGCCCGTCTGGGCCCTGAATTGGTGCAAAACTAGACGCCTCAATTTGGTGCTTTGAAATTGAGCACCAAGAGGAGGCGAGCAAACTTGCCTCGGCCTCGGCCGAAACCGGGGCAAAGTCAAGGCAAAATACGGCCTGCGGGATATTCGCAGCAGCACAGGCTTTGGCACAGAAACTGCATTGCTTACCCAGTTACTTTCTCAACAACGTTCCAACCAGGAGTATTTGATGGCCAAGACCGTCGCAGACGTCATGAAGATGGTGAAAGACAACGAAGTCAAGTTTGTTGACTTCCGTTTCACCGATACCCGGGGCAAAGAGCAGCACGTGACCGTGCCGGTTTCCCATTTTGATGAAGACAAGTTCAGCTCTGGTCATGCGTTTGACGGCTCGTCCGTCGCTGGCTGGAAGGGCATTGAAGCCTCAGACATGCAGTTGATGCCCGACCCGAACACCGCCAACATCGACCCGTTCTTTGAAGAAACGACGCTGTTCCTGAGCTGCGACGTGGTTGAGCCCAGCGATGGCAAGGCCTACGACCGCGATCCGCGCTCGGTGGCCAAGCGCGCTGAAGCCTACCTCAAGGCCTCCGGCATGGGCGATACCGCCTTTTTCGGTCCGGAGCCAGAGTTCTTCATTTTTGACGACGTGCGCTGGAATACCGACATGTCGGGCACCTTCTTCAAGATCGACGAGGGCGAAGCGCCCTGGAATTCGGGCAAGAAGATGGATGGCGGCAACAAGGGCCACCGTCCCACCGTCAAGGGTGGCTACTTCCCCGTGCCACCGGTTGACAGCACGCAGGATATGCGCGCTGAAATGTCGCTGATTCTCGAATCGCTGGGCATCCCGGTTGAAGTGTTCCACCACGAAGTGGCGGGCGCTGGCCAGAACGAACTCGGCACCAAGTTCAGCACGCTGGTGCAGCGCGCCGACTGGACGCAGGTTCTCAAGTACGTGGTGCAGAACGTGGCCCATGCCTATGGCAAGACCGCGACTTTCATGCCCAAGCCCATCGTTGGCGACAACGGCTCTGGCATGCACGTGCACCAGTCGATCTGGAAAGATGGCAAGAACCTGTTTGCCGGTGACGGCTAT
>CAIWNX010000248.1 GCA_903914175.1 uncultured beta proteobacterium | reverse complement strand
CATGGCCAAGGCCCTTCTGGAGTGGGAAACCATCGACAGCGAACAACTCGATGACATCATGGCCGGCAAGGTGCCACGGCCACCGAAGGACTGGACACCACGCGTGCCAACCCCCGGCGGCGACAGCAGCAGCGGCGGCACACCAGCCGTCAAAGTGGATGCCGCGCCGACCGTGGCCTAGGACCCCCACGCTTGCCACTGCGTGTGCTGCGCTGCCCCCCGAGGGGGCCGTGCCTTGCTTGGGGCGGCCCGGCGCGGCGGCAGTATAAGTTTGACTGAAGTACGGGCCGGGCGGCCCCGTTTTTCATACACGCAACACGACCACATCGTCATGCAATGGATCACCACCCGCTTTGCCATTGACCTGAGTCGGCCCAAGGTAATGGGCATCGTCAATGTCACGCCGGACTCATTCTCCGATGGCGGTGCGCATGACAACACGAAAGCTGCGCTACAGCACTGCGAACAGTTGCTGCGCGACGGCGCGGCCATTCTGGACATCGGTGGCGAATCCAGCCGACCTGGTGCCACACCCTTGCCGCTGGCCCAGGAACTCGCGCGTGTGTTGCCGGTGCTGCGCGAAGCGGTCAGCCTCGGCGTTCCGATTTCAGTCGACAGCTACAAGCCTGCCGTCATGCAGGCGGCGCTGGACCTGGGTGCCGACATCATCAACGATATCTGGGCTTTGCGCTGGCGCGAACCTGGCGCGCAAGCAACTGAGCCCGACGCCGTCAATGTCATCGCCGCGCACGGGCGCTGTGGTGTCTGCCTCATGCACATGCACCGCGAGCCCCAGACCATGCAAGTCGAGCCGATGGCTGGCGACGTGGTGGTGCAAGTGCGTGCATTCCTGCAGAGCCGGGCGCAGACTTTGCAGGCGCGCGGCGTGGCAAAAGAGCGCATCGTGCTGGACCCGGGCATCGGCTTTGGCAAGACGGTGGCGCAGAATTTTTCCCTGCTGGCGCGCCAGCGTGAGCTTCTGACCGGTGGCTATGCGCTGCTGGCCGGGTGGTCGCGCAAGTCATCGCTGGCGGCAATGGGTGGCAGCGCAGAGCCGCTGGCGGCGCATCAGCGCATGGTGCCCAGTGTGACCGCCGCCATGCTCGCGGCTGAGCGCGGTGCCGCTGTGCTGCGGGTGCACGACGTGCGCGAGACGGTGCAGGCTTTGCGTGTGCTGCACGCCCTAGAATGAGGCGGCTTGCGTCGCTTCCATTCGAATACCAGGCAACATTCATGAGCAGAAAATATTTCGGAACAGACGGCATTCGCGGCACGGTAGGGCAGGCCCCGATTACGCCCGATTTCGTATTGCGCCTGGCCCACGCCGTCGGCCGCGTTCTCAAACGCACGGAAGCGCGCCCCACTGTATTAATCGGCAAGGACACCCGTATCTCGGGTTACATGCTGGAGAGCGCGCTGGAGAGCGGCTTCAATTCGGCTGGCGTCGATGTGCTGCTGCTGGGCCCTTTGCCAACGCCGGGCGTGGCCTATCTGACGCGTGCCCGGCGTGCCTCGCTCGGGGTGGTTATCAGCGCCAGCCACAATCCCTTCGCCGACAACGGCATCAAATTCTTCAGCGCCCAGGGCGCCAAGCTGTCCGACGACTGGGAGCGCGAAGTCGAGGCTGCATTGGAGGAAGCGCCGGTGTGGGCCGATTCGGCCAACCTCGGCAAGACACGGCGCCTGGACGATGCCGCCGGCCGCTACACCGAGTTTTGCAAGAGCACGTTTGCCAGCGACCTGACCTTGAAAGGCCTGAAGATCGTGGTGGACGCTGCGCATGGTGCGGCATATCAGATTGCACCCATGGTGTTTCACGAACTGGGCGCTGATGTGGTGGCGATTGGCTGCTCACCCAACGGCCTGAACATCAACCACGAGGTTGGCGCTACGCACCCGCAGGCCCTGGTGGCTGCGGTCAAGGCGCATGGCGCCGATTTCGGCGTGGCGCTTGACGGCGACGCGGACCGTCTGCAACTGGTTGATGCGCAGGGGCGTCTGTACAACGGCGACGAACTGCTCTACATCATGGTGGACGACCGGCTCGGCCTGGATGAACACGTGCCGGGCGTGGTGGGCACTCTGATGACCAATATGGCGGTTGAAGTGGCGCTCAAGGCGCGTGGCGTGCAGTTCGTGCGTGCCAAGGTCGGCGACCGCTATGTGCTCGAAGAACTCGACAAGCGCAAATGGCTGCTCGGTGGCGAAGGCTCCGGGCATTTGCTGGCGCTGGACAAAAACACCACGGGCGACGGCCTGATTTCGGCGCTGCAGATTCTGCAAGCCTGTGTGCGCAGCGGCAAGAGCGTGGCCGACTTGCTGGCCAACGTGACGCTGTTCCCGCAGACCCTGATCAATGTGCGACTGAAGCCGGGCCAGGACTGGCAAGCCAGCGCCGGACTGGCCGATGCGATCAAGGCCGTGGAAGCTGAGTTGGGTGCCAACGGACGATTGCTGCTGCGCGCCAGCGGCACCGAACCCTTGGTGCGGGTAATGGTGGAAGCGGTGGATGCAGCGCAGGCCCAGCGCTGTGCCGAGCGGGTCGCCGCAATTGTGTCGGCCTGAACATGAACAAGTCCATTGCTGTGCACGTCTGTCGCGTCGATTACGCCAATCCACTGCATGGCCAGGCCCTGTTGGATTTGCTAGACGCCTACGCGCGGGATCCAATGGGTGGTGCCGAGCCCTTGAGCGCTTTTGCACTGGCCAATCTTTTGCCGGCACTGGCGGCACAGCCGCAGGCTTTTAGCGTGCTGGCTTTCGACGGTGCGCCAGACGCGCAGCCGATTGGTTTGGTCAACTGCTTTGAAGGCTTCTCCACCTTTGCCTGCCGCCCGTTGGTCAATGTGCACGACGTCGTCGTACTGCCCGCTTTTCGCGGCCAGCGTGTGGCAGAAAAAATGCTGGCGCTGGTGGAGGAACTGGCGCTGCAACGCGGTGCCTGCAAGCTCACGCTGGAGGTGCTGGGTGGCAACGCCGGCGCCATCAAGCTCTACCAGCGCATCGGTTTTGCCAACTACCAGCTTGACCCGGCCATGGGGCAGGCGCAGTTTCTCCAAAAATGGTTGGGCTAGGCTAGGCTCAGGCGTTGACCGCCATGCGCAGGATCAGGTAGTGATTCAGGTTTTCCTGCACGGCTGAAGCCGCCATGGCGGAGCGGATGGCGGGCCCAGTGGCGGTGATCTGATGGAGTTGCGGCGGATTCACCAGTGCGCCAGCCTCGCTGATCACGATCGCCACCAAGGGCAGATTGGGCTCGTTGCTGCGACGAATCACGACGGCAACATGCCCGTTTCCAAGCCTCACAAAGGTCCCAGGCGGGCAAAATCCAACGATGCGCAACAGGGCGTGGCCGACCGGATCGCTTGCGTTGTCGGCAGTGGTGGTGATGCTGCGGGCGGAATCCGTCGCACTGCGGCCTTCGCGTGATTTGCGCGGGCTGATCATGGCCGCATAACGGTCCACCGTCCGCAAAATACGCGCCAGGCGCCGCGCCGGCGGCAGGGACTCCAAGGCCTGCTTCTCCGATCCTTCGTCGTGATGCAGGGTGACCGTGTCGAGCCACAGTTGATCGACAACGCCCAGTTGGGTCAGCATCAGCGCGCCCCTGATTGCGTGGCTGCGAATGCCTTCCTGCTGCTCGGGACTTGGTTTTTCTGTCTGGTCGGCCAGTTGGTCTTGCAGGGCGGTCATGCCGATGTTCATGGTCAGCGCGGCGTGCACCAGGCTATTGCGTTCGCTTTGCGGCAATTTCAGTTCGGTTGCGATCAAATGGCACAAGACCGCGCAGACCAGCGCGTGCGATGCGCTGTAGCCGACTGGCGAGTTGGTCGCCAATTGGAACAGCAGGTACAGGCCCAGGTCGGTATCGCGCTCCAGCAGGGTTTGCATCCACTGGTCGTACTGTTGCACGCGCAACTGGAATTCCTGCGTGTTGTGTGGACTGCCCAGCACGATGCCCAGGCCAAGTTCAAGATCGGACCACAGACTCAGCAGGTCTTCGTATTCGTCTTCCTTGCGTACAGCGGAGGCCATCAGGGTTCAGTCGCGAAAGTTATCAAAACTCAGGGGCACATCGGTGATGTCTTTGCGAATCAGCGCCATCGCGGCCTGCAGATCATCGCGCTTGGCGCCGGTCACGCGCAGCTTGCTTTCCTGGATGGCAGACTGGACCTTGAGCTTGCTGTCCTTGAGCAGGCGCTGGATCTTCTTGGACATCTCGGTCTCGATGCCGTTGCGTACCTTGATGACAAGTTTGACCTTGTCGCCGCCCATCTTCTGTACGTCGCCCTTGTCCAGAAAGCGTACGTCCACGCTGCGCTTGGTCAGCTTGTTGCGCAGGATGTCCTCGATCTGGCTGAGTTGGAAATCAGCGTTGCCAATCAGGGTGATTTCCTTATCCTTGATTTCTATGGCAGCCGGTGTTCCCTTGAAATCAAAGCGGGTGGCGATTTCTTTGGCGGTGTTGTCAACGGCATTTTTGACTTCCACAAGATTGGCTTCGCAAACAGTATCGAATGAAGGCATGGTGATATTTCCGAACGAGTGGCAGGCAGTAGCGTAAATGCGAGAATCAGAGCAATGTTAGTCGAGAAAAACGTCCCATTACAAGCCTTGAACACCTTTCGCATCGTGGCCAAGGCGCACGCGCTGGTTCGCATTGGCAGTCAGGCCGATGTCCAGACCCTGCTGGCCAGCGCCGAACTGGGGGCGCAGCCCAAATTCATCCTGGGCGGCGGCAGCAATATTGTGCTCACCGGTGACGTCAAGCCGCTGGTTTTGAAAGTCGAGATCAAGGGCCGGCGTCTGGTGAAAGAAACCGGCAAAACCTATGTGGTGGAAGCCGGCGCCGGTGAAAACTGGCATGATTTTGTGCGCTGGACGCTGGAGCAGGGCTACCCGGGCCTGGAAAATCTGGCGCTGATTCCGGGCACGGTGGGCGCCGCGCCGGTGCAGAACATCGGCGCCTATGGTGTGGAACTACAGGACCGTTTTGACTCGCTGGACGCGGTGGATCTTCAGACCGGCCAGATTTTCACGCTCGATGCCGCCCAATGTGCTTTTGGCTACCGTGATTCGGTTTTCAAACATACGGCCGCGCCGGGTAGCGCCGGACTCGGCCTGGCGGGCCGGGCCTTGATCACGCAGGTGCGCTTTGCGCTGCCCAAGCCCTGGAAACCGGTGCTGGGCTACGCAGATCTGGAGCGCAGGATGAGCGAGGAAGGAGTGACGCAGCCAACGGCCATGCAACTGCTTGAGTGGGTTTGCGCGATTCGGCGTGCCAAGTTGCCCGATCCCGCAGTCATTGGCAACGCCGGCAGCTTTTTCAAGAACCCGACGGTCACGCCCGAACAATGCGCCGACATCATCGCGCGCGACCCGAAAGTGGTCTATTACCCGCTACTTGATGGCTCGATCAAGCTCGCCGCCGGCTGGTTGATCGACGCTTGCGGCTGGCGCGGCAAGACGGTTGGCCATGCAGGCGTTTATGAAAAGCAGGCGCTGGTGCTGGTCAATCATGGTGAGGCCACGGGCGGCGAGGTTATGACCCTGGCCCGCGCCATCCAGACCAGTGTTTATGAACGCTTTGGCATCCGGCTGGAACCCGAGCCGGTGGTGGTTTAACCCCGGATGTGAATCAGCCGAAGTGGCAGATGTAGTGGTAGGCCTCGGCGACACGGATCTGGAATGAAGAATTGCCTGCAACGCTGAAGCGCTCGCCCGGGTTGGACTTGCGCCAGACATCGGTGCCGGCCAGTTTGTACTCGCAATCGCCGGCCACGCATTCCATGATTTCCGGCGCACCGGTATTGAAAGTCAGCGTTGCCGGTAGCACCACACCGACCGATTTCTTCGTGCCATCGGCAAAAGTGATGCCGTGACTGACGCATTTGCCGTCGAAATAGACGCTGGCTTGTGTGTTGACTGTGACGTTGGCGATGCTGGACGTGCTCATGGTGCCCCTGAAAGTGAAAAATGAGCCGCCATGTTAGCGGCTTTCAGCGTGTGTTCCTCTCGCGCTTTAACCCTGCACCGCATGACGTTTGGTCCGAAGCGTTAAATTCGGTGCATGAAAAAAGTTTTTGTCATGGGGGGTACTGGCTTTGTGGGTGCCAGGGTTTGCGCACAGTTGCTGCAGCACGGCTGGCAGGTGACGGTGCCCACGCGCAAGGCCCCGCCTGCGCCGCCAGCTGCCGGCGTCGCGCTGCTGGCGCTCGATGTGCACGACGAGGCTGCATTGACTCGGGCGCTGCGCGGGCACGACGCGCTGGTGAATCTGGTGGCCATTCTGCACGGAACGCAGGCGTCGTTTGAGCACGTTCATGTGCAATTGGTTGAGAAACTGGCGCGCGCCTGTGTTGCCGCTGGTGTCAGGCAGGTGGTTCATGTCAGCGCCATCGGCGCCAACGCGCAGCAGCCGCTCTCAGCACCGTCGATGTACCTGCGCAGCAAGGGGCAGGGCGAAGCCGCACTGCTGCGCGCCGCAGGCTTGTCTGATCCGCCGCCGTTCGAGCTGACCATTTTGCGACCCAGTGTAATTTTTGGTGCGCAGGACAAGTTTCTCAATGTCTTTGCCAGCCTGCAAAAAACACTGCCCTTCATGCCGCTGGCCGGCGCCGGCGCAAGGTTCCAGCCGGTCTGGGTCGAGGATGTGGCCCGTGCGGTGCTGCACAGCCTGCTGCGCAGCACAGCCGTCACAGCGCCCGGCGCGCCGTTGACGCTGCAAGCCTGCGGTCCCGATGTCTTCACGCTGCGCGAATTGGTGCAACTGGCGGGTTGCCTCAGTGGTGTGCGCGGCGGGCGTGGTCGCCCAGTGATCGCGCTGCCGAACTGGCTGGCACGCTTGCAGGCCACGCTGATGGAACTGCTACCGGGCGAGCCCGTCATGAGCCGCGACAACCTTGATTCCATGAAGTTCGACAACGTCGCCAATGGCGCATTGCCGGGGCTCGACAGCCTCGGCATCCAGGCGACGGCGCTGCCAGCGATTGCGTCGTCGTATCTGGTCTCGACGTAGCGAAATCAGCCGACGATCACGGCGGCGATGCAGCGCGCCGCATTGACCCTGTCGGGCGCATGCCATTGGTTTGCGCGCACACTGCGCGCTGCTCCTCGAAAGAACCGCCATGCCACGCCTGATCCAAGCCCCCAATCTGGTCATGGCCACGCTGTGGGTGGATTGGCTCAAGGGGCAGGGCATTGACGCCAGTGTTCAGCGTGAGTACCTCAGGAGCGCGGCGGGCGAACTGCCACCCGATCAATGCCTGCCGGAAGTGTGGATTCAAGACCCGCTGCAGGAAGCGTTGGCGCACGAGTTGCTGAACCTGCTGCGCCATGCGCCACAGCGGCGCTGGCTTTGTGGCTGTGGCGAGTTGGTCGAAGGTGGTTTTGAGCAATGCTGGAACTGCGCCGCGCCGATGCCCTTGGAATAGCAAGAATGGGGTGTCAGCGTGATGGTTCGAGTTTTGGTAATATCCCAAAGCACCATTTTGGCGCCAAGGAAACAGTATGGCCACAAGCGAGAAGGGCTCGTCAATGCCTCCAGAGTGGCGAATACATCCTGTGGGGGGCTTGAACAGCACCACGCCGACCAGCAATGAGGCCTTGCGCCGTCGTGCTGAAGCCGTGGCACAGCAAGAGAAGGCCGGGGCAGCCGATCAGACTGAACTGCTGTGGCCCGCTGCGGCGCAGCAAGCGCTATACGAACTGCGTGTGCACCAGATCGAACTGGAGATGCAGAACGAAGAACTGCGTCGGATTCAACTTGAACTTGACAAGCAGCGTGAGCGCTATTTCGACCTCTATGATTTGGCGCCGGTGGGCTATTGCACGGTCAGTGCCAAGGGCCTGATACTGGAAGCCAACCTCACCGCTGCCAATCTGTTGGGTGTGCCCCGCAGCGCGCTGGTCAAGCAACCCCTGAGTCGCTTCATCGAAAAGGCTGACCAGGACACCTACTACCTGGTCCGCAAACAGTTGCTTGAAACCCGTCAAGCCCAAAGTTCCAAACTGCAGATGGTGACCGGCGCGGGCACACCCTTCTTCGCCAGGCTGATGGCCACCGTGGCACAGGCCGACGGCGCCGACGTGATGCGCGTCCTGCTAGCCGACTTCAGCGAACGCAAACGCATCGAGAAGACACTTGCAGACACCCAGGCAGAGCTGAAGGCGGCGCAACACATGGCGCATCTTGGAAACTGGCATTGGGACATTGCGACCGATCAACGCACGTGGTCCGAAGAGATTTTTCGTGTTTTTGGCGTTCCAGCGGGGCGTGCGCTAGCAAACTCCCTGGAGATGCAAAAGTATTTCACCGCGCAAAGCTGGGCCAAGCTCGACACGGCGGCGCATCAATGCCGCACCGACGGCCAGCCCTACCAATGCGACGCGGAACTGGTGCGCGGTGACGGTAGCCATCGCTGGGTCGTCGTTTTCGGTGAAGCGGTGCGCGACGTGGCCGGGAACATCGCTGCGCTGCACGGCACGTTGCAGGACATCACCGAGCGCAAACAGATCGAAGAAGCCTTGCGCGTCAGCGAGGAGCGGCACCGCCTGATCGCCGAACATGTCAACGATGTCATCTGGACCCTGTCGCCGCAAGGCAAACTGACCTTCGTGAGCCCTTCAGTGGAGAAGGTTCGGGGATTCACATCGGCGCAAGCGATGCAGCAAACCATGGAGGAAACACTCTCACCGGCTTCAACCGCCATCGCAAAGGATCATTTCACCCAAGTGCTCAAAGACGTTGAGGCGGGTCGGGTGCCGCAGAATCTCAGGGGCGAGCTTGAATTCCGGTGCAAGAACGGCTCAACCCTTTGGACCGAGGTCATGACGACTGCGGTGCTCGATGAGCATGGCGCCCTGATTGAATTGCTGGGCGTGTCACGCGACATCAGCGAGCGCAAGCAGGCAGAAGAACTGGTGCGCAAACTCGCGTACTACGATCCGCTGACCAGCTTGGCCAACCGGATGCTGCTAAAAGATCGTCTGGTTCAGTCCATGATGTCGGGCGAGCGCAGCGGCAACTATGGTGCTTTGCTGTTTCTGGACCTGGACAACTTCAAGCCGCTCAATGACCAGCACGGCCATGACGTGGGTGACATGCTGCTGGCTGAAGTGGCGAAGCGGCTCAAGAGCTGCGTACGCCAGATTGACACGGTGGCCCGCTTCGGTGGTGACGAGTTTGTTGTGTTGCTGGAAGACCTGACCTCGGACAAAGAGCATGCACATGGCCAGGCCGATCTGGTGGCCGGGAAGATTCGCAGTCTGCTGGCCAAACCCTATGTGTTCAATATCGCATCGGGAAATTTCGGCGTGCCACAAACCATTGAGCATAAATGCACGGCAAGTATCGGCGTGGCCTTGTTTCTGGGTCAGAAAAACTCGGATGACGACATTCTGAAGTGGGCCGATCTGGCGATGTACAACGCCAAGGACGCGGGGCGCAACACGGTGTGCTTTTGTGACGCCCAGATGTGGAGCGAGAACACAACCCGCCAGGTACTTGAAGAGGACTTGCGCGACGCTGTTTTGCAAAAGCAGATTTGTGTTTATTTTCAAGCGCAGTTCGATCGTCACAACCAGGTCATCGGCGCCGATGCGCTGCTGCGCTGGCAGCATCCGAGCCGCGGCTGGGTATCACCGCGCGAGTTCATTCCAAAGGCGGAGCGAACCGGCCTGATTCTGCCGATGGGGCTTTGGGTGTTGGAGTCGGCCTGTGTCCAATTGGTACGCTGGTCCAAACGGGTCGAGACGACGCATCTGACGGTCACGGTGAACGTCAGCGGGCGTCAACTGGTCCAGCGCGATTTTGTTGAGCAGGTCATGGCAACGCTGGAGCGAACCGGCGCCAACCCCCATCGACTCAAGATTGAAATGAAAGAAAGTGTGCTGCTCGCCGACGTTGAAGGCGTGGTCGCCAAGATGAAGGCACTCAAGGATAGTGGTGTTGGGTTTTCGCTGGACGACTTTGGCAAAGGACTCACATCGCTTTCAGACCTCAATCGCCTGCCACTGGATCAACTCAAGATCGACCAGGATTTTGTACGCGACATCCTGGTCGACCCCGACGACGCGGCGGTTGCCAAGATCGTGCTTGCGTTGGCAGACAGCCTGGAAGTGGCGGTCATCGCCGAAGGTGTTGAGACCCAGGCCCAGCGTGATTTTCTCGCCGGTCTGGGTTGCCACAAGTACCAGGGCTACCTGTTCAGCCCGGCGCTACCGGCGCACGAGTTCGAAGCTCTTGTGACACCGCCGCTCCCGACGGAGGGTTGACGGTGCTACTTGCTGGCGGCGTCGCCGAGCTTCAGGAAGTCGCCATCCTGTCCCAGAGACAGCAGGCCGGCCTGGGAATAGATGCCGAGCTTGGCGCGGGTGTCGACGATATCGAGGTTGCGCATGGTGAGCTGGCCAATGCGGTCTGCGGGTGAGAACGGTGCGTCCTCAACCTTTTCCATGCTCAGGCGCTCGGCCGCGTAGGTCAGATTCGGCGAGGTGGTGTTCAGGATCGAATAGTCGTTGCCACGGCGCAGTTCAAGCGTCACTTCACCGGTCACGGCGCGTGCCACCCAGCGTTGCGCCGCTTCGCGCAGCATGATGGCTTGCGGGTCGAACCAGCGGCCCTGGTACAGCAGGCGGCCGAGTTTGCGCCCGCTGTCACGGTATTGCTCGATCGTGTCTTCGTTGTGGATGCCGGTAACCAGTCGCTCATAGGCGATGAACAGCAGCGCCAGGCCAGGTGCTTCGTAGATGCCGCGGCTCTTGGCTTCGATAATGCGGTTCTCGATCTGGTCGCTCATGCCCAGACCGTGCCGCCCGCCGATGCGGTTGGCTTCCAGAATCAGCGTCACCAGGTCGTCGTAAGCGACGCCGTTCAGGGCCACCGGACGGCCTTCCTCAAAGCGCACGGTGACTTCTTCACGCTCAATCTTGACTTCGTCCTTCCAGAACGCCACGCCCATGATCGGATTGACGATCTTCATGCCGGTGCTCAGGTGCTCGAGGTCTTTTGCCTCGTGCGTGGCACCGAGCATGTTGGAATCGGTCGAGTAGGCTTTTTCGGCCGACATCTTGTAGCCAAAGCCGGCTTGCGTCATGAAGGCCGACATCTCGGCGCGGCCACCGAGTTCGTCGATGAACAACTGATCGAGCCAGGGTTTGTAAATCTTGAGTGACGGATTGGTCAGCAGGCCGTAGCGGTAGAAGCGCTCGATGTCATTACCCTTGAAGGTGCTGCCGTCGCCCCAGATGTTGACGTCGTCTTCCTTCATGGCCGAGACCAGCATGGTGCCGGTCACGGCGCGCCCCAGCGGCGTCGTGTTGAAGTAGGTGACGCCGGCGGTGGAGATGTGGAAGGCGCCGCTTTGCAGCGCGGCGATGCCTTCGGCAGCCAATTGTTTGCGGCAGTCAACCAGGCGCGCCAGTTCGGCGCCGTATTCCATGGCTTTGCGCGGGATGGCGTCGTAGTCGGTTTCGTCGGGCTGGCCCAGGTTGGCGGTGTAGGCGTAGGGCAGGGCGCCTTTCTGTTTCATCCAGTGCAGTGCAGCGCTGGTGTCGAGCCCACCGGAGAACGCAATGCCGACTTTTTGTCCGACGGGGAGGTTTTGCAGAATGGTGGCCATGTTGTTTGCAGTGCAGTGTTGGGTAAGGGCTGATTTTAGGCGAGCCCCGCGTCGGCACTCAGGCGAAGGCGTCCTCGGCGACAATGGTGCACGCTATGAAGACCGAACCGCAAACCCTGGACCAGTGGCTGGCCCACTGCGAGCAACTGCACCCGAAAAACATCGACATGGGCCTGGAGCGCGTGCAGGCGGTGGCGCAGCGCATGGGCCTTGCCTTTGGCTGCCCCGTGATCACAGTGGCTGGCACCAACGGCAAGGGCTCGACCTGCGCCATGCTGGAGTCCATCCTGCGCCAGGCCGGTTACCGTACCGGGCTCTACAGCTCGCCGCATCTGGTGCACTTTGAGGAGCGGCTGCGTCTGAATGGCGAGCCGGTGCAGGCTGAGGCCCTGGTGGCGGCCTTCGCCCGTGTCGAGCAGGCACGCTGCCAGCACGAGCCCGCAGTGTCGCTGACCTATTTCGAGTTCTCGACGCTGGCCATGCTCGACCTGATGGCACGCTCTGGACTGGATGTGGCGATTCTGGAAGTCGGTCTGGGCGGCCGGCTCGACGCCGTCAATATCATCGACCCGGATTGCGCGATCATCACCAGTATTGACCTCGATCACATGGAGTTCCTGGGCACCGACCGCGAGGCCATTGGGCGTGAGAAGGCCGGCATCATGCGCACCGGGCGCACGGTCATCGTGGGCGACCCGATGCCGCCGCAAAGCGTGCTCGATCACGCCAAGGACATCGACGCCGACCTCTGGCGCTTTGGACACGACTTCAACGTCTCGGGTGACAAACAGCAATGGGGCTGGGCCGGCCGCGACCGGCGCTACAGCGGCTTGGCGTATCCGGCCCTGCGCGGCGCTAACCAATTGCTCAATGCGGCCGGTGTGCTGGCGGCGCTGACAGCGCTGCGCGAGCGGCTGCCGGTGGCGGCGCAGGCCGTGCGCAGCGGCCTGGCGCTGGTCGAGTTGCCGGGGCGTTTTCAGGTCATTGCCGGGCAGCCGACGCTGGTGCTCGATGTGGCGCACAACCCGCATGCGGTGGCGGCGCTGGTGGCCAATCTGGATGTCATGGGCTATTTCCCGTGCACGCACGCGGTGTTTGGCGCCATGGCCGACAAGGATCTGGCGCTCATGCTCGCGCGTGTCAACCCGGTGGTTGACAAGTGGTATTTCACCGATTTGCCAACGCCGCGTGCGGCTTCGGCCAGTGCTTTGCTGCAATGTTGGCAGGCCCTGGGTCCGCGCAAGAATGTCAGCGCGACGACCCACGCCGACCCGCTGCAGGCCCTGCAGGCGGCCATCGCCGCAGCAGACCCCGCTGATAGAATCGTGGCCTTCGGGTCGTTCTTTACGGTGGGCGGCATTTTGAAAGACGGTGTGCCGCGACTGAGTGCGAAACACATGCCAAATCTTTGAACCCCTGAGTCTGTACAAAATGGCTTTTTTCAAATTCCGCAAAGGTGGCGACGAGCCGTCCAGCGCACCCGCCCAAGCGGAGAGCATCGAGGTCATGCGCACACGGGCCAAGCACCGCCTGCTGGGTGCGGCCGTGCTGGTGTTGATTGGTGTGATTGGGTTTCCGATGCTTTTTGACAAGCAGCCGCGCCCGATTTCAGTGGATATTCCGATCGAGATTCCAGACCGCAACAAGACCAAGCCCCTGACCATTCCTGAGCCAGTGGCTGCGCCTGCGGTCCAGGCTTCCGTTGTGGCCCCGGCGCCAGCGCCCGTCGTGGTGGCACCGGCTGTGGCGGCCAGCAAGGTCGAGCCAATCGCCCCGGTCATCGCAGCGGCGTCCAAGGCCGTTGTCAAGGCTGAGCCGAAACCCGCTGAGAAAGCGCCAGAAAGGCCGGCGCCCGCGCCAGCGAAAGTTGACGATGGCAGCCAGGCCAAGGCATTGCTGGAGGGAAAGGAGCCGGCCAAGAAAGCGGATGCGGCTGCCGGGCGCTTCGTGGTTCAGGTCGGTGCCTTCGCCGACGCAAATCGGGCGCGTGAAGCGCGGCAAAAGCTGGAGCACGCCGGACTGAAGACTTATACCCAGGTGGCCGAGACCAAAGACGGACACAAGATCCGGGTTCGGGTCGGGCCCTTTGCGACCAAGGCAGAAGCGGACAAGGCGGCCGCGAAAATCAAGAAGCTTGGCTTGCCGGCAGCCATGCTGTCGCTCTAAGCGTACGGCCCCCAGACGGTGCCCATGGCTGCGCTTGACTGGATCCTGTTGGCCGTTTTGCTGCTGTCGCTGATGCTGGGCGCTTGGCGCGGTTTGGCCTTTGAGGTGATGTCGGTGCTGAGCTGGATTGCAGCCTTTGTTCTGGCGCAGTGGTTGGCGTCGGCCCTGGCGCTTCGGCTGCCGATGAGTGGGGCCAGCGATGGCGTGCGTTATGCCGTGGCCTTTGTGCTGATTTTCGTGCTCTCGGTGTTTATCGGGGGTTTGCTGGCCACACTGGTCAAGAAACTGTTTTCAGCGGTGGGTCTGCAGCCGGCTGATCGCGCCCTGGGTGCGCTGTTTGGTCTGCTGCGGGGCGCTTTGCTGCTGCTGGCGGCCACGCTGGTCATCGGCATGACACCGTTTCGGACCGACCGCTGGTGGCAGGAATCGGTTGGTGCGGGCATGGCGCGCTCAGTGCTGGCGAGTTTGAAGCCGGTTTTGCCGCAAGAATTTGGAAGGTACTTACCATAATGTGTGGAATCGTAGGCGTTGTCAGCAGCGCACCTGTTAACCAGCTCATTTACGACGCGCTTCTGCTGTTGCAGCACCGCGGCCAGGATGCCGCCGGTATCGTGACGCAGCAGGAATGCAAGTTCTTTATGCACAAGGCCAAGGGCATGGTGCGCGACGTTTTCCGCACGCGCAACATGCGCTCGCTGCCGGGCAACTGCGGTCTTGGTCAGGTGCGCTACCCGACCGCCGGGAATGCCTACAGCGAAGAAGAGGCGCAACCGTTTTACGTTAACGCGCCCTTTGGCATCGTGCTGGTGCACAACGGCAACCTGACCAATGCGCAGGCGCTCAAGGCCGAACTGTTCAGCACTGATCACCGCCACATCAACACCGACAGTGACTCCGAGGTGTTGCTCAACATACTGGCGCATGAGATCGAGAAAACCACACGCGGCCTGCCGCTGCAGCCGCACGATTTGTTTGAGGCGGTGCGCCGCGTGCACCGTCGCATCAAGGGCTCTTACGCTGTGATCGTGATGATCGCCGGGCATGGTTTGCTGGCGTTTCGCGATCCGTTTGGCATCCGGCCGCTGTGCATCGGGCGCGGCGCGGGCACGGTGCTGGTGGCCAGCGAGTCGGTGGCGCTGGAAGGTACCTCCAACAAGTTCGAGCGCAATGTCGCCCCGGGCGAAGCGGTTTTCATTGACCTGGCGGGCAAGGTGCACGCCCAGCAGTGCGCCGAACATCCGGTGCTGCACCCCTGCATCTTTGAGTATGTCTACCTGGCCCGACCTGATTCGGTGATGGACGGCATTTCGGTTTACCAGGCGCGGCTGAATCTGGGCGAAACCCTTGCCAAGCGCGTGATCTCGACCGTGCCGCCCAACGAAATTGATGTCGTCATTCCGATCCCGGAGTCGAGCCGCCCCAGCGCTGCGCAACTGGCGCAATTGTTGGGTCTGCCGTATCGCGAAGGCTTCGTGAAGAACCGCTATGTGGGGCGCACCTTCATCATGCCGGGGCAATCGGTGCGCAAGAAGTCGGTGCGCCAGAAACTCAATGTGATCGCCAGCGAATTCAAGGGCCGCAACGTGCTGTTGGTGGACGATTCCATCGTGCGCGGCACCACCAGCCGCGAGATCGTGCAGATGGCACGCGACGCCGGCGCACGCAAGGTCTACATGGCCAGCGCCGCGCCGCCCGTGCGCTACCCCAATGTCTATGGCATTGACATGCCAACCTCGGATGAACTGGTGGCGCATAACCGCACGGTCGAGCAGATTCGCCAACTCATCGGTTGCGACGCCTTGATCTACCAGGATGTTGACGGCATGAAGAAAGCGATCGGTTCGCTCAACCCCGAGATCAACGGCTTTGACGCGTCCTGTTTCGACGGTATCTACGTCACCGGCGACATCACAGCGGCCGACATTGACCGGCTCAATGCGAACCGCGTGGTGGTCGACGAGACAGCCCAAGACAACTCGCGCCTGGCGCTTCCGAACCACGAAGAATGAACATGAGCCCGAAACAAGATTCCAACGCCCTGCACCCGGACACGCTGGCCGTTCGTGCCGCTGTGGCGCGCAGCCAGTACGGCGAAAACTCCGAGGCCCTGTACCTCACCAGCGGTTACGTGCAACCGTCGGCTGAAGCAGCAGCACGGCGCTTCAATGGCGACGAAGAGGGCTTTACCTACGGGCGCTATGGCAACCCCACGGTGGCCAGCTTTGAGCAGCGCCTGGCGGCAATGGAGGGCAGCGAGGCGGCGATTTCAACGTCTTCCGGCATGGCCGCCATCCTCATGATGTGCATGGCGCTGCTCAAGAGTGGTGACCACATCGTGTGTTCGCAGTCGATGTTCGGCTCCACCATCAAACTGATCGGGACCGACCTGGCGCGCTTCGGCGTTGAATCAACTTTTGTCGCGCAGACCGATCTGGCAGCCTGGAAAGCGGCACTGCGCTCTAACACGCGTTTGCTGTTTGCCGAGACGCCAACCAACCCGCTGACCGAAGTCTGCGACATCGCCGCGCTGGCCGAGATGGCGCACCAGGCCGGCGCGCTGCTGGCAGTGGACAACTGCTTTGCCACACCGGTGCTGCAGCGCCCGCTGGCCTTGGGTGCTGACATCGTCATGCACTCGGGCACCAAGTACCTGGACGGCCAGGGCCGCGTGATGGCCGGCGCTCTGTGCGCGAGCCGGGAACTGGTCAACGAGAAGTTCATGCCGGTGCTCAAGACCGGGGGCATGACGTTGGCGCCTTTCAACGCCTGGGTCGTGCTCAAGGGCCTGGAGACGCTCGACATCCGCATGCGGGCGCAGGCCGAACGCGCGCTGGGCCTGGCGCGCTGGCTTGAAGCGCACCCCGATGTGCAGCGCGTGTTCTACCCTGGCCTGGCCAGCCACCCGCAGCATCAATTGGCGATGGCGCAGCAGTCTGGCATCGGGGGCGCTGTGCTGTCGTTCGAGGTTCGTGCCACCAGCCCCGAGCAGGCGCGCGCACGCGCCTTTCACGTGCTCGATGCCATGCAAATGATTTCGCTCTCCACCAACCTGGGCGACACCAAGACGCTCGCCGCGCATCCGGCCAGCACCTCGCACGGCCGCTTGACCGAAGCGCAGCGCCAGTCCGCCGGCATTGGCCAGGGCCTGATCCGCGTCGCGGTCGGTCTCGAACACCTTGACGATATTCAAAATGATTTGTCCCGCGGCCTGAGTAGCCTGGACACCCTGAAATGACCCAAAAAACCCGTACCCGTTTCGCACCATCTCCCACGGGTTTCATCCACCTCGGCCACATCCGCTCGGCGCTCTACCCCTGGGCTTTTGCGCGCTCCACCGGTGGTGACTTCATCCTGCGCATCGAAGACACCGACCTCGATCGCTCGACGCAGGCGGCGGTGGACGTCATCATCGACGGCATGTCCTGGCTCGGGCTTAACTATGACGAAGGCCCGTTCTACCAGATGCAGCGCATGGCGCGCTACAAGGAAGTTCTGGCCGACTTGCAGACGGCCGGCCACGTCTACCCCTGCTACATGAGCGTGACCGAACTCGACGCGCTGCGCGAGCGCCAGACCGCAGCCAAAGAAAAGCCGCGTTATGACGGCACCTGGCGTCCAGCGCCGGGCAAGACGCTGCCTGCAATTCCCGAAGGCGTGAAGCCGGTGCTGCGTTTCAAGAATCCGCAGGGTGGCTCGGTGGTGTGGGAAGACAAGGTCAAGGGCCGTATCGAGATCAGCAACGACGAACTCGACGATCTGGTGATCGCGCGCCCGGACGGCACGCCGACCTACAACTTCTGCGTGGTGGTGGACGACATCGACATGGCCATCACGCACGTGATTCGCGGCGACGACCACGTCAACAACACGCCGCGCCAGATCAACATCTTCCGCGCCCTGGGCAAAGAGCCACCGGTCTACGCCCATCTGCCGACCGTGCTCAATGAGCAGGGCGAGAAGATGAGCAAGCGCAACGGCGCCAAGCCGGTGACGCAGTACCGCGACGAAGGCTATCTGCCCGACGCCATGGTGAACTACCTGGCGCGCCTGGGCTGGAGCCATGGCGACGATGAAATCTTCAGCCGCGAACAGTTTTTGCAATGGTTCAACCTGGATCACCTCGGGCGCAGCGCAGCGCAGTTCGACGAAGCCAAGCTGCGCTGGGTCAACGCCCAGCATCTCAAGATCATGGCCGACGATGCACTGGCACCCCTGGTGCGCGCGCAGTTGCAGCGGCGCGGCATCGAAGCCGATGAACGTCTGGCGCAAATCTGCGCGCTGTTCAAAGACCGCAGCGACACCACCGTGGTGCTGGCCGATTGGGTGGCACGCTGTTACGCCGACGTTGAACCGAAAGCTGAGGAACTGGCGCAGCATGTTACCGATGCCATCAAGCCTGCGCTGCAACTGTTGTGCGACAAATTGGCCGCGTGTACCTGGGACAAGCCATCCATTGCCGCTGCGATCAAGGAAGTGCTGGCCGCCAGCGCCATCAAGATGCCGCAACTGGCGATGCCGGTGCGCGTGCTGGTGCTGGGCACGGCGCAGACACCATCGGTCGATGCGGTACTGGAACTGGTTGGCAGGGAAAAAGTGCTGGCACGCCTGCGGGCAGCCTGACATTTCAAGCTATAATTCGAGGCTTGGAAATCAGGAATACCTAAGACAGCAATGAATCAGGTGTTCGCGGTAACGGGGGTATAGCTCAGCTGGGAGAGCGCTTGCATGGCATGCAAGAGGTCAGCAGTTCGATCCTGCTTACCTCCACCAATGATTTCTGAGAGTGGGCTGAAAGGTCCGCAAGTTGAGACGGAAGTCCAAAGGATATGACCCCATCGTCTAGAGGCCTAGGACATCACCCTTTCACGGTGAGTACCGGGGTTCGAATCCCCGTGGGGTCGCCAGATTCATCGCAAGGTGGACGAGGTGCAAGTCGGTAACAGCAGGCCCGCAAGGGCAGGCGACTTGGCTCGAAAGAGCGAACGTTACCGCTACCAGGAGTGGTAGTTCAGTTGGTTAGAATACCGGCCTGTCACGCCGGGGGTCGCGGGTTCGAGTCCCGTCCACTCCGCCACTAATGCTAGTAAACATGCGGGTTGCAAGCCAGTCACGGCTTGCAACCCCATTTTTTACCCACATTTTGATTTGCATTGCTGTGCACTTTATTGTGCTGCTTTGAGCATTGCGTGAGTTCTGCCGGACTTTACGGGCTGCAGTCCTTACACGTCCTTATCCTGCGCCCAAAGGCTATCGAAATCGAAAGAAAGCTGGCGATGGTGCTTGATCGATAGGAAATACAGCGTTGTGTCGAACCGTGCGTAAAGCACGAGGTAGTGCGACATCACGTACTCCCGCAGTTCCCCGCCTTGCCCTATGCGGTCCAGCTTGCGCCTCAGTTCCTCAACGCCATTGCTCACCTCCACCGAACGCAATGTACGGTCCAGGAACAGGCGCCCCAAGCCCGGAAAGCGCTCCAGGTTTGGGATGACCTTATCCGCCAACTCGGTGAGGAGGGCGTCAAATGCCTGTGGCGCCTGCGCTACATCCAGGAAGGCTTCGACCGCTTCAAGATTGCGCTCAAAGTTCGCGGTGAACTTGACGGTGAGTTTCTTGGACACGCGGGCCTACGCACTTCGTCAAGCTGTGGCCTTAACTGCTCGACGCCGCTTGATCGCTTGCAGTGCTGTGCGCGCATCCCTCACCTGTCCTGCTGCTGCGTCATCCAGCCCCTTGCCCGCATCGTCGATGAGTAGCAGGTGGATGCGCTCGCGCTCCAACTTGTGGTAGTAGTCGAGCCTCTGTGCGTCGATGATGGCGACGTAGCTTTCCCCGTTCTTGGTCACAATTTTCTCGGCGCCAGCCTTCACCTGCTCGGCTAGCGCGGAGAGGTTGGCGCGTGCCTGCGAAAACGGGATTACGTCGCTTGCCAAAAAAGCCATCGCAGCCTCCATGTTTCTAAAGTGTACAAAGTTTAGTACATCATACGCGGATTTCCAATAGTGACGAAAGCACTAACAACGTTGAAACTAGGAAGATGGAGCGCCATGCGTGCTGCGCGTGTCGTCAACCTCTTTGCCGCCCAAACTTTCTACGACCGCTGCCGGGCGAGCAATCTGAGATGTCCACCGGCCCTTTACGCTGCCCTGCTGTCAACTGGGTCTCGGCCGCCAGCGTCAGCAATGTGGATTGGCCGCCGCCAGCCGGGCGGCAGCTTCATGGAGAGCCAACAGGCTAAATGAGCGACGCTCCACAAAGGTCGAATGGAACGTCCAATGT
>CAIWNX010000247.1 GCA_903914175.1 uncultured beta proteobacterium | reverse complement strand
CCCTCGGGCACCGGGGCTTGTGTTTCGGGGTCGAGCACTTCAAACAGGAAGTGATCTTCCCAACCGTGCAGACCGGCCTGCGCCGGGCATTCGCAGGCCACGCCCGGGCCCATGATTTCGGACAGGCCGTAGATGTCGATCGCCTTGAGTGCCAGACGCTCCTCGATCTCGGCGCGCATGGCGTTGCTCCAGGGCTCGGCGCCGAAGACACCAACGCGCAGCGCGCTCTTGCGCAGGTCAACACCCTGCTGCTCGGCCACTTCGGCCATCGCCAGCGCGTAAGACGGCGTGGCGCACAAGACGGTCGCACCCAGGTCCATGATGAGGGCGATCTGGCGTTCGGTGGAGCCGCCCGACATCGGCACCACGGTGGCACCCAGGCGCTCGGCGCCGTAATGCGCGCCCAGTCCGCCAGTGAACAAGCCGTAGCCGTAGGCGTTATGAATAATGTCACCGGCTCGGGCTCCCGCCGCGTGCATGGAGCGCGCCATCAGGCCGGCCCAGTTTTCGATGTCGGTCTTGGTGTAGCCCACTACCGTGGCTTTGCCGGTGGTGCCGCTGGAAGCATGGATGCGTGAGACTTCCGGCAACGGCCGGGCAAACATGCCAAACGGGTAACCGTCACGCAGATCGGCCTTGTAGGTAAAGGGAATGCGGCGCAGGTCGTCCAGTGTGCGCACGTCCTCCGGCACCACGCCCGCCTGCAGCAAGCGCCGGCGATGCAGTTCCACGTTGTCATGCGCGTTGCGCAGCGTCTTGCGCAGGCGTTCGAACTGCAGTTCGGCCAGCACCTCGCGCGGCATGGTTTCGACGTGACGGTCGAAGTACTCTTTGTGGTTCAGCACCGCCGATTCGTTCATGCTTCTTGCGCCCATATTGTTCTCCTCATCGTTATTCTGTTTGTCATCACCAGACCATTGCTTTCGTCATTGCGGCCCAAAAGTTGTCATCCCTGCCCCAAAGACGTCGCCCCGGCCTCACAGCTGTCATGCCGGACTTGATCCGGCATCCAGTGCCACTCGCACCCTGGATTGCGGATCAGGTCCGCAATGACAATACGCGAGTATGCGCACTTTTAGCAGCCCTATTGTTTATCCCGCACCCCACGCACCGGAATCTTGAACAGGGCAAAGCCCTGATTGAAAGCGGCACGCGTGACCAGCGTGTATTTGATGTTACCCCCAGCCCAAACGGCGCAGGCGCCTGCCAGTGTCAGCAGCAGCGTTTGCGTCGTGCCACCAAACCACCAGCCCAACAGCACAAGAAGAGCGGGTGTGGTGGTGCCCAGCGACGCCAAATGCAGATGAGCGCGGTCCAGCACGCGGCGTGCCGGCACGGCCAGACTGGCATCGACACTGCTGCGGTAACGCTGCCAGGCCAGCACGCGCAGCACCAGCAAGAACGTGAACGCAAGCAGTACGGCATCCGTCACGCGGCCATGTACGACCCCAAGCACAAGAAACATGCCGCAGCCCTCACACGCCGCAGTCACTAAAAACAGCGGCGACAGCCAGCTTGAGCGCCAAGCCGGGATACCACGCGCGGCCGGCAGCATGCGGCTTTGGCAGTAGAGAAAGCCCAGCGCCAGTGCGGCCGTGACCCAGAGCCAGCCGGCAAACCCCAGCATGGCCGCAAGTCCAGCCGGAAACAGCACAACGCTGATGATGGCTTCGCGTGACATCCAGGAAGTCCAGGGGTTGATGAAAACATTGAGGGCGCGCAAGGGGCGCCCGATCTCCAGCCAGACACACAGCAGGCCCAGACCGACCAGCGCCAGGCCGGCAAACACCAGCCAGTCCGGCGACCAAAGCGAGGCCGGTGCCGGTGTGCCAAACAGCGCGCTGGCAATCAGCAAGCCGGTGCCGGCGCCGCCGCAAATGTAGTTGCCTGCAGCGCGCCAGTCCCAGCTGGTCTGCTGCCACGGATTGGGGCCATAGTTGGATGCGCCGCTCAT
>CAIWNX010000246.1 GCA_903914175.1 uncultured beta proteobacterium | reverse complement strand
CTGGCAGCGACTACGCGGCCAACAGCGGCACGCTGCTGTCGAACTACACGCTGCCGAATTCGGTCAGCGGCAGCATCGGAGTCATCACCAAAGCGCCCTTGAGCGTGACGGCCAGCAACGCCAGCAAGAGCTACGACGGGGTGGCCTTCAGCGGTGGCACTGGTGTCGCCTACAGCGGCTTTGTCACCGGCGAGACCAGTTCGGTGCTCGCTGGCACGCTGGGTTACGCCGGCACCAGCCAGGGCGCAAAGAATGCTGGCAGCTATGTGATCACACCGCAGGGGCTCACCAGTGCGAACTACACGGTCAGCTTTGTCGGTGGTGTGCTGGTTATCAATAGGGTGCCGCTGACGGTGCGTGCCAATGATGCTTCCATGACCTACAACGGTGTGGGCTATCGTGGTGGCAATGGCGTCGTCTATAGCGGCTTTGTCAACGGTGAGTCCAGTACGGTTTTGGGTGGTGCCATAGGCTATGGCGGCAGCAGTCAAGGTGCCAATAGTGCGGGCAGCTACGTCATCACGCCCACCGGCGTAACCAGTGAAAACTACAAACTTAGTTTTGTTGATGGCGCCTTGACGGTACTGCCAGCACCACCGCCAATGCCAGCGCCGACAGCTGCAGCCGCACCTGCAGCCGCACCTGCAGCCGCACCCGCAGCCGCACCTGCCGACGCACCAGTGCCAACGGTCACGAAGGCCAGCGCGGCGTCGGACGCGCCATCAGCCGGCGCCGGTGCCTCCGCTGGAGTCAGCCTAGTCGTCGTGACGCAACCGACCCGTGTTGAAACCGGCATGGTTGCGGTCTCGCTGCCCAAGGGCACCTCGACCGAAGGTGTCGGGTTCAGGGTGCCGCTGCCGGTGGAAGTCGCGACCACGCTGGCACCCAGCGCCACCCCGTCGGGCACAGCGCCTGCGCTAACCACGGGTACACCAGTGCCGACCACAGCGCCTGCAATTGAGGTGCGCGCCGTTATCGAGGGTCGTAACGTGCCTCTGCCGGCCTGGCTGAGCTACTCGCCAGAGCAGCAAATGTTTGTAGCGACGGCAGTGCCCGATGGCGGCTTGCCGATCACGATTGAAATCACAGTTGCCGGCCAACGCACGTTGATGGTGATTTCGGAGCGACCGAATTGATTTGAACGCTACCCAAGAACCGAACAGACCAGGAGTCCATTGTTACCCTTGAATGGCCGCTACTGATTTTTACACCCACTCTACGGCTGCAATCAAGAACAAAGTTCTACTTCCGGATCTGGTCGACTGTGACTATTCGCTGGTTCAAAGTCGATGCCGTAAAGCCGACATCGAAACCGCCAACCATTGAGTTGCCTTAAACCGGCCGACCGTGAGCGCGAACAACGTGCCCCTAGAAGTCATTGAGCAAAGTCAGGACCGGACGTTCGCGGCAGCGGTCCGGGAAGCCAAAGCAGACGTTCAAATCGGGGGGTGCGTTTTCCCTGATCTGGCCGGCTTCAGTGCAGCGTTATGCAAAGATCCCAGTTATGAGAAGTTGGACATGGGAAGGCACGCAAGGCGCCTCGTACAAAATGGTCTAGCATCTTGCGGCACTTCTCATAATCACAGCTTCTTCAGGAAGTTGAGCAGTGAG
>CAIWNX010000245.1 GCA_903914175.1 uncultured beta proteobacterium | reverse complement strand
CGTGCCGGCGCCGGACTTGCTCACCGTACCCGTGCCGGAGATCGTGCCGCTATAGGTGAGCGCATCCGATCGGTTGAAGGCCAGCGCCGCGTTATCGACGATGTCGCCTGCAACCGAACCGGTTGTGCCGCCCGACCCGATCGACAAGGTCCCCGCGCTGACCGTGGTGGTGCCGCTGTAGGTATTGGCGCCGGTGAGCGCCAGTGTGCCGGAGCCGATCTTTGTTAATGCCCCACCAGTGCCCGAAATCACACCTGCATATGCTGACGGTGTGGTATTGTCTCCACCAACCGTCAAGGTCGCTGAACCAAGCGTTACGTTGCCGCCCGTTGTACCCCCACCTGTAAGCGAACCTATCTGCGTGTTGAAGCCGGTAATATCCAGAGCAACTCCGGAAGTATTTGCCAAGGTCACAGCAGAGTTATTACCGAATGCCCCACTGGTATTAGCAACTGATGAAACTCCGGCTTTAAGCGTTCCTCCGTTAACTGTGGCAACTCCACTATAAGTATTGCCACCCGACAGCGTCAACGTACCGGCACCACTTTTAGTAAGAGTGCCCGTTCCGGAAATCACGTCACTGTAGGTCAATGCATCAGAGCGGTTGAAAATGAGTGCTGCATTGTCAACTACGTTACCAACAATAGATCCAGTAGTACTTCCGGCCCCAATGCTCAGCGTACCGGCGCTCACCGTGGTGCCGCCGCTATAGTTGTTGGTGCCTGAGAGCGTTAGAGTGCCGGAGCCTAACTTCGTCAGAGCACCTGTGCCTGAAAGAATACCACTGACCGAACTGTTATAACTATTGGTAATGGATAAAGCCGTAGATACGGTTGCGGATTCCAGCGTGATACCTGAATTTGCAGTAGTTCCATAATTTCCGATATTCAGAGTGCCAGCCGTAATTGAACGGAGAGTGATATTCCCGCTGGCTAAATTTGTCAATCCTGTGCCGTCGTTCAGAGCAACGCTGACAATTCCCGTACCAGTATCGATGCTTGTACCACTCGCCATGGTGATAGCCGCTGCGCCAGAATCACGATTACTGTTTACAACACCGTGAGCTGTCGTATCATTGCCCGTAAGTGTCAAGTTGCCGTTGTCTGTGGTTATGTTTGCATTGAGCAACAGCGAGCGACCTGCCTGAAGGGTTAACGCACCTCCATTTCCTCCACTATTATTTGAGGTTATAGCAGCATTAACCGTTATATCATTATTGGCCTGCAGAACCACTGCAGCGCCTGTGTTCAACACCGTTGTAATCGAGGCGGGGGTGATGGTGATATCGGCTGTGGCAGATGTATTAAATACACCATCACTTACCGGGTATAAAGTACTCGTGCTGGATGTGCCGGTAAAGAGCCAAACACTACCAGCAGAGCCTGTGCTGCCTACAGGAGCAGCTCTTTGCCCCACTGCCAGTAAGTTACCGGTTCCGTTAAGGGAAACCCCATAACCAAAATCTTGGTATGCAACTAGATTGGCGGAAAGATTATTCGTATATGTTGGGCCATATCCAAATGATGATCGCAATGCTCCAGACGAAAAACTGGCATCACTGAAACTGAATAAACGCACTGCACCATACGAAGAAGTAACTGGCGATCCAACAGCAAGCAGATCCCCGTTTGCATTCAGAGAAACTGATCGACCAAATTGCTCGTTTGATAACAGCGTACTAACATTGACGTCGTTGGTTCCAGTGTAACCTTTTCCAATGGTACCAACCAGTGAAGCTGATGTGCTCACCCCATTCCAGCTAACAGTATAGAGGTACACTGCTCCTGGCACATCAGTAGCCTGACCACTTGATAATGGTGAATTATATGTAGGTCCAGAATATGCGCCAACCGCCAACAGCGATCCTGTGCTGTTCAGTGAAACGCCTTGCCCAAAATATGTCCAATTTGGATTAGTGTTAATATCGATCGTACTATCTCGCAAAGAAGTTGCGGCCGAAGTACCGTTCCATGTAATACCGTAAAGGTAGACAAGGCCTCTGCCTGGATATGACACATTGCTCGTGTCATTGGGAGATCCAATTGCAAGCTTTGTTCCATCCCCATTGAGGGCCACGGAGGTTACTTTCCCGCTACCTAAAGCTATGGTTTTTACTAGTGTTCCCCCGGTAAAATTGGTAACATTACTGCTATTATTGAAAGCAAACAAATATACATCACCAACATACGCACCCCCGACTGCTAACTTGTCACCAACTGCATTGAGCGATACCCTTTCTCCAAACTGGAGCGAACTACCTGTTAATCCTGCAAATCCACCAGTTCCGGTCCCTATAGTAGAGGCCAATGATGCTCCAGCAAAGCTGGTATTACTAAAGGTGAAGAGGTAGACAGCTCCATCACTGTTATTAACTCCCCTGGAACCTACCGCCATCCTGTCACCGGCAGCATTGAGAGATACATCGGACCCGAAAGTTCCGTTAAGGATTGGTGTACCAAGAGACATGATGGATGTATTGGTCCAACTTGTAGTGGTTACAGCGTTACCAATGGTGATGTTCTTCGGATCGAGCAAGAGTGTGCCTCCCTGCCCTATGGTTGTATTGAGGAGATTGGTTTGACGGAGTTCTTCACCGGAGGAGATCTCTACTGTGCCGCCTCGTAAAGAGCCATTGGCGGCAATACGACCGAGCATGGTTGTCTGAAGGTCACTCCAGACGATTGCTGTCCCGCCTGCACCAAGGCCTGATGAGACATCGAGTACGGTACTATCGTTGACAAAGGTTGTCTTTGCATTACTTAGAGATGGCAATAAACCCCACCTGCCCAGAAAGCTCTCACTGCCGGGGACGGTACTTTGGTCAATCGATTTACCTCCCTGGAACGAACCGCCAAGGCGGATCAACCCACCCTGTGAGGCTCCAGAAGCATTTAGTCGTGCTGAAAGGAGTGTGATGGTATCAAGAGCGGTCATATCAATCCGCCCGCCAATGCCTTGAGTTCCGCGTGCAGTATATGAACCTGAGCTGAATATGTTACCTGCCTCCACGGTTAATCGCCCGCCGTTGGTATAGCCGGAGACATCGGTAACGCTGCTGTTGTTTTCGAGCAGGCGGCCAGATGTCTGGTAGCTGATTGTTCCGCCATTAGCTGTTAGGCCTTTTGCGTGAACCTGATCGCTAAGGGAAAGCTGTCCACCAGTAACCACAGTAATCTGACCACCTCCTGCACCATCTGCATTGATATTGCCACCAAGGCTAACGCTCTGTTGTCCAGTGATACCAATGGAACCTCCGTTTGCACCACCCACTCCGGAGACGTCAAGCGTCCCGCTGTTACTAACCGTGCCGCCTTCAATAACAATCTCGCCATTGCGCTCCACCATGCTGTTGGCGCGAATTTTTCCGCTGTTGTTCACAACCGTTGCCAGCGGCGCATCAGCCGCACTGGCGGTCATTTCCGCCGTACCGCCGTTACCGTTCTGCGTGGCACTGGCATCCAGTGTGCTGCCACTGGCGAGAGTGATGTGGTCGGCTTCGAGCACGATCTTGCCGCCCTTCGCCACCAACCCCTTGGCCTCGATCGTGCCGCTGTTATTGATAACCGCACTTGCCAGTTCGTTGGCCGAGCGGGCTGACAGAATCACCTGCCCGCCATCGGCCTGCACCAGGCCCTTGTTCTCCACCAGCGCCTGCACCGCGCCCTTATCCACTGCGTATTGCAAGCCCGAGCTGTCGTGGCTCAAGGTGACGGCCTCCGCACCACCCAGCACTACCGTGCCCAGGCTCGCGCTGATGACGCCTTCATTGCGCACTTCAGGCGATAAGAGGGCGATGTAGCCGCCCTGCGCTGCCGTGAGATTGCCCTGGTTGACAACGCTGCCGCTGCCGCCGCTGAACTTGTAGTTGCCCGCCATGAAGTCGGCATCACCCAGGCTCATGGTGCTGGCCACCAGGCCACCCACATCGACCCGTGCACTGGCGCCAAACAGCACGCCGTTGGGGTTAAGCAAAAACACCTGGCCGTTGGCGCTCAGCTTGCCGTAGATGGCGCTCGGGTCGCTACTGAGCACACGGTTGAGCGCCACCGCACTTGCGTTGGGTTGTGCAAAGTTGACCTGCGCATCAGCGCCGATGTTGAAGCTCTGCCAGTTCAGGATGGCCTTTTGCGTGGACTGGTTGACGTCCATGCGGTTAGCGCTTTGCGTGATGCTTGCCGCTCCGGCGGCTACCTGGGCGCCGGTGGGCAGGGCGTTGACCGGTGGTGCAACGGGTGGCCCCGCCAGCGCAAAGCCAGCGTTACCCAGCAGCCCGAGCAGAACGGCCGCTGTGGCTGCGCTCTTGCTTGTGCTTGAAGGCTTGCCGTGGCTTTTGGCATGCTCGTGGGCAACGATGAAAGCGCTGCGTGCAGCGCTCCAGACGAGGGTGAAGGTTTTGTTCATGACGGGTACTCGTGGCGAAGCGAATGCAATCCATGATTGACGAAGTGTGAATCATGGATTACAGTTTGCGGGTGCTTGAAATTCTCAAAAGCGAAACATTCAACAACTGGTTGGCGGATTTGAAAGACCGCCAGGCGCGGGTGCGCATCGTGTTGTTGGCGGGTGGAGACAAGGGCTCCCAAGAGGCGGATATCGAGCGTGCTATCAAAATTGCCAGGAACTGGAAGGACTAGGTCATGACCGAAAAATTTTCTCCATACGACAGCGCGGACTATCTGAAAACCGACGAGGACGTTGCGCTTTATTTCGCAAGCTGCCTGGAAGAAAACGACCCAGCCCTGATTACGCACGCGCTGGGCGTGATTGCCCGTGCCAGAGGCATGACCCAACTGGCGCGTGACACGGGTCTGACGCGGGAAGGCCTTTATAAGGCGCTGTCCGCAGACGGCAACCCCGAGTTCACCACGGTGCTGAAGGTGATCAATGCGCTGGGCTTGCGTCTGCATGCAACGGCGGCGCCTGTTGTTTAAGGGTCGCATCAGAAATACACAATGGCGCTGAGCCAGAATCGGTTTGGCTTGAGGCTGCCGTCGCCATCGGCGCCGGTGCTGGCAGAGGCCAGCGGGTTATCGCCAATGCGCCGTGCCCAGACTGCGCGCAGGTTGAAGCGGCCCGACTGCGACCAACTCAGGCCAAGTCCGCCACCCTTCAGGCTGGCCTCGTTGACCAGCGGAGCGCCGGTGTAGTCGGCGTTGTGGCTTTGCGTGATGGCACCGTGGTCGTAGAAGACGCTGAGCTGCAGGTCAGGCGTGAGGTTGTAGCGCGCCTCCAGCGTGGCCAGCCAGCCATCGTCGCCCGAACCTTCCATCAGCGGGTAGGCGCGCACACCTTGCGGGCCGCCGAGCGAGAACTTTTCTGAGGAGTCGAGGTTCTTGCTGGCGCGCTGGCCACTGAGCGAGAGCCACAGGGTGCTCTGGTCACTCATACGCTGGAGGCGCGCCAGGCTGAAGCCCAGTTTTTGGTAGCTGCCAGCCGTGCCGGGGCCGATCTGGTCCGCGTTCTCGTTGGTGGCGTTGGCCGACAGATCGACCTGGCCTGCGGTGAGGTTGACGCTCCACAGGGTCATGCCACCCTGGCCAAAGCCGTCGAGCAGGTCACCGTTGAGTGCCAACAATGCGGTGTGCAGGCGCTTTTCTGAGGTAGAAATCTCATTGGCTTCGTTGTAGTAGTCCTTGCGGTCGATGGCACCGGCCAACGACGCATTACGGGTACCGCTGCGCAGCAGGGGGTAGCTGGCGTTCAGGCCCAAGGTTTTGGCATCGCCTTTGGAGTTGAGTGCGGCAAAGTCTTCGCCGAGCAGTTGGTAGCGCATGGCCGAGGCACTGATGCCGGCGCGCAGGCCGTCGCGCCCGAACGGGCGTGCGTAGGCCAGCTTCACGTAGCGGCTGCCTTCGCTGGCGTTGCCGTTGGCACTGATCTGGTCGCCGGCGCCGCCGGGGTTGTCGAGCGAGAGGTTGAACACAAGCTTGTCGGCACCGGTGGAACGTGCGCCCTGGTTCTCGACTTGCACCGCAGAGGCCACGAGCGGCTTGTCCTGCACCTTGACGATGGCGTCGGTTTCGCCGGTATCGCTGCCGGGCGCGAGGATGGTGGTCACCGCAATGCCGGGGGTGTCGTTCAGGATGGCATTGCTGCGCTCCAGTGCATCGAGGTTCAGCGGGTCACCTGGGCGTTGGCGCGCTGTCATGGTCTGGGTCACCAGCGAACGGTCCAGGCGCAGAGCCAGGCCGCCATCTTCAATGCGCACGGCGCCCAAACGCCCTTCGATGATGTTGATGCTGACAATGCCCTCGGCCAGGTCTTGCGCAGGCAGTTGCGGGCGCGCAAACCAGCCATGGCGCCGGTAGGCTTCGGCAAGGGCGTTGGCGGCCTGCTGCAGTTCAGCAAAGCTTGACTCCTTGCCGACCCAGGGCGCGAGCACGGCTTGCAGTTCGGGCTCGGCAATCAGGGTGTTGCCGCGGATGCGAAAGGCTTTGACCTGCACGCGCAGAGCGTTGGCGTCGGGCGCCAGTGGTGCTTGCGGTACGGCCTGCGGTGCGGGTTGCGGCAGGCGTGGTGCTTGTTGCTTCTCGGCTTCGCGCAACAGGGAGCCGGCGTCGGGCGCGGTCTGGGCGGCTATGCCGGTGGAAAAAATTGCCAGCGCAATGGCAACAGTGATGGGGTGTTTACGGAGCTTATGCATGGTGAGGACTCTTGAAATCTTTGTTGACGACGAGGGGCACACAGAGCTGGTAGCCCATGCCGCGGATGGATTTGATGTTGGGCGCCAAGGCGCCGGCTTGTTCGAGCTTTTTGCGCAGCCGCACGATCTGCACTTCGAGCGCAGCCTTGCTGACGACGGTGCCGTTTCGACCGATGATTTTGAAAAGTTGTTCGTCGCTAAGTTGCTGTTCCACCGAGGTGGCAAAAGCGCCAAGCAGCAAGCACTCAGTCTCAGATGTGTCGACCGACGCCTGCGCCCCCTGGAGTTGCAGGGTTGTGAAGTTGAGCGTGAGCTGCCAGGCATTGGCGCGCAGCGGACGCATGCGCCGCTCCAGCGAGCGGATCGCCGCGCTCACCTCATCGACCGAGACGGGTTTTACCAAAACCAGGTCAGCACCGCTTTGGTAAGCGTTCACCAGGTCACGCCCTTGTGCGCCCGCAGAGATTGCGATGATTCCGATGGTGGGATGAGCGGCGCGGATGCGCCACACCTGGCCAAAACCCTCTTCGCCAGCCACGGAAAGCAGCAGGATGTCGGTGTTGACCACATGCAACTCGTCAACAAGCGCCTTGGCGCTGGCAACCGCATGGCCCAGCCTGCGCAACGCCATTACCATGGCATCGCGCATGACATCATGGACTTCGATGATGAGAATGTTGGGGCCGCTCATGCCACCTCCGCAATGGTGACTGTGTAGCAGTGGGTGGTATTGATCCTGGGGTGTGGCATTCGCAAGCTTTTTTGGATTTGCGGCGCAACGATAACGAGCCGCAAAAAAGAAAGCTGACGTTTGCTTACGTCACCCAAAAAGACGACTACGCTGGCGGCGTAGCTTTCGTGATTTGCAGGGCGACGCAGAGCTGGTAACCCGCGCCACGGATGGCATTGATGGTTGGCGCCGGGGCGCCGGCTTGTTCAAGCTTTTTGCGCAGACGCACAATCTGAACTTCGAGCGCAGTCTTGCTGAATTTCTCGGTTGCCTTGCCTGAGAGCTCGATCAATTGCCAACGCTCCAGGCGATGGTCAAGTGCTTTGGCAAACGCCGACAGGAGTGTGCTTTCAAGGTCAGAGAGTTTGACCAGATTTTTGGGGCCCTGGAGTTGCAGGGTGATTGTGTTCAGACTAAGCGCATTCTGCTCGATCGCTGGCGGGCTAATTCGCCGGGACAGGGCCTGAATAGCCGCGCCAATTTCTTCCACCGAGGCGGGCTTGGGCAGGTAGATGTCAGCGCCGCTGCCATAGCCAAGCATTCTGTCGCTGACCTGCGTTCTGCCGGTGACCATGATGATGCCGATGTCGGGCTGGGCCGCGCGTATGCGACGCGCCAGGCTGAGTCCGTCTTCGCCGGGCAAGTTGAGATCGAGCACGAGCAGGTCGGCACGGAAGGCACCCAACTCGTCATCCAGCGCTTCAGCACAGTCGATACCACGCACGTTGTAGCCGCGCTGCCTGAGCGCCTCGACTGTCACTTCACGCAGCGCGTCATGGTCTTCCACCACAACAATATTCAAGGGATTATTCATGTCGGTAGCCAGATTTCGAAACAAACCCTGTCCTGGCTCGGTGCGTAGCGCACCCAACCGCCCAGCAGGCGCACCACGCTGTGTACCAGGTACAAACCCAAGCCGGATCCCGTGACGTTGTGCGCGCGGGCGCCACGGTAATACTTATGGAAGACTTGGCGCGAATCGGGCATGCCCGCACCGCCCACCGCGTTGCTGACCCGCAGCAAAATGCCGGGCCGGCGCTTGTGCGTCTGACAACTGGCACTGATCTGTACCGTGGACACCGCCGGGGAGTATTTGAGGGCGTTTTCAATCAGATTGTTCAACGCGATACTGAGCAACTGGGGATCGGTGCTGAAGGTGGGCAGATCAGGCACCGTGATCTGCAGGCGCTGCGGTGTGGCGCTGGCTGTTTGCAGATTGTCCAGCAACTCGCGAATCTGAACGCCTTGACGGATTGCGGCATGGCCGCTCTGCTGCAATCGATCCACTTGCAGACAGCGGTGGACGATGGTGTCCATATCCAGCACCGATTGTTGTGCATGGGTACGGCTGCGCTCAGAGATCTGGTTCTGACTCAGTGCCATGCGTATCACCGCAAGCGGGGTCTTGAGTTCGTGGCTCAACATCGAAAAAAAGTTCTCCTGCTCGCTGCGTTGCTGAATCTGAATGGTCAGCGCCGATGCCAGAAGCAGGATGATTACTACGGCCGTAACCGTACCAACAAGCATCCAGCGGATACGGTCGTTGACGCCTCCCTGGATATCGGTTTTTGAAAACCCGCTGACCATGACAAGCGGCAGGTTGCCAACCTTCTTGTAAAAGAAAATGCGACTGACATTGTCAATCGGGCTGCTGTTTTCGTAACTTCCCGAGGGCGCGAGTTGCAGCGCATCCCACAGCACCGATTCAACCGGAATCGACCAGGAATCAGCGGGCGGTTCAGGCGCGCGCGCCCGGAGTTTTTTGTCGAATGTACCGATCAGTGCGATGGCGTTCTGTGACCCACCAATATGTTCTTGGTAATAACGCGCAAACGCTTGCGGTTTAACCGTTCCCAGCACGACACCGGCAAAGCTGCCATCAGAGTTGCTGATGCGCCGCGTTACCCGAAAATACAGTTCGTGCGTCACACGTCCACTGTCCACAGGGCCAATCAGAATTTGATCTGCAGGGTTTGCCTGATGGTGCCGAAAATAGTAGCGATCAGCGGCATCGACACTGCTTTGCAAGGGGTCGTGTGTGATCACAACCCTGCCCTGCGCGTTGATGAGATAGACATTCTCGATAACCGATTTATCGAAGGGCAGTGAATTGATGAAGCCTTCGGTATCGGCCACTGAATGCGTGCGCAAATAGAAACTGCGCACCGAATGCAGGAGCGTGTCAACCTGGGCCATGACTTGCGATGAATGCCCAACCATCAAATCATTGTGGAGTTCCACCGCCTGACTTAGCCTCTCCTTTTCCCACTGAAACGATTTGGTGTAGAACAAGCCCGCTTCACTGATGATCGCCAGCACCAGCACCAGAACCATGGCCCACAGCAGCAGCAGCCGGTTGCGGAAATAGCCAACCAGAGTGAAAGCGGCCTTGGCCCGGTTCAATGTGTCGCGACGCTCTGGCTGCGTTTGACCGAGTCCGATCCACATCACACAAAGGGCGAGTACCGACATCAGGAGCATATAGGCGGCCACCGTCGGCCATTCGGTTGGGTTGACACTGCGCAGCGCGGGTGGCGCCGGGACCACGAGGGCCAGTACACCCCGCGCCGCCATGCCAGCGGCAACCAGACCAAACAGGAACGCCATCACCAGGCTGGCCTGCCTGCGCGCATACTGCCAGCCCTTGCGCGTCAGCATGAAGCAAGTGCGCGCGAGGATGGCCGCCAGTGCGAACGAAAAAACTGCGGACCGGTAGTTGCCGACCGAGTCGATCAAACCCCAATACCAGAACGGCAACACTGTCAGTGCCACCACAGCCCAGCCAAAATACTCCGGCCTGCCGGGATGCAGTTCGCAATAGTCGGCAAAGCCGGAACAAATGACGGCGCCTGCCGAGAGCAGGATCAAATTAGCCAATACAACCGTCGCCCAACGCGGCAGCACCGGCCCATAGCCGGACACCAACAGTCCGGCTGACAGCAGCAAAATCGCCAGCACGCTGCGGCGCATCAAGCCATTGCCAGACTGCAAACGCGCAACTACCACCAGCACAAGGCTGAGACAAATGCTCAAGGCCCCGGCGATGAGGTAAACGGTGTTGGTATTGGGATCCAAAATGAAAGTTGTGCGCTAAATAGTTGCAGACGACGCTATCCAAGTATCGCATCCGGCTAAATCAAGGGCAGAAACTTTAGAAGTCGCCATTGCCGATTTCATGCCAGTCGAATGGCGGCTATCGCGAACAAAGTTCTACTTCCGGTCCTGGTCGGGAAGAGCCTCTGACTTTTCAAAACCGCCTGCCCGAAACTTGTCATTGGAATAACAAACGCCTACGTTATACCGGACTCACCAATTCGCAGCCG
>CAIWNX010000244.1 GCA_903914175.1 uncultured beta proteobacterium | reverse complement strand
CGGCGCGCGAGGCGTGCCGTTTTATCGATGTGCCGACGCATTCCCTGGACCGTTACTTTCTGGATCATCCCGTGAAACGGATTGGCGCCATCAAGATCGACGTTGAGGGCCATGAATTGTCGGTGCTGGCGGGGGCGCAGGCCATTCTGGAGCGGCAGCGTCCGCTGGTCGTTTGCGAGTGCGAGCAACGACACTTGAGTAACGCCAGTGTGGCTGACTTGTTCCGCGTGTTTCGGGACCTTCGCTACAAGGGGTTCTTTGCGCAGCAGGGCCGGGTGACGCCGGTTGAACAGTTTGACCCCGCGGTGCATCAGAAGCAGATCGGCGAGCGCTTCTGGGACGCGAAGAACTATTTCAATAACTTTGTGTTTTTTCCTTGACCGGGCTGGTAGCAAATCCCATCTGATACAACTGCGCGTAGCTGCCTTGCGCTGCCAGCAATTGGGCGTGGCTGCCGCATTCGACGATGCGCCCGCCCGCCAGCACGACGATGCGCTGCGCATGCTGGATGGTGGAGAGGCGGTGCGCTATCACCAGCGTTGTGCGTTGCTGCATCAGGGCTTGCAGCGCGTCCTGAACGGCGCGTTCGGACTCGGCGTCCAGCGCTGAAGTTGCTTCATCCAGGATCAGGACCGGCGCGTCCTTGTAAAGCGCCCGGGCGATGGCCAGGCGCTGGCGCTGTCCACCCGAGAGCTGTATCGCGTTGTGGCCGACGATGGTGTCCATTCCCTGTGGCAGGTCGGCAATCATTTCTGCCAGGTTGGCCGAACGCAGGCATTGGGTGACGCGCTCGCGGTCGGGCGTCTGCCCCAAGGCGATGTTGACGGCGATGCTGTCATTGAGCATCAGCACATGCTGGCTGACCAGCGCGAACTGCGAGCGCAGCGATTGCAGGTTCCACTGCGTCAGCGCATGGCCGTCAAGTTCGATGCTCCCGCCTGACAGGTCAATGAAGCGCGGCAGCAGGCTGACCAGCGTGGTCTTGCCCGAGCCCGACGCACCGACGATGGCGATGGTCTCCCCGGGCTGCACTTCAAGGTCAAAGTCATCGAGCGCCGGGCTGTTGCTGTCGGGGTAGCTGACACTGGCTTTTTTGAACAGCAGATGGCCGCTCGCCCGTGGCAGTGCGAAGCTGCCGCCGGACTCGCTGGGCGTGAGCGCAATCAGGTCCAGACCGCGCTCCAGCGCCGCCAGGCCGCGCGTGATCGGGTTGGCCAACTCCGACAAATGCTTGATCGGGGCGATCAGCATCAGCATGGCGGTGACGAAGGCGGCGAAGCTGCCAACCGAGGTGGGCTGCCCGGCGCTTTGCACCAGCGCCACCGAGATCACGGCCGACAGGGCAAAAGCGGCGAGCATCTGCGTCAGCGGCGTCATCGCAGCTGAGGCGGTGGTTGATTTCATCGACAACCGGCGCATCGTTTCGCCCAAAAGATTGAAGCGCTGCGCCTGCGAAGCCTGCGCCGCGTGCAGCCGGACATCGCGGTGCGCCAGCACGTTCTCTTCCACCACATACGCCAGTTCATCGGTTGCCGTCTGGCTGTCGCGGGTCAGCCGGTAGAGTCGGCGCGAGAGCGTGCGCATGACGAAGGCCACGGTCGGAAACAGGATGGTCACGATCAGCGTGAGTTTCCAGTTCAGGTACAGCAGATAGCCCACCAGTGCCAGCAGGGTCAGGCTGTCACGGGTCAGCGTGATCAGCGAGTTGACGAGCAAGACGGAGCCGTTTTGAACCTCGTAGACCAGGGTATTGGCCAGGGCGCTGGAGGTCTGTTGGCGAAACAGTGCGAGCCTGGCATCGAGCAAGCGGTCAAACATGGCCCGGCGCAGGATCAGCAGGCCATTGTTGGTGACCTTGGCCAAAGCCAGTTGGGCGCTGAAACTGGCCAGCCCGCGCACGCCAAAGAGCCCGATCAGCGCCACCGGCACGGTCCAGATGGCCAGTGTGCCCTGCGAAAACCCCTTGTCGAGCAAAGGTTGCATCAGGGCCGGAATCAAGGGCTCGGTCAGCGACATGAGGATGGTCGCAACAAAAACCCAAAACCAGGCGCTGTAAGGCTTGCCAAAGTACGGCAGCAAGCGCGCCAGTCTGGCCAGCAGTTGCCGGGGTGTGTTCGCATCGGGTGCTGTGGTCATGTGGTAGGGCTCTCAGATGCTGGGTAGCGTTTGCGTCGTGCTGGGTTCGGGCGGTGTCGGCTTGGCGCGAAGCGCGGCCACCAGTGCCAGCGTGATGCAGAAAAAATCGCCGATCAGGGCGTCATAGAGTATGCAGTTGAAAAGGCAGGCCAGGGTCAGCGCCGCCAGTACCGATTGCATGGCCCGCCGCGCCGGCATCTCCAGTTGCAGGCTGTCGCGGTACAGCGCGAACAGCACGGCGCACAGCAGTGCGATGCCAGGTATTCCCAGTTCCACCCCCCAGAGCAGGAATTCCTGATGCGGGTTTGGATAGACCTTGTCGGCCGCGCCCCGGGCTGCTGCCTGATCGCTGCCGGCGCGCCCAAGCTGGTTGAATTCCTTTTTCCAGCTTCCGGTCCCCGTGCCATGGAGTGGGCTGGATTCAATCAGGTGCAAGGAGCCGAGCCAGAGGTGGATTCGGGTTCCAGTGGAGGTCGAGAGCGCGGACGATTGGTTCGAGGACTGGAGGCTGGTGTCAACTTCGAGCAGGCGCTGGCGCACTTGCCCGGATGTGGCGACCAGCGCCGCCACCAGCGTCAGCAAAATCAGCGCAGCCGCCGGCTGCAACCGGCGTGGCAGTTCCCACACAATGGTGAGAGCGACCAGGGCGATGGCAATCAAATACGCGGTGCGCGCCTGGAAGATCAAAAAGACGCAGCCCAGCGCGAGCAGCGCCACGGCCGGCGCGAGCAGCGTGCGGTAGCGCCCCGGCAGGTAGCTGCGGCCGTGCCAGACCACGGCGGCCAGCACCGCCGTCATGATGGACTGGTCCAGATAGGTCGCAAAAATCGCGTAGGAGCAGGTGGCGCAGGTTCCTACCTCCTTGGACGTGATCCAGGCAATGGGCACACCCGCAAAATGCAGCCAGGTGCTGGCCAGCAGAAAGACCTGGGCGCCGGCAAAACAGGCCAGCGCAATCAGTGCTTCCCGGCGCGAGCGCAGCAGGATCAGAACGGCGGGGATCAGGATCAGCTTGCCGTGCTTGACCAGGGCCTGCAGTGCTTCGTCCGCCGATCCGGTGCTCCACAGTGCGCCGGCGGCCAGGCACGCCAGGGCCAGCAGGATCGTCGGGGACATGGCGCCTTGCAGCAGTGTTGTACTCTCATCCCGGCGCAGCCAGCGGTAGAGCAGGACGAGCAGCGCGCACAGCAGCAGCAGCAATTTGGCCAGGCCGATGATGGCAACCCCAAAGGCAACGGATGCGGCTGCCAGGCAGACAAGGGAAAAGCGGACGGTAGGGAGCGACCTTGGCATGAATGAGGCGTTGGCAAGTCTGAGGAGGAGGCCGGGGCCGCCTATTATCGGCGCTGATCCGGTTGCGCCGGGGCCTCGCACGCTTAGGCTATGCTGTGCGCCTGTCCGCAAACTCCGAAATGCCAGCACCTTGAGTCAACTCAGCGTCATCATCATCACCTGCAACGAGGCGGCCAATATCGAGGCTTGCCTCAAATCAGTGTCCTTTGCCGACGAGATTGTGCTGCTGGACTCAGGCAGCAGCGATGGCACGCCCGATATCGCGCGCCAACTCGGGGCTCAGGTGCATGTCAGCAGCAACTGGCCCGGTTTTGGGCCGCAGAAGAACCGGGCACTGGCGCTGGCACGATTTCCGTGGGTTTTGTCGCTCGATGCCGATGAGCGCGTCTCAAGCGAACTGGCACGACAGATTCAGGCCGTCGTCGCGGCGAACAAGGATCAGGCCCATGAGATTCCCCGCCTGACCCAGTTTTGCGGGCGCTGGATTCACCACTGTGGCTGGACGCCCGACCATGTGCTGCGACTTTTCAAACGCGGTACGGCACGCTTCAGTGACGACCTGGTGCACGAGCGCGTGCTGCTGACGCAGGGCACGCCACTACGGCTGTCGGAGCCGCTGCTGCACTACAGCTATCCGACGCCGGCGCATTACTGGCGCAAACTGGAGCAATACAGCCAGGCTTGGGCGCAGCAGCGCTTTGCGCGGGGCGAATCGACCTCCATGTTACGGGCCGGTCTTGCCGGGGTGGTAGCATTCCTGCGCAGCTATCTGTTTCGTCTGGGGTTTCTGGACGGTGCCATGGGCTTTGCCGTATGCACCATGCAGGCGCAGGCTGCGTTTGGAAAATATTTCGCTTTGTATTGCCTGAATCAGAAAAATGACACCTGACACCTTGTTGCGCTGGCCAGCCTTGCTCCGCGTTCTCGCAATCGGCCTGGCGTTGCTGGGCGCTGTGCCGGTGCAAGCGCAATTCCGGGTCGACGTGGCGGGCATCGGTTTGAACCAGTTGCCCATTGCCGTATCGACTTTTCGCGGCGAAGACGCGGCGCCGCAAAAGATTGCCGCCATCGTGCAGGCCGATCTGGAGCGCAGCGGCCAGTTTCGCGCAGTCGATGCTGCGGGTGGCGCCCTCGATGAATTGAGCCGCCCTGACGTGACGCTGTGGCGCCAGAAGGGCGCCGACTCGCTGGTCACGGGCAGCGTGGCGCGGCTGGCCGACGGCCGCTACGACGTGCGCTTTCGGCTCTGGGACGTGGTGCGCGGGCAAGACCTGGGTGGCCAGAGCTATGCCGTGACGCAAGGCGATCTGCGCCTGGCGGCGCACCGCATCGCCGATTTCGTTTACGAAAAGCTCACCGGTGACAAGGGCGCTTTCTCGACCCGCATCGCCTACGTCACCAAGAACGCGCAGCGCTATCAGTTATGGGTCGCCGACGCCGATGGTGAAAACGCCCAGTCGGCGCTGGCCAGCCCTGAGCCCATCATCTCGCCGGCCTGGTCGCCCAATGGCAACCAACTGGCCTATGTGTCTTTTGAGTCGCGCAAGCCTGTCGTTTACAGCCACGACGTGGCCAGCGGCAAGCGCCGCCTGATTGCCAACTTCAAGGGCTCCAACAGCGCGCCAGCCTGGTCCCCCGATGGCCGCACGCTGGCGGTGACGCTGAGCCGCGACGGCGGCTCGCAACTGTTTGTCATCGACGCCAATGGCGGTGAACCGCGCCGTCTGGCGCAGTCGAGCAGTATTGACACCGAACCTGCCTACAGCCCCGATGGCAAGCACATTTATTTCGTCAGCGACCGGGGTGGGGCACCGCAAATCTACCGGATGCCAGCCTCTGGCGGCGCGGCCGAGCGCGTGACTTTTACCGGAAGTTACAACATTTCTCCTACGCTCAGCCCGGACGGCCGCTGGCTGGCCTACATTTCCAGGGTGAGCGGCGCTTTCAAGTTGCATTTGATGGAGCTTGCGGGCGGCGCCGTCACCGTGCTGACCGACACGGCTGCCGATGAAAGCCCCAGTTTTGCGCCGAACAACCGCCTGATCGTGTACGCCACGCAGCAGCAAGGGCGAGAGGTGCTGATGACCACCACGCTCGATGGAAGAATTAAAGCTCGGCTGACCGGTCAAAGCGGCAACATTCGTGAACCGGATTGGGGTCCGTTCCAGAAATAATGAATTTAATAAAGGGAAATTCGATGAAGAACCTGTTTTCGCTTATTTGTGCCAGTGTCTTACTGACGGCTTGCAGTTCGGCTGTCAAACTCGACAATGTTCCGGTGGAGGACAAGGCTGGTACCAGTGTCTCGCAGCAGGGCGCCCAAGGCAACGGCACAGCGGTCAGCAAGGGGGGCGTCGCCTCGGTTGACGTCGGCAAGCAGGGCACCCAAGGCGCGATCCCGGCTGGCGCGCGCATCGTTTATTTTGACTATGACAGCTATGTCATCAAGCCCGAATTCCAGTCGGTGATCGAAACCCATGCCCGCTTCATCAAGGGCGACAAGACACGCAAGGTCGCCATCGAAGGGCATACCGATGAACGTGGTGGCCGCGAATACAACCTGGCACTGGGTCAGAAGCGCGCTGAAGCGGTGCGCTCGGCGCTCGGTCTGCTCGGTGTCGCCGACGCCCAGTTGGAAGCGGTCAGTTTCGGCAAGGAAAAGCCAGCGGTGCCAGGGTCTGACGAGGCCGCCATGGCGAAGAACCGGCGTGCCGAAATCAGCTACCGATGAGCCCCGTGGTGAGCAAGACCATGAACCCGTTTTGGCGCGCATTGGGCCTGGTGTCGCTGGCTTTGGGTGCTGCTTCGGCCAACGCCGGCCTGTTTGACGACGAGGAAGCGCGCAAGGCGATCCTGGACCTGCGTCAGCGCGTTGAAGTCGTGCGACAGGAGGCCGCGCAAGCCACCGAGCAGGGCGCCAGCCGTGCCAGTGAGGAAAATGCCACCCTGCGCCGCAGTCTGCTGGAACTGCAGAACCAGATCGAGACGCTGCGTTCCGAGATCGCCAAACTCCGCGGCATGAACGAGCAACTCTCGCGAGACCTCGCCGACATGCAACGCCTGCAAAAAGATCTGGTGCAAGGGGTCGACAACCGTCTGCGCCAGTTTGAACCCGTCAAGGTCAGCGTCGATGGTCGTGAATTCCTTGCCGAGCCAGCGGAAAAGCGCGAGTTTGAGGCTGCTTTGGCCATCTTCAGAAAAGGTGATTTCGCCGCGGCGCAACCCCTGTTCGTGGATTTTCTGCGGCGCTATGCGCAAAGCGGCTATGCGGGGTCGGCCCTGTTCTGGCTTGGCAATGCCCAGTACGCAACGCGTGACTACAAGGAGGCGGTGATCAACTTCCGCTCCCTGATTGCACGCGAGCCCGGTCATTTGCGCGCGCCGGAATCCGTGTTGTCGATTGCCAATTGCCAGATCGAACTCAAGGACGTGCGCGCTGCCAAGGCAACGCTGGACGACTTGATCAAGGCCTATCCCCAGTCGGAAGCAGCTGCGGCGGCCAAGGATCGTTTGGCACGGCTGAAGTAGCGCGCAGCCAGCCCATGACACTGGATCGACGCTTTGCCGGCTTGGCGCGTCTGTATGGCACCCTGGGCGCGCAGCGCATTGCACAGGCCCATGTTGCCGTCGTCGGCATTGGTGGCGTCGGCTCCTGGGCGGTTGAGGCACTGGCGCGCAGCGGCGTGGCCCGTCTGACACTGATCGACCTGGACCACGTCTCCGAATCCAACATCAACCGGCAGATTCAGGCGATCGACGGCACCCTGGGGCAGGCCAAGGTGTTGGCCATGCGCGAGCGCGTATTGTCCTTTCATCCGCAGTGCGAAGTGACCTGCATTGAGGAGTTTGTCGAGCCGGCGAACTGGCCGGCACTGTTGCCCAGCGGGGTGGAAGCCGTGATCGATGCCTGCGATCAGGTCAAGGCGAAGACAGCGATGGCGGCCTGGGCGCGAGTCGGCAATGCGCATTTCATTTCGGTCGGTGCTGCCGGCGGCAAACGCCATGCACATCAGGTTGACATCGACGATCTCGCCCACGTGACACACGACCCTTTGCTGGCGCAACTGCGCAGTCGTTTGCGCAAAGAGCACGGCGCACCGCGCGAAGGCAAGAAGATCGGCGTGGCCTGTGTTTTCAGTCGCGAGGCGGTCAGTCCCCCTGACCCGTCCTGTGACATCGTGGGCGATGGCACGCTCAATTGCCATGGTTATGGCTCGGTGGTTAGCGTCACCGCCACCTTCGGTCAATGCGCGGCCGGTTGGATTCTCGATCGAATTGCCTGCGCCCCCGGGAAAGCCTGAAAAGACAGCTACAATTCGACGCTTTCCTGCAGCGTGAAAACGCTGCGCGAAAGCGGTTTCGGGATGTTAGCTCAGTTGGTAGAGCAGCGGACTTTTAATCCGTTGGTCGCGAGTTCGAATCTCGCACATCCTACCAATCAAGCCTTGAAGATCCAGCTATTGAATCAGTAGCTGGATTTTTTTTGCGCGTCGCAAAATCACCCTTTTGGGGGATGGTTTTTCTCTGCTGCACGCCAGACAATGGCGGCGGGAGGAGAGGCAGTGGCCAAAGAACAATCAGAAAGCCGCGGCGCGCGCTGCAAAGAAGCGGCGCCAGACGTCAGTCAGTGGCCATGAGCAACGCTGACGTTTTCGCAAATCAGCAATCGGTCAGCGCACGCTGGTACGAAAAGCACACCAGTGCTGTGCTGCGAGCGCGGCTGGAAGCAGCCTTGCCGGCGGTGGCATTCCTGTTCATATTCGGGCTTTTCGCAACCATGGCCCTGTGGCGGGGCTACGATATTTACAGTTCCGCCGAAGCCGAGATTCGGCGCGGCAGCGAGCGCCTGAGTGCTGGCGTCGTGCAGCGCTTCAAACATGCGGAGCATGGCCTGAACGGCGCCCGGGGCGTATACGCTGCCCTGCAACGCGTGAGCCAGGGTTGGCCCGGCATGATCGCCAAGGCCGCCACCCCCGATCTGGCAGTGGCCAGTCAACGTGTCGACCGCGCCGCTTTTCGGGCTTACGTCGAATCGCGCGACCTGCCGCATGAGTTTCCGGGCGTGCGGGGTTTCAGCTTTATCCAGCGCGTTGCGCGCTCCGAGTTGGACGCTTTCGTCAATGCCGAGCGCATTGATGGTGAACCCGAGTTCACGCTGCACCAACCTTCATATCCGACTGATGATGATCACTACGTAGTCAAATTCGTCGAACCCGCAACCAGTAACCCTGATTCCATGGGTCTGGACCTTGGCTCCGACCCGCTGAGCCGCAAAGCACTGCAACGCGCCATTGACAGTGGCGAGGCCACCATGAGCGAGCGCCTTGCGTTAGGCCCAAAGCGGTCGGATGTAGCCGACCTGCTCCTGCTAGTGCCGGTCTACGCCAAGGGGGCACGTCTGAGCAGTGTCGAAGAGCGCCGCGCCAGCGTACTGGGTCTGTTGGCGGCATCGATCGTGATCGATGAGTTGCTCATGGGCTTGCCCGACGTCAGCGCCGGCCTGATGGACATCAAGGTGCTCGACAGAACGGCTGGCGGCGCGCGCTCAAGCGTCCTTTTTGATTCGGATCAGTACGAAAAAACTCAGGCTACCGCTTCTGCTTTCAGCATGGAACACCATTTTTCCAGCAGCAAGTCCTTTGCGTTGCTGGGCCGGGATTTGACGGTGCGCGTCAGTTCCGAGCGTGGCTTTGAGTCTGCTATTGACCGCAGCACGCCGGGACTGATTTTGCTCACGGGTGCTTTGATTGCCGCCTTGCTGGCGTTCTACCTTCGCAATGAATTGCAGCAGCACGCCAGCGTCGCGGCGCTGGTTGAGGAGCGCACGCATGAACTGAACCGGGAGCGGCTTCGACTGCAGACCATTCTGACGACCACCAGCGACGGTATCCACGTTCTGGATTCGAGTGGTTTGCTGGTGGAAGCCAATCCGGCTTTCCTGTCCATGCTCGGGCTTGGTCAATCGGCGATTGGCCGACTGCGCGTGAGTGACTGGGATGCTGGCAGAGACCCGGCCCTGTTTCTTGAGCGGACCCGTGAAATGATCGATGCGCAGGCCAGCATGGTTTTTGAAAGCCGTCACAGATGCGGTGACGGCCGGCTGATCGATGTTGAAATCAACGCCTGCGGCATGGTGATTGAAGGGCGGCGCCTGATCTGCTGCGCGGCGCGGGATATCACCGAGCGCAAGCGCACGCTGGCCGAGCTGGAACAAAGCCATGAAAAACTGGCCCGGCAAAACGAGGCCATGGCTGCGCAGGCGGTGCAATTGATGGCGGCCAAGGCAAACGCCGAAGCGGCCAACCAGGCCAAGAGTCAGTTCCTGGCCACCATGAGCCATGAAATCCGCACCCCGATGAACGGGCTGCTCGGCATGGCGCAGCTCCTGATGCTGCCCAACATCAGCGAGCGGGATCGCTGTGACTATGCCCACACGATCTACAGCGCCGGGCGAACGCTGATGTCTTTGCTCAACGACATTCTGGACCTCTCCAAGATTGAGGCCGGCAAGGTGGAACTCGAAGCCATCACGCTTGAGCCGGCGCAGATTTTGCGCGAGGCGCGGGCATTGTTTGAACAGATCGCGCTCGACAAGGGTTTGTCGATTACGGCAGTCTGGCATGGACCGGTCCGGCGCTACCAGGGTGACCCCTACCGGCTAAACCAGATGCTGACCAATTTGGTGGGCAACGCCATCAAGTTCACACATCACGGTGCGGTTCGCGTTGATGCGCGTGAAATTGAGTGCGTTGGAACCAGCGCGCTGCTGGAGTTCGCCGTGTCCGACAGCGGCATCGGCGTTGCACAAGACAAACTGGGGCTGTTGTTCCAGAAATTTTCCCAGGTCGACAACTCCACCACACGCAACTATGGCGGCAGCGGGCTGGGCCTGTCGATCGTGCGCCGACTGGCCGAGTTGATGGACGGTGAAGTCGGAGTCGAAAGCCAGCTCGGACAGGGCTCGCGCTTCTGGTTTCGGATCCGCCTACAGCGAATCGAGTCAGCCTGAGTGGGTAGTCTGGCGGGCTCGGCCGCCTCGGGTACTGCTACCATCCAGAGCTATGAAATTCGACCGAAATACTCCGACGCGCCAACCGGTGCTGCGGAACTGCGCGCACGATGCTTAGACGGGCCTTGAGCTGGCCACGCCGGGCCAAGCGTTCGCTGGTCGTTGGCATCGACGTGCTGTTGGCGCTGCTGTCTACCTGGGTCGCTTATTCCCTGCGTTTCGATGCTCTGCATTGGCCGCAAGGCGGACAGTGGTGGGTTTATTTGCTGGGTCCGGTGTTGGCGTTTCCGATCTTTGTCCGCTTTGGTCTGTACCGCGCCATCTTTCGCTACTCGGGGCTCGATGCCATGCTGGCAATGGCCAAGGCCGTGGCGCTCTATGCATTGCTGCGCATCGTCTTGTTGTGGTGGGCCAACTGGCCTACCTTTCCGCTCACCCTGGGCGTGCTGCAGCCCATGATTTTTTTCCTGCTGGTGGCCAGCAGCCGTGCCGTGGCGCGCTTCTGGCTGGCTGGCAGCAGTGTCGCGAATCAGCGCAATCAGGGTCGCATGCTGATTTACGGTGCGGGTGCGGCCGGCGTCCAGACCTCGTCGGCCATGGCGATTGGGGACCACTCCAAATTGCTGGGTTTTATAGACCAAGACCCATCCAAGATCGGTCACACGATCGACGGCGTTCCAGTGTTCTCACCAACACAAATTTCCGAACTTGTTAAAAAACTGGGGATCACCGATATCCTGCTGGCGATACCAAGCGCCTCACGCGAGCGGCGCAACAAAATCATCCAAAGTCTGCGCGCGCTGCCGGTTCACACCCGCACCTTGCCGGGCCTGTCCGACCTGACCAGCGGGCGTGTCACGGTGCAGGATTTTCGCGAGCTTGATGTCGAAGATCTGCTGGGGCGCGAGGCGGTCACGCCGCAAACCGGTTTGCTGGCCAGCAGCCTGCGCGACCAGACCATTTTGGTCACAGGTGCCGCTGGCAGCATTGGCAGCGAGTTGTGCCGCCAGATCCTGCATGAACAGCCGGCGCGTCTGCTGCTGCTCGATCACAATGAGTTCGGGCTCTACAGCCTGCATCGCGAGTTGCAGTCCTGGTGCCTGGCGCAAGGCGCGACAGTGGAACTGGTGCCGGTGCTGGCCAGCGTTGTCAATCGGCGGCGCTTGGATTCGCTCTGCGCGCGTTATCGGCCCGACGCCGTCTACCACGCCGCCGCCTACAAGCATGTGCCGATGGTGGAATGCAACCCGTCCGAAGGCATCGGCAACAACCTGTTTGGCACCCTCAACATGGCGCAGGCGGCGCAGGCGGCGGGTGTTGCGCGCTTTGTGCTGGTATCGACTGACAAGGCAGTGCGACCGACCAATCTCATGGGGGCCAGCAAGCGCATGGCGGAATTGGCCTTGCAGGCGCTGGCGGCGCAGGCTGCGCCGGGTTCAACCTGTTTCAGCATGGTGCGCTTTGGCAATGTGCTGGGCTCCAGCGGCAGTGTGGTGCCGATGTTTCGCGAGCAGATCGCGCGCGGCGGGCCGCTGACCGTCACCCACCCCGAGGTCACGCGCTATTTCATGACGATTCCCGAGGCCGCGCAACTGGTGCTGCAGGCCGCCGTCATGGCCAGCGGCGGTGAGGTCTTTGTGCTGGAGATGGGTGAGCCAATCCGAATTGTTGATCTGGCACGCCGCCTGGTTGAACTCTCGGGCCTTCAGGTGCGCGATGCGCAGCATCCCGATGGCGACATTGCGTTTTCATTTATCGGCTTGCGACCCGGTGAAAAGCTGTACGAAGAGCTTCTGATTGGGGACAACCCGACGCCGACAACGCATCCACGCATCATGAAGGCACACGAAGATTTCATTGCCTGGCCCGAACTCCTGGGCCATTTGCAGCAATTGCAGCAGGCGGCTGATGCCGAAGACGAGTCGGCCATGCGCCTGATCCTGCGCCACTGCGTGCACGGCTTTCATGACCAGCCGCTGAGCGATTCAGAGGCTGTGTAGCCTCTCACTCAGCGCTGCTACTTCTGGCGCTGGACTCGCCTGACAGCACCTGAATTTCAACCCTGCGATTGCGCAGCCGACCCTGTGTTGTGTCGTTGGACGCGACCGGGCGGTTGGCGCCGTGCCCGATGGCGAGCAGGCGTTTTTCCTCGATGCCCGATGCCACGAGCAGGCGCACCACGCGGCTCGCCCGCGCCGCCGACAGTTCCCAGTTGGATGGGTAGGCCGCGGTCTCGATGGCCCGGTTGTCGGTATGCCCTTCGACTTCGATGGCGTTGGGTTGCACTCGCAATATCTCGGCAATCGATTCCAGCGCTGCGATCGAGGACGGGTTCAGGCGTGCGTCTGCCGGCGCAAACAGGATGGCGGCATTGATTTCAATGCTGATGCCACGGATCGAGCGGGTGATCCGTACCTTGCCCTGTTGGACCAGGGCCGAGAGTCGCTCATCGAGCGTCTGTGCCACACCTTTCATCCGGCTGTGCTCACGTTGCGCGTTGGACTTCAGGCGCCGCGCCACGCTTTGCGGCAACAGGTCGGGCTCGGCCGTGGCCGGGCTTGCCTTGGGCGCCACCGGCGAGGCGTTCTTCTTGCCCAGGGCGTGCCCGATGGAGACCGACAACTGGTGCACCTTTTGCTCCTGCACCGAGGACATCGCGTACATCACGACGAAGAAGGCGAACAGCAGCGTGATGAAGTCGGCGTAGGAAACCAGCCAACGATCGCTCTGCTCGGGCTCCTCGGCGTAGCGCTTGCGAGCCACTTCAGGACTCCTGCTGCCAGTGGCTGCTCAGGCGCTCGCGGATCAGTTGCAGGTTCTCACCCCGGCTGATGCTGAGGAAGGCTTGCGCCAGCATCTCGCGTTTGAGTATTTCGCGCTGCACGTGCTGCTTGATCTTGTTGGCAATGGGCAGGCAGACCAGATTGGCCAGGCCAACGCCATAAATGGTGGCGACAAAGGCGACGGCGATGCCGCTGCCCAGCAGGGCCGGATCGGCCAGGTTTTCCATCACGCGAATCAGACCTAGCACGGCGCCCAGAATGCCAATCGTCGGAGCGTAGCCGCCGGCCGCTTCCCAAACCTTGATGGCATGACGCTGGTCGCGCTCATAGCTGGTGATGTCGATCTCCAGGATCTCCTGCATGCTCTCAAGCGCAACGCCATCCACCACCATGCGCAAGCCTTTGGCAATAAAGGGATCCGGGTGGGCGTCGATATAGCGCTCGAGCTGCAGAAAGCCTTCCATGCGGGCCGTCATGCTCCAGGTCTGGATGGTGTCGAGCAGCGCGGCATAGAAGGCAGTGGCGGGTGTGAACGCCAGACGCAGCATGCGCAGGCCGCGCAGCAGGCTTTGCAGGCCGCTTTGCAGCATGACCGAGCCCAGTGTGCCGCCAATCACGATCACCAGCGCGGCAGGCTGAAACAGCGAGCCGAGCTGGCCGCCCTCGATCCACTGCCCCAGCACAATGGCAGCCAGGCCCAGCAGCAATCCGGCTAGGCTGCCCCAGTCCATTTCTTGGCTTTCAGATGGCTGCGGATGCGTGCGACTGCCTGGCTGTGCAACTGGGAAACGCGTGATTCGGTTACACCCAGCACGGCCCCGATTTCTTTCAAATTGAGTTCCTGCTCATAGTAAAGACCCATCAGCATCTTCTCGCGCTCCGGCAGGGTGTTGATAGCGGTGATCACGGCTGCGCGCAGACCCTGATCGAGCAGGGCGGTCAGCGGGTCCTGTGTCAGGTCGGAGTAGAAGCGGTCCAGGAAGTGATCGCCGCCGTCTTCTGCGCTGTCGTGGAAGTCCTCAAAGTAGATCAGTTGATGGCCGGCGCTGTCGCCCAGCATCTGCTGGTACTCGGACAGCGGCAGTTTCAGTTTCGCCGCGATCTCACTCTCAATTGGCGCGCGCACCAGTTGTTGCTGCAGACTGGCGATGGCCTGCTCGATCTTCTTCATGTTCTGGCGTGTGCTGCGCGGCAGCCAGTCGCTGCTGCGCAACTCGTCGAGCATGGCGCCGCGGATGCGCTGCACGGCGTAAGTCTCAAACTGGGCCTGCTCCATTTCCTCATAGCGGCTCATGGCGTCAAGCAGCCCGATGGTGCCAGCCTGGATCAGGTCGTCCGCTTCCACATTGGCGGGTAGTTTGGCTTTGAGCTGGTAGGCCAGTTTTTTGACCAGCGTCAGATGCTCGCTCAGCGCTTGCTTGCTTTCGGTTCGGCCTTTGGCGTTGTACATGGTTCAAGCTTCCATGGCTGCTGTTGGCCTGGCCTGGGCGCGCGCTGGACGCGGCGCCTGCGAACCGATCAGCCGCTCGGCGATCTCACGAACGGCAATTGACGCCGGCGCCATTGGAAACGCGTCAACAATGGCGCGTCCAAGTTGCACCGCGCGCGACCAGTGTTCATCGGCCGGTATATTGCCGAGCGCGACGAGCTGGCTGGCCAGGTAGCGGTTGACGGCCGTTGCCATGTTCTTGGCGATCATCTGCGCTTGTGTGGCCGAGGCGCCGAGCACCAGCAGATGGTATTGACGTCGACCGAAGCGGGCCTGGAACTCTTTCATTTCGGTGTAGGCGTTCTTGATTGATGTCGGCGTATTGGCCACCAGCACCATGACCTCGCTGGCGCTGAGCTCGGGCAGCACAAAGGGGTTGTTGCTCTGCAAGTCGGTATCGAGCAGCCAGAAGTTGGCGTTGGGCGACATCTCACGCAGCACGCGCGAGAGTTTCTCCCGTTCGCCGGCCTGGCTGGGCAACTGCGCCAGCGCCTGCGCTGACAGTCGCGACAGATAAATGCCGAGCTCGTGCTCACGTACTGCGTCTTGCAGAGCCGCCCCCTGTTGCGCGACATCCCATAGCGTGTGCGCCAGCGCGGGCGCGGCGCACGAGCCGATGCCCTGCGCTGACAGGCTGGCGTCGAGCACGTGCACTTCGTTGCCGGCGCGCACCAGCGCCGCCGCCAGGTTCAACAGCACGGCGTTTTTTTGCGCTGCCGAAACCGCTGACAGAAAGCACAGCTGGCGCGAGCGCTGGCCAGCCAGGATGCGGCGCAAGCCTTCGGCCTGATCACGGTTGGTATTAGGCGACATGGACCGCCTGTACGCTGGGGTCCTGGCGGACGTGTTTCGGACTGGTCACGATCGCCAGTTCGTCATCCTGGTAGCGTGAGGCACTGGCCGTGGCGCCGATCTGAAAGGCTTGCGTTAGCAGTTGGTTGGCGCTGGGTACCTGCAGGTCTTCCGGTACGCGCTGACCGGTGCCGACGTAATAAAGCCTGAGCTTCTGGCGCAGCACCACATCGATGGCGCCGCTGATGGTCACCGCTTCGTCGAGCTTGGTCAGGATGCAGCCGGCCAGACCGGAGCCGCGATAGGCCCGGACCACTTCGTTCAGGGTATCAATCGTGCTGCTGGCATTGAGACACAGCAGGCGTTTGACGGGCACTGGCGTGCTGGCCAGCATGGCGATCTGTTCGGCCACCATCTGATCGCGTTGGCTCATGCCCACGGTGTCGATCAGCACCATGTGCTTGTTCTTGAGCTCAGCCAGGGCAATGCGCAGATCGACCTCGTCCTTGACCGAGTGCACCATGACGCCCAGGATCTTGCCGTAGATGCGCAGTTGCTCGTGCGCACCGATCCGGTAACCGTCGGTTGTGATCAGGGCCAGCTTGCCGGGTCCGTGGCGCATCACGCAGCGTGCCGCGAGTTTGGCGGTGGTGGTGGTCTTGCCGACACCGGTGGGGCCGACCAAGGCATAGATGCCGCCCTGATCGAGCAGTTGCTCCTCGTCGGGCAGCACCTGCAGGTTGCGCGACAGTGTCGCTTGCGCCCAGGCCAGTCCCTCTTCGAGGCTGGACTGCTCCGGTGTGTTGTCGCTGAGGTAGCGCGCCAGACTCGGGCTAAAGCCGATCCCCAACAATTCCTTGAGCATGCCGGAGCGGACCGGATGACGCTGTTGTTGTCCCATCCAGGCCAGCTCGGCGAGTTGATTCTCAAGTGAATCGCGCATGGTGCGGATCTCGCTCATCAGATCCTGCATGTCGGCTGGCGTGCCGGTGTTGAGCATCGGCGTCGCGGCTGTATCGCAAGGCGTTGCGTCGGGCAGGGCTTTTTGTTCGATGATGGCGGCGAAATCGTCTTCGCTGCAGGCCAGGATCTCGACGCCTTCGGGCACGCTGCGGTTGGACAAAATCATGGCTTCGGTGCCGAGTCCTTCCCGGACGCGAGTCAGCGCCTCGCGTGCGCTCAGGCCAATAAATCGGTGAATCTTCATCCCATGGCTCCGACCAGGTTGGTGACTTTAATGGTTCTGGACTCCGGCATTTCTGCGTGTGACAGGACCTTCAATTGCGGCAGGCTGCGCCGCAGAAAACGCGCCAGCATGGCGCGCAACGAGGCGCTGACCAGCAGCACCGGCGTGTAACCCAATTGCTCCTGCAACTGCGTGGCCTGGCTGGTGTGGGCCATCAAGGTGTCGGCCAGACCGGGCTCGATGCCGCTGCCTTCGGGCCCGGTGGTTTGCAGCGCCTGCAGCAGCAGACGCTCGAGCCGGTTGTCCAGGGTCATCACAGGAATTTCCTCGTTGCCGGGTGCGATCTGCTGCACGATGGCGCGTCCCAGCGCGATACGAACCATGGCGGTCAGGGCGCTGGCGTCCTGGCTCTGCACCGCGTGTTCGTTAAGGGTCTCAATGATGCTGTGCATGTCGCGGATGTGCACGCCTTCGTGCAGCAGGTTTTGAAGAATCTTTTGCAGGGTTGACATCGGCAGCAGCTTGGGCACCAGGTCTTCGATCAGCTTGGGTGAGTCCTTGGCCAGATGGTCGAGCAGGGCCTGCAATTCCTGGCGGCTGAGCAGTTCGGCCGCGTTGAGCGACATCAGCTGGTTCATGTGGGTGGCAACTACCGTGCTGGCATCGACCACGGTATAGCCCATGGCCTGCGCCTGCTCGCGCAGCGCCGCGTCAATCCAGATCGCGGGCAGCCCGAAGGCCGGATCACTGACCGGGGTGCCGGGCAGGGTGCCGCTGGCCATGCCGGGATTGATCGCCAGGAATTGACCGGGGTGTGATTCGCCATTTCCGATCTCAACGCCCTTGAGCGCGATGCGGTAGGCCGATGGGCGTAACTCCAGGTTGTCGCGAATGTGAACGGCAGGCGGCAGAAAACCGATCTCCTGTGCGAATTTTTTGCGGATGCCCTTGATGCGGCGCAGCAGCTCGCCATCCTGCGCCTGATCGACCAGACCGATCAGGCGGTAGCCGACCTCCAGACTCAGCGTCTGCACCGGCGCCAGGTCCTGCCAGCTCGCTTCCTCGGCGGCGCTGGTGTCCTGACTCGGCGCTTCAGGCAGCACCGCAGCCACCGGTGCCGCGGCGCGCCGGGCAAACAGGTAGGCGGTGCCGCCGATCAGGAGCGCGAGCAGTCCGAACGAGAGGTTGGGCATACCCGGGATCAAGCCCATCGCGCCGATGATGGCGGCGGTGATGTAGAGCACCTGGCTATTCTTCAGGAGCTGGGTCACGAACTGCTCGCCGATGTCCTGGTCGCTGGCCACGCGCGAGACCACGGCGCCAGCGGCCATCGAGATGATGAGCGAGGGAATCTGCGCCACCAGTCCGTCACCAATGGCCAGCAGCGTATAGGTCTCAACGGCGGTGCCAAATGCCAGGTTGTGCTGCAGCAGACCCACCAGCAGGCCCCCCACCATGTTGACGACCGTGATCACAATGCCGGCCACGGCATCGCCGCGAACGTACTTGCTGGCGCCGTCCATGGCGCCGTAGAACTCGGCTTCCTGTGCCACTTCGGTGCGGCGTTTGCGCGCATCGGCTTCGCCGATCAGGCCGGCGTTCAGATCGGCGTCGATCGCCATTTGTTTGCCGGGCATCGCGTCCAGCGCAAACCGGGCGCCGACTTCGGCAATGCGGCCAGCACCCTTGGTCACGACGACAAAATTGATGATGGTCAGAATGATAAAGACGACGACACCGACCAGGTAGTTGCCACCGATCAGGAAGTGGCCAAAGGCTTCGATCACCTTGCCGGCAGCGTCGGGACCGGTATGGCCGGCGGTGAGCACGACGCGCGTCGAAGCGACGTTGAGCGACAGGCGCAACATCGTCGTCATCAGCAGCACGGCCGGGAACACCATGAAGTCCAGTGGGCGCACCGTGTAGAGCGCGGTCAGCAGCACGATGATCGACAGGGCGATATTGAAGCTGAAGAAGATGTCGAGCACGAAGGCCGGAACCGGCAGCACCATCAGCCCCAGAATCACCACCACCAACAGCGGCGCGGTCAAGCCCTTGCTGCTGAGTTGCACCAGCCATGGCGGCAGCTTCATGCGCCGAGCCCTGCTTCAAGTTGCGGTGCGCGGGTTGTTGCCAGCGGGTCCATGCCCGGTGGCACCTCAATGCGTTCGGGCCGCAGTGGTGCCAGCCCGCCATGCACGCGGTAACTCTTTAACTGGAACACATAGGCCAGTACCTGCGCCACGGCGGTGTAGAGTGCGGCCGGAATTTCATCGCTGAGTTCGGTGTGCTGGTACAGGGCGCGCGCCAGCGCCGGTGCTTGCATCAGCGGCACCTGATTGGCGCTGGCAATTTCGCGAATCTTTGCCGCAACAAGGTCACTACCCTTGGCCACGACACGTGGCGCATGGCTGCCGTCCTGGGGGTATTGCAGGGCGACGGCGTAGTGCGTCGGGTTCGTCACCACCACATCGGCCTTGGGGACCTGCGCCATCATGCGCCGGCGCGCCATCTCGCGTTGCTGCGCGCGCAGCTTGGCCTTGATCTCGGGGTTGCCTTCGGACTCCTTGGCCTCGTCGCGGACTTCCTGGCGTGTCATCTTGAGTTTTTTGGCGTACTGCCACATCTGGTACGGGGCATCAATCGCCGCGATCACCGCCAGCGCCGCGACCAGGATGGCAAAACAGGTGAGCAGCAATCGACCCTGCTGCGCTGCGGCCGACGCCGGCGCCTGCATTGCCAGCGCCAGCACGGCGTCGGTCTGCGACGCTATAACCAGCCAGGCCGCGCCTGCGACCAGGGCGGTCTTGAGCAGCGCCTTGAGAAGTTCCGACAGCGCGTGCGTGGAGAGCATATTGCCCAGGCCGCGCATCGGGTTGAGTTTGCCGAAATCCGGACCAATCGCTTTGCCGCTAAAGACCCAACCGCCAATCAGCAGCGGCGAGCCCAGCGCTGCCAGCAGCATCACAAGCGCCAGCGGGCTGAAAACCAGCAGCAGGTCGCGCAGTTGCACGCCCCAATAGAGGCCGAACTGTACCGGGTCGCGCACGGTGTCCATCTGAAACTGCAGACCGCCGGCCAGCATCTGCTGGAGCTGACGCACCATGGCGTCGCCGCTGAGCCAAAAGCCCAGGGTGGCGCTGATCAGAACGGCAAAGGTTGCCAGCTCGCGCGAACGCGGCACATCACCGTCCTCGCGCGCCTTCTCCAGCCTGCGCGGCGAGGCCTGTTCTGTCTTTTCGAGATCGCTTTCTTCTGCCAAGGAGGACTCCTGAGAGGGGTCGCCCGTGAATGGACGAGGCCCAACTCTGCTGGAGAAATTATTGGCTTCAAAGAAGCGCGGGTAAGGCAGGATAAGCTGGTGAAATCAGCCGCTGCTTCGGCCTTAGACCCGGCGCCTGATAGCTGCGCCAGCCGCACTGCACTACGGCGCTGGCTCGTTCTCGTCGGAAATGTTTTGTTCCAGCGTCAGCTTGTTCTTGATGACGTAGGTGATCAGTTCGGCGTTGTTGCGCAAGCCGAGTTTGAGCAGCACGCGGTGCCGGTACATGGCCACGGTCTTGACCGAAATGCACAACTTTTCGCCGATCTCGGAGGTCTTCAGCCCGGACGCAATCAGTTGCACGGTCTGGAATTCGCGTGCGGTCAAGGCGATGTGGGCCGGGCTGAGGTCGCCATCCTGAACCCAGTCGGCCAGCGACTGGGCCACAGCGTTGCTGATGTACTTGCGGCCTTGCAGCACGGTGCGGATGGCGATCAGCAGTTCGTCGGCAGCTTGCTGCTTGCTGATGAAGCCCGAGGCACCGGCTTTGAGCGCACGTACGGCATAACTGCCTTCCTCGAAGGCTGAAAAAACCAGGACTTTGACCTTGGGATGCGCACGCGTGATGCGTGCGATCAGGTCCATGCCGTTGAGCGTTCCGAGCGACAGGTCGAGCAACACCAGATCGGGCTGCAGCGTCTGGCACAGGGTCAGCGTATCCAGGCCGGTGCTGCTTTCGCCCACCACCTGCAGATCGCTCTGACCCATCAGCATCAGACGGATGCCCTGTCTGACAATCGAGTGGTCATCAATAATGATAATTTTCATCGGCTGGTGTGCTTCGGTTCTGGCGCCTATCCTAACCGATAGGGTGGGCCTGATCGGCGCACGCGCCAGGCAAAATTTCGTGCGCTCACGCTTGCCCGCAGGGCCTAAAATCATTCGCCATGGCGATCCGTGTGCTTCTCGTTGACGATCACGTTCTGTTGCGTCAGGCGCTGCGCCTGATTCTGTCGGGTGAGCGCGCGATCGAGGTTGTGGGCGAACTCGGCGACGGTGTCATGGTGGAAGAAACGGTGACGCTGCTTGCGCCCGATGTCGTGCTGATGGACATCAGCATGCCGGGCGTCAATGGCGTTGACGCCACGCGCAGCCTGTTGCGCAACCAGCCGGCGCAGCGTGTGCTGGTGCTTTCTTCCTACAACTCGAAAAAGCTGGTCGCTGAACTGCTGCAAATGGGTGCCCGGGGCTACGTGCTGAAGTCCACGTCGGCCGATGAATTGATCGGCGCGATCAAGCAGGTCGCCAATGGCGGGATCTATTGTTCTCCCGGGCTGGAGGCGGACCTGGAGCGCGATGAGATCGGTTCGCGCGCGCCGCACGCGCTGGGCCAGCGTGAGAAGGAAGTGCTGTCGCTGCTGGCGCTGGGAAAAAGTTCGCCGCAGATCGCACTCGAACTCCAGATCGCCGCCAGTACCGTCGATGTGCACCGGCGCAACATCATGGGCAAACTTGATCTGCACTCGGTGGCCGAATTGACCCACTACGCGGTTCGCACCGGCATGATCTCGATTTAACGCCGGCCCCTCGGTCGTCATCCCCTAATTTGTCATGCCGGACCTGATCCGGCATCCATGCCTTCTGACCGCGCCACAGGCAGCCTGGATTGCGGGTCGGAGCCCGCAATGACAAATTCAGTTGCTACCCAGGCACTGCTTTTGTCACGCCAAACAGCGAGGAGTTGATGCCTTGACCATTGGGGCCGTACAGACCTGGCGCGGATTGGCCACGCAGCACTGTCAGCGCCGATTGGTTGCGCGCTGACAGGCGCTGAATCATCAAGCCATTGGTCAGGTTGGATTGCTTGGCAGCTTGTTGCAGGGCCAGCAGTTGTTCCCGGCGCTGCGCGACGCCTTTGTCGGCGTGGTCCGGCTGGCTCGGCACTTGCGCGCGCGCAGCCCGTTCCCGTTGCAGTTGTTGGCGCCCCGTCAAAAAGGAACTGATCAGGCGCGACTTCTCCGGCGTGATGGCCATCAGGGCTTCACCGTCGTCGGCCATCAGCGCGACTTTTTCCTGCTCCAGCAGTTGCAGGAGTTGCTGCG
>CAIWNX010000243.1 GCA_903914175.1 uncultured beta proteobacterium | reverse complement strand
GTTTCGTTGAATACGGACTCCATCGTGTTGCAGGTCCAGCCTGGCGATGAGGCCGCGGTGGAGCGGGTGATCGCCGATTGGGAAAGCACCTTTGGATTTCGCATGGAGCGCACCGAAGTGCTTGCGCATCGTGGACTCAATATCAACTCCTATATTGAGGTCGTGCGCGAGGTTGGCGGTGAGCCTGAGATTAAGAGCAAGGGCCTGTTGGCGCATGATCCCGGCATCTCGGCTGACCACAATTGCCTGATCGTGGCGCAGGCCATTGGGCAGTGGATGCTCGATGGCACTGACGTCGAGCAGTTCATCCGTTCGGCTGCCCAGCGGCGCGATATCCTGAAGTTCACCGAAATGCGATCGGCCCCGTCTAGCGGCCTGCGGGCAGGCGGTATGCCCATTGGACGCCTGGCACGGGTCTATCGTTCAACCCGGTCCGACTTGCCGGTCTTGACAAAGGACGCCACTGGCGCGGCCAGTGAGCAGCGCTTGGAAGCTGGCTTCGCCTATTTGCCTGGCATCGAGTGGCCTGTCGATGACGATGTCGATATTGATTGGCACGTGAAGCAGGCGCATTTGGTGCTGGCGCAGACATCCACCTCCTACAGTCCGCACCACAACCAATTGGCCCGTGAGATTGCCGAACTAGGGTTGGATGTGGCGGGGGTCGGTGGTGCGGCCACCGTGCTGACCAATGACCAGATCAATGACGAGGTGATCGCGCGCGGCACAGAAAAGAATCCACGAAACTTTTCAGGAGACCGCGCGCTGGCCGTCAGTTTGGCCAAGAGCTCCGGCGTCATCGGCTTGCCGCCTGGCGCGGCCTCTGCGGCATCGCTCGTACTGAGCTACGGCACCGATGACCAGGTAGCGGGAGAAATTCACGACCGTGCTCGTTTGGAGACACCCTTGCGTACCCTCAAAAAGCAGGGGGTGACGATCACCGAAAAGGGTTACATAAAGGTTTATGACCAGCGTGACGGTCTAAGACCGATCAGTAAGGGTCAGGGGCTGAACCCCGCCACAGTTCCCGCTCAGATCGTAGTGGCTCCGGGTCCATCCCAGGCCATTAGCAATGACGATTTTTTGAATGTCATGTTTGGGGCTGCTGTCGATGATGCCTTTGTCTGCTCCAACCTGATACCACCTGACACCGATGATGATCTAAAACGTGCGGGCATGTGGGTTGGTGGGCCCATTGAGTATTCCCGCGACTTGTACAAGGAGACAAGCCGGCAGAACTACACCTGCGTCTCAAGCTTTCACCGAGATGAGTCGGGTGTCTATCACCGCCAGATTGAATTCTTTGAGGCCCTGCATTTCATTGTGCTCGACGATATTGGGACCAAGGTGCAGGTTGATCCGCGCACGCTCGGCTTTGGCGAGCCCACATATATCAATGAGACTTCCCCGGGGAACCATCAGTGGTTCTACCGCTTGAAGGAACCGGTGCGGGATGTGTCGGTTGCCAGTTACCTCACCAAGCAGGTGCTGGCCACGCCGGTGCAGGGCTTTCTCATGACGGATCAAGGCTCCAAAGGCATTACCCGTCTGTGCAAGTTGCCAGTGGGCATGAACCTGAAGTTGTCCCTTGGAACGCCCTGGCGCAACCAACAGATTGGGTGGCGACCAGACCTTGCATATACCGCCGATGAAATTGCCGCCTGGTTTGGCATGACCTTGGGTACCGTGCCACAGGTTAGTGCTGCCAGCGCGGCCTCAGCGGAGGAGTCAGGTGGACATTCCCTCATTGTCGCCTTGCAATCTGCCGGATTACTGAAGTCCGGTCACCAGAAAGGCTCGGGTTGGTGGGACATCCGCTGCCACCAATCTCACTTGCATACCAAGGGTGTGGAAAACGGGACGGCCGTGAAAATTCGGGAGGATGGCACTTGGGCTTACAAATGCCAGCACGGCCACTGTGCCGATCTGATGCCGAGAGATTTGTATCGCTGGTTGGTGGAGCAGGGGTATTCGGTGACACCGCCACAACATCGAACAAATGTGGCGCGCATTGATCGTGCGCGTCTGCCGTTCAGTCAGACGCCCCAGGGCGAGGAAGAAGATGAGTTTGGCTTTCTCGATCCCGACGATGGTGGAGCAAACGAGGAGGTGGATTACCCTGATCCTGAGCTCTCCGGCGGTGGTGCAGGTGGAATAACAGCAAGCGGACCAGGCGGAAGTCGCCCGGAGATTTATATCGATCCTGGTTTCCTTGACAGTATTGTCAAGAGCTGCGCCCAACTTCTCGATGACGTTGTGTTCAAACGGGGGGACTACCTTGTGCGGATCGGCAGAGCATCCGAGTTAAGCGACGGCATCAATCGAATTGGCACCCAGCCGTTGGTAATTTCTGTGAAGCGGCAATGGTTGGTGCGCGAGTTAACCCGTCGTGCAAGCTTCTTGCGGTGGGACAGGCGCATGAACGACTACAAGGTGGTTGATTGTCCGGTGAATGTTGCCAGCACCGTTGAAACCGGGACAGATGATGAAACCTTTCGACCACTGACCGCGCTGGCCAATGCGCCGTTCTTACGTGAAGACGGAACGATCTGCTCCAAAGCTGGTTATGACGAAGAAACGGGGATCTATTACGCCCCCAACTTCAAGTTCCCGCCCATTGCCCCGCAGCCAACCTGGCTCGATGCGCGTGCCAGCCTGGATGAACTGCTGGAATTGGTAAAGCAGTTCCCCTTCGCCAATGAAGCCTCGCGCTCGGTCTTTCTGGTGGATGTGCTGACAGCAGTAGCGCGACCCACCTTACCAAAATCACCCGTGGTGCTGTACAGCGCCACCATGGCGGGCACTGGCAAGACGCTCATGGCGTCGATCGCCAATCTCATCGCGTACGGTCATGCGACCACACACCCCTGGCCGAATGGCAACGACGAGGAACTGAAGAAAGTCTTTACCTCAATTCTGCTGGCGGGCGATCCTGTGGTGGTTTTTGACAATTTGCCGAACGGGGGCGTCATAAAAAGTGCCGCACTGTCCCAGTTTGCAACCTCCGATGATTACGCTGATCGCAAGCTCGGGGAATCCGAGCGGGTACGGTTTAAGAACCGAACGCGTGTGGTGCTTACCGGTAACAACGTAATCCTAGCCAGTGATAACGCTCGGCGCACGGTGGTCTGCGAGTTGGAACTTCAGGTGGAGTCTCCCCGGGAGCGGAACATTGAGTTTGATCACCCAAGCCTTGCCAACTATATCAAACAGCACCGACCGCGGCTGATTGCTGCCGCCCTGACGGTCTTGCGGGCCTATGCGATCCATCCAGAGCCCTTGCAATTGCCACCGCTGGAATCGTTTGAGGACTGGTCGTGGCGGGTACGCGATGCGCTCGTGTGGCTGGGGCAGGAGGACCCCGTTGGGGCCGTCCAATTCGACAACGATGGATCGAGCGATATCGCCAACGCTTTTGATCAGATCCAGTCACTCGCTCGAGTCAAAGTCAAAGTTAAAGGAACAGGTCAGCATGAGTTCAGATCCAACGACCTGGCCAACTGGGCAAGCAGCAACTACCCGCTGCGCGATGCGCTGGAGCAGGCGGGATGTGCTGATACCACGAGTAGCGCCAAGGTGGGTTTTTGGCTGCGATCAAACAAAAATCGGATTGCCGGCGGTTTCAAGCTTGCTGTGATCAAAGTAAACGGGGGCAAATTGCCGTCCAAGTGGACCCTGACGGACGCGCAAGCGCAGCCAAAGGACCCCGAATGAAGAAAAACGACGCTTTTTTACGGGGTGATGGGGTGATCAGGGGTGATGTTCCATCCCACGCGTGGGAGATTCGCAGGGTGCCATTCTCTATAGGACAGGCTGGAACACCACCCTACATCACCCCATCACCCCAAAAGCCTCCAAATTGGCGGAGAGGGATCTGAAATGGGCCGAATGCAACGAACCAAAGGACAGGTCGGTGAGCGCGAGGCCGCG
>CAIWNX010000242.1 GCA_903914175.1 uncultured beta proteobacterium | reverse complement strand
TCGGGCGAGTCCGGGCAACCAGACAGACTACGAAATCAAGGCCGGATATAAGTAAGCAGCCGATTCTTTTACAGAACAACACAAATTCTTCTTGCTATCCGGGAGGCATCCATATAAGCCCGCAATGACAACTTTGGGGCGCAATGACAACTTGGAAATGCAGACGCGTAGCCCGTATGGAGCGCAGCGCAATACGGGTTTACAACAAACCGTGCGTGTCCCCGTATTGCGCCTTCGGCTTCATACGGGCTACGGATGCAATGACCAAAGTGGCGACGCAGTAAACTCGCCGTATGTGCCAATTGCTTGGAATGAACAGCCATCTGCCGGCCAGCTTGACGCTGAGTTTTACCGGGTTTTCGCAGCGCGGCGGCTGCACTGACCACCACGCCGACGGCTGGGGCATCGCCTTCTTCGAGGGCGATGACACCACGCCCGGCAAGGGCGTGCGCCATTTTGTGGACCGCGAGGGCGCCTCGACTTCGCCGATTGCCAACATGCTGCGCAGCTACCCGATCAAGAGCCACAACGTGGTGGCGCATGTGCGCAAGGCCACCGTCGGTGCCGTCACGCTGGAGAACTGTCACCCCTTTGTGCGCGAGCTGTGGGGCCGCTACTGGGTGTTCGCGCACAACGGCGATCTGAAAGACTACAGGCCCGCTCTGCACGGCAGTTTCCGCCCGGTCGGCAACACCGACAGCGAGTTGGCGTTTTGCTGGTTGCTGCAGGAATTGGCCAAGTCCCACGCTGGCGTGCCCAGCGTTGATGAGCTCAGCCGCACCCTGTCTGAACTGGTGCCGCAGATTGCGAAGTACGGCACCTTCAATTTTCTGCTCAGCAACGGCCAGGCGCTGTGGGCGCACGCCAGCACCAAGCTCTACTACGTGCTGCGTCAGCACCCGTTTACCGAAGTGCATTTGAAAGACGAGGATATCGACGTCGATCTGGCGGACTTGAACGGCCCGGACGACCGGCTGGCGATTGTGGTCACCGAGCCGCTGACGACCAACGAAGACTGGGTCGCGATGGCGCCGGGCGAATTGACGGTTTTTGTTGATGGCGCCATCGCGCGCTGCAGCAACGCGCGCTGCGAACCGGGCTGTCAGTTCGTGAGCGCCTGCTCCAGGGCCTCGACAAACATCGCCGCCACATCGAACCCGGTCTGATCGAAGATCTCCTGGAAACAGGTCGGGCTGGTGACGTTGATTTCGGTCAGGCTCTCACCAATCACATCGAGCCCCACCAGCAACAAGCCGCGACTGAAAAGAATCGGCCCGAGTGACTCGGCGATGAAACGGTCACGCGCGCTCAAGCCTTGCGCCACACCCTTGCCGCCGACGGCCAGATTGCCACGCACCTCGCCGCCCTGCGGAATGCGCGCCAGGCTGTAGGGCACCGGCTTGCCGCCAATCACCAGCACGCGCTTGTCGCCGGCCACAATCTCGGGCAGAAACTTCTGCACCATCAGACTCTGGGCGCCGTCTTTGTTGAGCGTTTCAATGATGCCGCCCAGATTCAACCCATCCTCGCGCACGCGGAAGATGCCCATGCCACCCATGCCGTCGAGCGGCTTCAAAATGATGTCCTTGTGCTGGGCGTGAAAGTCACGCACATCCTGCGCCGCACGCGTTACCAGCGTTGGCCCGATGAACTGCGGGAACTCCAGGATGGCGAGTTTCTCCGGATGATCACGCAACGCACGCGGCTTGTTGAAAACCCGGGCACCGTCGCGTTCGGCCTGCTCCAGCAGATGCGTGGCGTAGAAATACTCGCTGTCAAAAGGCGGGTCCTTGCGCATCACGATGGCATCGAAATCCTTCAGGCAGCGCACCGCGCTGTCAGCGACCTGATACCAGTCTGGCGTCTGGCCCGTCAGCACGATGGCGCGGGTCTGCGCCTGCACCGGTGCGCCGCAGACCCAGGCGATCTGCTGCGGCTCGGTCACGGCAATGCGATGCCCACGCTTTTGCGCCGCACGCATCATGGCGAAGGTCGTGTCCTTGTAGACCTTGAAGGAATCCAGGGGATCGGCAACAAAAAGAATGTTCATGGCAGACGCTGCTCAGGTGTGTTCGGAAAAACGGGATTTGCCATACTGTTGCACAAACAGCGCCAGCGCGCCGGCCAGCACGCCCCAGAAGGCCGAGCCGACGCCGGCAATGACAACGCCGCTGAGTGTCACCAGAAAGGTGATGATGGCGGCCTCGCGGTGCAAGTCATCGCGGATCGCCGTGCTCAGCGCGCCGCCGATGGTGCCCAGCAAGGCCAGGCCGGCAATGGCGGCGATCAATTCTTTCGGAAACGCCGTCAGCACGCCCGTGATGGCGGCGCCAAAGAGCCCGATCAGCACGTAGATGGCACCGCAGGAAACCGCTGCCGTGTAGCGCCGCTCGGGGTCCGGATGCGCTTCGCTGCCCATACAGATCGCCGCTGTGATGGCGCTGAAGTTGAGCGCAAAAGCGCCGAATGGCGCCAGCAGCAGCGTGGCCAGACCGGTGAGCGTGATGATTTTCGAAACCGGGATGCCAGCGCCCTGCCCGCCATCGGCGGCACCGCCGTAGCCGGTAGCACGTATCACCGCCACACCGGGCAGGTTTTGCGAGGCCATCGTGACCACAAACAGTGGCAGCGCCAGGCTCACGGCTGCACCGATCGTGAAGACCGGTGCCGTGAACACCGGTCGCGCCCAACCGAGCGCAATGCCGGCGCTGCTAAAGCCGCTGGTCGCCGCGACAAAGAGAACCGCCACCAACAGCGTCAACGGCACGGCGTAGCGCGCCGCCAGGCGCTTGCCCAGCAAATAGGTCGCCAGCATGATCAGCACCAGCGGCAAGTTGGACTGCGCAGCCGTGAAAGCCTGCAAGCCAAAGCGCGTCAGCACACCGGCCAACAAGGCCGATGCAATTGCCATCGGCAGCCGGTTCATGACACGCTCGAACCAGCCGGTGACGCCACACAGGGTGATGAGCAGTGCGCAGACTATGAAGGCACCAACCGCCTCCGCCATGGAGAAGCCACCAACCAGGCCCGCAGTGGCCAGCACCGCTGCGCCGGGCGTGCTCCAGGCCACCATCACCGGCATGCGCAGCCACAGCGAAGGCAGCAGCGTGCACAAGCCCATGCCCAGCCCGAGCGCCCACATCCAGGAGGTGATCAGTTCAGGCCCGGCCTTGAAGGCCTGCGCCGCCTGGAACACGATCGCGACCGAACTCGTGAAACCGACCAGCACCGCGACGAAACCGGCGGAGAAGGCCGACAGGCTCAGGTCTTTGAAGAAGCGCATGACGTGCATTCCCGAATTGCCGGACTATTCACAACACCGCCCCTTTCGTCATCGCGAGCGCAGCGTGGCGATCCATGCCTTCTGGCCGCATGGACTGCCGCGTCGCTTCGCTCCTCGCAGTGACGGGGCATCGGTTCACGGTCCAATTGCAGTTTCGGCCCCGAAACAGGTCGCTCGCCACGACAAATTCCGGTTTCATATTTCAATCTTCGATCCCAGTTCCACCACCGAGTTGTTGGGCAGGCTCAGGAACTCGGCAGCGGCGCTGGCGTTGTGGTGCATCTGCGAGAACAGCTTCTCGCGCCAGGTTGACATACCACCTCCGATGGTCGGCACCACGATGTCGCGCGAGAGGAAATAGCTGGTGGTCATGGGGTCGAGATCGCAGCCACGGCCCTTGATCAGTTGCAGGGCTTTGGGCAAGTCGGGATCGCCTTTGAAGCCATAGTTGACGATCACCTGCCAGCAGTTGTGTCCCAACGACTCGACCTCGATCCGCTTGTCCATTCCGATCCAGGGCACCTCATGGTTGCGCACCGTGACAAACAGGTTGTTCTTGTGCAGCACTTTGTTGTGCTTGAGGTTGTGCAGCATGGCATTGGGAACGGTGCCGGGTTCGGCCGTCAGGAACACCGCCGTGCCTTCCACGCGTGTTGGCGGACTGACAAATACCGCTTCCAGGAAGCTGGTCAGGTCGATCGAATCGGCGCGTAGTTTCTCGTTCATCAGGCGCCGGCCGTCTTTCCAGGTCATCATCAGCGTAAAGACGGCGCCGCCGATCAGCAACGGGAACCAGCCGCCGTCAAACAGCTTGAGCAGATTCGAGGCCCAGAACGCAAAGTCAACGACGAAGAAAAAGCTGGTGGCCGCGATGCACACGGCGAGCGGAAAGTTCCAGCTGTAGCGGATGACGAAGAAAGTCAGGATGGTGGTGATCAGCATGTCGGTGCACACCGCTATGCCGTAGGCGCCGGCCAGATTGCTCGAAGACTTGAACATCACGACCGCCAGCACAATGGCGACAAAAAGCCCCCAGTTGACAAAGGGCAGGTAGATCTGCCCGGTGTCCTTGACACTGGTGTGCTGCACCTGCAGGCGCGGCAGGTAGCCGAGCTGGATCACCTGCTTGGTGACGGAAAATGCGCCCGAGATCAGGGCCTGCGATGCGATCACCGCGGCCATGGTGGCCAGCCCCACCATGGGCACCAGC
>CAIWNX010000241.1 GCA_903914175.1 uncultured beta proteobacterium | reverse complement strand
TTCCATGCCGGCGAGCTTGGCCAATTCCCAGGGTTTGTTGGCGTCCACGTATTCGTTCACGCGATCGGCCAGCAGCATGGTTTCGCGCAAGCCCTTGGCGTAGTCGCGTTCCTCGTACAGCGTCTCGATGCTGGGGCGCGCGGCGCGCAGCAGCGCCAGCAGTGCGCTGCCGTCGGCGGTGATGGCGCCGAGCTTGCCGTCAAAGCGCTTGGCGATGAAGCCGGCGGCGCGGGAGGCGATGTTGATGTACTTGCCGACCAGGTCGCTGTTGACGCGCGCCATGAAGTCTTCCGGGTTGAACTCGACGTCTTCGTTGCGGCCGTTGAGCTTGGCGGCGATGTAGTAGCGCAGCCACTCGGGGTTCATGCCCAGGCTCAGGTATTTGAGTGGGTCCAGACCGGTGCCGCGGCTCTTGCTCATTTTCTCGGCGTTGACGGTCAGAAAGCCGTGCACAAAGATCGCGTCCGGTGTCTTGCGGCCGCTGAAATGCAGCGTGGCGGGCCAGAACAGCGTGTGAAAGGTGACGATGTCCTTGCCGATGAAGTGGTACTGCTCGGTCGCCGGGTCGGCCAGAAAGGCCTCGTAGTTCTGCGCGCCGAGCGCGGCGTCACCAGCGAGTTTGATGAAGCGGTTTTTGAGCGAAGCCAGGTAGCCGATTGGCGCGTCGAGCCAGACGTAGAAGTACTTGCCCGGCGCGTCCGGAATTTCGATGCCGAAGTAGGGCGCGTCGCGTGAGATGTCCCAGTCGGCCAGGCCTTCGCTCGTGCTGCCGTCCGGATTCTTGCGCGTGCTGAACCATTCCTTGACCTTGTTCAGCACTTCGCTTTGCAGGTGCGTCGCACCGCGCGGGTTCTTGTCCTGTATCCACTTTTCCAGAAAGGCGACGCAGCGCGGGTCGGACAGTTTGAAGAAGAAATGCTCGGCACTTTTGAGCACCGGTGTCGCACCGGACAGGGCCGAGTACGGATTGACCAGATCGGTTGGCGCATAGACCGCGCCGCATTCCTCGCAGTTGTCGCCGTACTGGTCCTTGGCACCGCATTTCGGGCATTGGCCCTTGATGAAGCGGTCCGGCAGAAACATGTTCTTCTCGGGGTCGAAGAACTGTTCGACCGATTTGCGTTCGATCAGCGAGCCATCGGGGCGGTCGCGCAGATCGCGGTAGATCTGCTGTGCCAGATCGTGGTTTTCGATGGCGTCGGTCGAATGCCAGTTGTCAAAAGCAATGTGAAAGCCGTCCAGATAAGGCTTGCGGCCAGCCGCGATGTCGGCCACGAACTGCTGCGGCGTCTTGCCGGCTTTCTCCGCCGCGATCATGATCGGCGCACCGTGGCAATCGTCAGCGCAGACAAAGTGCACGCTGTTGCCCATCATGCGCTGGTAACGCACCCAGATGTCGGCCTGGATGTACTCCATGATGTGGCCGATATGGAAGTTGCCGTTGGCGTAGGGCAGGGCGGTGGTGACAAAGAGTTGGCGTGGCATGGAGACTGGCACTTTCAGGAGGTAGCCGCGATTTTAGTCGGGGCCTGTCGTCGTCCCGTTCTTTTGCGTTGCCATCCCGGGCTTGACCCGGGATCCATGCCCCAAGCGCCCTGGATTGCGGAGCAGGTCCGCAATGAAAAGACAGTGGTGCTGCGGTTATAGTGCGATAAAAAAATGCCGACGTGCTTACCCGCTCCAGCTCTGTTGTCGGGCTTTCCAAGTGATCAGGGTTGCCAATGATTTCTTCTAACCTGCGCGAAATAGCCTCCGAATTGCAGACGGATCGCTTGCTGCTGCGCTGTCCGCAGCAGGGTGATGGGCCTGCGGTTTTTGAGGCGGTGCGCGAGAGTCTGACTGAACTGCGGGCCTGGCCGGCATCGTTGCCGTGGGCGATGGCCGCGCCATCGGCCGCCGTATCCGAGAGTTATTGCCGCCAGGCGCAGCTCAGTTTCATTCAGTGCGTCCGGTTCGACTATCTGGTGTTCGAGCGCAGCAGTGGTCGCTTTGTTGCCAGCACCTCCCTGCACAACATCGATTGGCGGGTGCCGCGCTTCGAGATTGGCTACTGGTGCCGCAGCAGTTTGCAGCGTCGGGGTTACACGCGCGAGGCGCTGATGGCACTTATTGCCTACGCGCAGGGCGAACTGGGCGCGCGCCGGATCGATTGCCACACCGATGAGCGCAACAGTGCCAGCCGCGCGCTGTGCGAGAGCCTGGGCCTGCGGCTCGAAGGCATTCTGCACAACGATCGCGTCACACCTGACGGCACGCTGCGCAATACGTGCCTGTATGCCTTGACCGCTTGAGGTGGGCATGCGTGCCCATCTCGCATTCATGCTCGCTGATCAAGTGGGTCTTGGTTAGCGCTTTCGTGATCGTGGTCAGCGTTCGATGGGTGCGGCACCGCGCGCAATGACTACAGGGCTGGTGAGGCTTCTTCCGCGGTCAGCACCGGCCCGTGGCCGCTGAAGCGGTCCAGCGTCAGGTAGATCACCGGCGTGATGAAGAGGGTGATGGCCTGCGAGAACACCAGGCCGCCGACGACAGCCAGGCCCAGCGGCTGGCGCAGCTCGGCGCCAGCACCGATGCCAATCGCAATCGGCACGGCGCCCATCAGCGCTGCGAGCGTGGTCATCATGATCGGGCGAAAACGCAGAATGCAGGCCTCGCGAATGGCCGCCGCCGGCGTCATGCCCTGGTGGCGCTGCGCATCGAGCGCGAAGTCGATCATCATGATGGCGTTCTTCTTGACGATGCCGATCAAGAGCACGATGCCGATGGTGGCGATCAGCGTCAGGTCCTGCCCGAACAGCATCAGCGTTGCCAGCGCGCCAACGGCGGCGGATGGCAGGCCGGCCAGAATCGTGATCGGGTGGATGTAGCTCTCGTAGAGCACACCGAGCAGCACGTAGATCACCAGCAGCGCGGCGATGATCAGGATCGCCTGGCTACCCTGTGAACTCTTGAAGACGGCGGCGTCGCCACCGTAGCTGGCAATGATGGAGGCCGGCATCTGGATGGCAGCGCGCGCCGCGTCGATCTTGGCCGTGGCATCACCCAGTGCCGCCCCGGGTGCAAGGTTGAAAGAAACGGTGACCGCCTGCAGTTGCCCGACGTGGTTGATCGACATCGGCCCGACGGTGCGCTCGACCGTGGTGAAGCTCGACAGCGGCACCATGGCGCCGGTGCTGGAGCGCACGTAGATGCTGCCCAGTGCGCGTTCGTCGAGCTTGCCCTCGGGTGCCACTTCCATGATCACCTGGTAGCTGTCGGTGGGCAGGTAGATGGTGGAGACCTGGCGCTCGCCGAAGGCGCTGAAGAGCACCGTGCGTATCGCTTCGATCGAGACGCCCAAGGTGTTGGCGCGGTCGCGGTCAATCTTGAGCTGCGCTTGCAGGCCGCGCATTTGCGCATCGCTGGTCACGTCCCGGAACATCGTGTCGCTGCGCAATTTGTCCTGCAGCTTGGCGGCCCAGTCGTTGATCTCGTCGGCGCGCACGCTTTGCAGGATGTACTGGTATTGCGCCTTGCTTTGGCGCCCGCCGAGTTGCAGGTTCTGGATCGGGCGCATAAAGACCGCAATGCCGGCGACATCGCGCAATTTGCGCCGCAGACCTTCAACCACCTTGCTCATGGGCTGGCGCTGGCCGTTGGGCTTCAAGCTGATGAACATGCGCCCGGTGTTTTGCGCGCCACTGCCGCCGTTGAAGGAGCTCACCGCCGCCACATTCGGGTCGGCGCGAAAGACCGCCGCCACGCGCTCCTGCAGCGTGACCATGGCCGGGAACGAGGTGTCCTCGGCCGCTTCGGTCGAGACCTGGATCTGGCCAATGTCTTCTTCCGGGAAAAAGCCCTTGGGGATGATGACCATCAGCCAGGCGGTTGCGACAAAGGTGGCCAGCGCCAGCAGCAGCACCAGTTTGCGGTGCCGCAGGGAGATGTCAAGCTGGCGCGTATAGAGTGCGAGCATCAGGTCAAAGCCGCGCTCGAATGATCGAACCAGCGGGCCTGGTGGGCGCTTGTGCGCTTCGTCTGAAAGAAAGCGGCTCGCCAGCATGGGCACCAGGGTCAGCGAGACAAAAGCCGACACCACAATCGCCAGACCGACGACCACGGCGAATTCGTGGAACAGTAAACCGATCACGCCCGGCATGAAGAAGATCGGGATAAAAACGGCAATCAGCGAAGTAGAGATCGCGATGATGGTAAAGCCCACTTCACGCGCGCCGCGCATCGCGGCGGAAAACGGCGGCACGCCGTTCTCAACGTGGCGGATGATGTTCTCCAGCACCACGATGGCGTCGTCCACCACCAGGCCGACGGCCAGCGTCAGGCCCAGCAGCGAGATGTTGTCCAGGCTGTAGGAGAAACCCCAGAGCAGTGCCACCGCGCCGATCAGCGACACCGGCAGCGACAGGGTCGGAATCACGGTGGCAACAAAACGGCGCAGGAACAAAAAGATCACCAGCACCACCAGTGCAATGGTGCCCAGCAGGGTAAAGGTCACATCGTGCAGCGCTTCACGCACCGAGACCGAGCGGTCATTGACCGCCGTCATGTTGATCGACTGCGGCATCTGGGCTTGCAGCTTGGGCAGTGCCGCACGTACCGCGTCCACCACGCGCACTGTGTTGGCGCCGGGTTGGCGTTGCACGACGATGGTGATCGAGTTCTCGCCATTGAGCGTGGCCCAGCTCTTGAGGGACTCCAGGCTGTCCTCGACCTTGGCCACGTCGCGCAGGCGCACCGGGTTGCCGCCGCGTGTGCTGATGATCAGGTCGGCAAAGTCGGCCGCGTTCTTGAGTTGACGGTTCGCCTGTAGCGTCAGGGTCTGACGCGCGCCTTCAAACGTGCCCACCGGAGTGTTGACGTTGGCGGCCTTGAGCGCGGCACTGAGTTCGTCCAGGCCGATGTTGCGGGTCGCCAGCGCTTCGGGCTGCACCTGAACGCGTACCGCATAGCGCTTGTCACCGAAGATGCTGACCTGGGCCACGCCGTCGATGGTGGTCAGCGTCGGTGAAATCAGGTGCTCTGCGTAGTCCTGCAGATCAGACGGGTTGATGGACGGCGAGGTCAGGGCAATCAGCAGTACCGGTGCATCGGCCGGGTTGACCTTGCGGTAAGCCGGTGTCGCGGTCATGTCGATGGGCAGCGAGCGTTGCGCACGCAGCAGCGCCGCCTGCACATCGACTGCCGCTGCATCAATGTTTCGGCCTTCTTCGAACTCCAGTGTTAGCGAGGTCCGCCCCAGCGTGCTGGTGGAACTGATGGTCTTGATTCCGGGTACGGTCTGGAATTGCTTCTCCAGCATCAGTGCCACAGAACTCGCCATGGTTTCCGGATTGGCGCCGGCCAGTGCGGCAAAAACGTTGATCACTGGCGTGTCGTAACTCGGCAGCGCCGCCACCGGGATGTTGCGCAAGCCCAGGATGCCCGCCAGCACGATCGCTGCATTGAGCAGGATCGTCATCACCGGACGACGAATGAAGAGTTCGGACAGGTTCATGGCTTGGCGGGCCGCTTGCCGGTTGCTGCAGCGCCGGCTTCAGCCTTGGCGCGCTCATTCACAGCCGAGCCCGGGCGCAGGTTCTGTCGGCCATCGAGCACCACCAATTCACCGGCTTCGACGCCGCTGACGGCTGCGTCATCCGCCTGGGCGTACAGGACTTTCACGGGTTTGATGATGGCCTTGCCTGCCTGCACGACGTAAACGATGGTGCCGCGCTGGCTCTGGATGATGGAGGCCAGCGGTACAACCACCACATCCTTGAGCGTGCTGACAGTCTGCGAGACCTGCACAAAAGCGCCGGGCCAGAGCTTGCCCGCCCGGTTGTCAAAGACCGCTTTGACCTTGACCGAACCGGAGCTGGCATCGACCACGTTGTCAACAAACTTCAGCCGTCCGGTGAAGTGCTCGGCTTGCTCGCCCAGTGTCGCCGTCACCTCGGCGCCACCGTCCTTGAGCGCGGCCAGCGCGTCACCGAGATTGCGCTGCGGAATGCTGAAGGCCACGGCAATCGGGTCGAGTTGCGTGATCGTCACCAGCGGCGTGACATTGGCCTGCACCGCGTTGCCGGGTGAGACCGCGACACTGCCGGCACGTCCGGCGTTCGGTGCCGTGATGCGGGCGTAGGAGAGGGCAACGCGGGCGCCGTCGATGGCCGCCTGATCCGCGGCGATCACCGCGAGTTGGGATTCGACCTGAGCCTGGTTGGTGTCCAGAGCGCCCTGCGAGATAAATTTTTGCGCCAGCAGTTGCTGCGCCCGCGTCCATTGGCGCTGCGCGTCGGCCAGGGTTGCCTGATCTTTAACCAGTTGCGCCTGCGCCTTGGCGACGTTGGCCTCGTCGGTGCGGGCGTCGAGCGTGAACAGCAGTTCGCCGGCCTTGACGAATTGCCCATCCTTGATGTGCACCTTGCTGATGATGTTTGTGACCTGGGAGCGCACGTCCACACTGGTCAGCGGTGTGACGGTTCCGGCGGCTTCGAGCAGCACGCGCATATCGCGTTTGAGCGCGCGCACCGTGCTGATGGTGATGGCGGGGCCAGCGCCCGATGCTGCGACCGCCGGCGCACTGGCCGCCGTGGCCGGTGCTGCCGCATCGCCTTTGCCTCCGCAACCGATCAATGCGGTTGCGACCAGGCCGAAAATCAGAGGGAACAAAAACGGGACTGTCTTCATGGTTTTCCTGTAGCTGAGCGAGCGACGCGGCGGGGCCTTTTCAGACACGCTGGCGCGACGGTCCTTTATCTTCCGAGACGCATGCTACCAGAGCGCTTTGTAAAGTTTGGTCCGGGGCGCGACAGTGCGACGCCTCGAGTGGGCACCATGGCAGAATCCAGCCCACACCCGGATTTCCCCTTTTTGACTGGACACCCCATGCCGCAATCAACCCCATTGTTTCAAACCGCCATTGCCGGCAGCCTGCCCAAACCGGCCTGGCTTTCCGAGACCGAAAAGCTCTGGCCGCAGTGGAAGGTGCAGGGCGCCGAACTGCAGCAGGCCAAGGCGGATGCGACGCTGCTGTGGATCAAGGAGCAGGAAGACGCGGGGCTGGACATCATTGGCGACGGCGAGCAGTCGCGCCAGCATTTCGTGCATGGTTTTCTGGAGCAGGTCGAGGGCATCGACTTCGAGCACAAGGTCACCATGGGCATCCGCAATGGCCGCTACGACGCCCAGGTGCCGCAGGTGATTGCGCCGCTGCGCCTGAAGGGCCGGGTCCATGCTTTTGAAGCGCAACTGGCGCGCGCTCACACCAAGAAGAAACTCAAGTTCACGCTGCCCGGGCCACTGACGATTGTGGACACCGTGGCGGATCGTTTTTATGGTGACAAGGTCAAGATGGCGATGGCCTTTGCCGAACTGCTCAATCAGGAAGCGTTGGCGCTGCAGGCCGATGGCGTTGACATCATCCAGTTCGACGAGCCGGCTTTCAATGTCTACATGCAGGACGCGGCCGACTGGGGCGTTAAAGCGCTGGAGCGCGCCGCGCAGGGCCTGACCTGCACCACCGCCGTTCACATCTGTTACGGCTACGGCATCAAGGCCAACGTTGACTGGAAGGAAACGCTGGGCAAGGAATGGCGCCAGTATGAAGCGATTTTTCCGGCGCTGGCCAAGAGCAGCATCCAGCAGGTCAGCCTGGAGTGCTACCACTCGCACGTGCCGCCCGATCTGATGGCGCTGCTGGCGGGCAAAGACGTGATGGTTGGCGTCATTGACGTGGCCAGCGACGAGATTGAGACCGCCGAGCAGGTCGCCGACACCATTGGCAAGGCCTTGCAGTTTGTGCCGAAGAATCGACTCTTCCCCTGCACCAATTGCGGCCTGGCGCCGATGAGCCGTGCTGTGGCCGAGCAGAAGCTGGCCGCGCTGGCAGCCGGTGCGGCGCTGGCGCGTCAGCGTTACGGTGCGGTATGAAGAACCCGGTCAATCCGTTCAAGCGCGCGCTGGCGCAAAAGCAGTTGCAGATTGGTCTGTGGCTCGGGCTGGCCAATGCTTACACAACCGAGATCTGCGCCGGTGCCGGCTTTGACTGGTTGCTGATCGACGGCGAGCACGCGCCCAACGATCTCAACACCATCCTGGCGCAGTTGCAGGCGATTGCCGGCTACCCCGCTTCGCACGCGATTGCCCGCGTGCCGGTCGGTCATGGCCATGTCGGCACGGCGCTGATCAAGCAGTACCTCGATCTCGGTGTGCAGACGATTCTGGTGCCGATGGTCGACACGGCCGAGCAGGCGCGCGCCGTCGTGCAGGCCACACGCTACCCGCCGCAGGGCATACGCGGCATGGCTGGCGCGCGCGCTTCGCGCTGGGGCCGTGTGGCGGATTACGGCCATCAGGCCAACGAGCAGATTTGCGTGCTGGTACAAGCCGAGACGCAGACCGCGCTCGACAATCTCGATGCCATTGCGGCGGTTGAAGGCGTTGACGGTGTCTTCATCGGGCCGGCCGATCTGTCGGCCTCCATGGGCCATATCGGCGAGCAGGATCACCCACGGGTGCGCGCCGCGATCGAGGACGCCTTTGTGCGCATCCTGCGTGCCGGCAAAGCCCCCGGCATCCTGATGGCCGACGACGCGCTGGCGCGGCGCTACATTGCGCTCGGTGGCGTGTTCGTTGCGGTTGGGCTCGATGGCAATCTGCTGGCCCGCCACAGCAGCGCGCTGGCGGCGCGTTTCAAGACGACAGCTTGAGGGGGACCAGTAGCACACGCAGCATGGATTGCGGGTCGGGGCCCGCAATGACAATTCAGGGATGCGCCCGGGCGGGCGTGGTTTAGAGCCGCAGCGGATCGACGCGGCGATCCACTTCGAATGCGGGCAGCGGGCACACGCCTGCGGCCATCGAGTCGGTCCAGCCAAAGAATTTGCAGATTTCCGATTGCTGGCGCTGCGCGTCGGCGTAGCCCAGGGCCATCAGCTCGCGTGTGAAATTGGACTCGAACAGCAGGTAGCTCGCCAGCGCCGAGCCTTTAACGTCTTTCGCCTTGGTTGAGACGCCGACGCCGCCGAGCATGGTGCGCACCGCCGGCGGCAGGTCGTTGATGTGGCGCGTGGCAATGGCATCCAGGCGTTGCGAGGGCGAGATCAGCAGCAGATCAACGTGGCGCAGCGCGCTGGCGCTGCGTACTTCGGGCGGCACCAGCGAGATCGTCTGGTTGATGCGGCGAATGCGTTCCAGGTCCACGGTCAGCGAATCCAGGAAGATGCTGGAGAGCGCGTGACCCGCAATCTGCGCCAGCGAGGGATAGGCCAGGTTGATGTGCAGGTGCACTTCGTCCTTGGGCTCCGTCATGCGCCCGGCACCCACTACCAGAATCTTGTTGGCACCCAGATGAATCGCCGGCGCAATCGGCGCCGATTGGCGCATGGAACCGTCACCGAAATACTCCATGTGCCGGTCCATTGCCAGTTGCGTGGCCGGAAAGACAAAGGGAATGGCCGAGGAGGCCAGCAGGTGCGAGTAAGTGATGCGATCCCGAATCGAGCGTCGCTGCGAGCGTATCCAGGGCTGGAGCTCTGGTTTTCCCTCAAAAAAAGTGATGTGCTCGCCGCTGCTGTAGCTCGATGCCGAAACCGCCAGCGCCTGCATATGGCCTTGCTCAAACAACTGCGGCAGCCGGTGCAGGGGCACCATGTGGGTCAGCAACTCGTGCAGCGGCGCGTTGTTGAGCAGCGAACGCGGCGTCTTGTGCTGCCACTTCGCCACCAGCCAGCCCAGTGCCAGCAGCCCCATCAGCGAGGCGCCTGAGCGCAGCATGCTGAAACGGTCCGAGCGATAGACCTGGTCGGCATGGATGTTTTTCCAGATATCGACCAGACGGCGCACGGCCGCATCAAAATCATCCGCACCGCAGGCCAGGGCTGCCGCGTTGAGGGCGCCGGCCGAGGTGCCGGTAATGATGGGGAAGGGGTTGACATCGCGGGGCGCGCCGGCGGCTTTGCGGATGTCGGCGATGGCTTCGAGCACGCCGATCTGGTAGGCGGCCCGGGCGCCGCCGCCACTGAGCATCAGGCCCGTGGCGTTGCTGGGGGGCGTTTCATTCAGCATGGAAACATTATCCGGTCGTGGCTTGGCGCACCTCTCCCGGGGTAAACCCGTATCTTCATAAAGCCTTAAGGGTTATTTTTTTCTTCGCTAGACTATCGCCCTCAGGAGAAGTAATCAATGACCGTAACGCAACAGCAAGTGATGGACGCACTCAAGAGCGTCGTCGATCCCAACACCGGACACGATTTCGTGTCATCCAAATCGATCAGGAATCTGGCCATCACCGATGGCGATGTGGCTTTTGATGTCGATCTGGGCTACCCGGCCAAGAGCCAGATACCTGGTTTTCGCAGCGCGCTGATCGCCGCTGCCAAGGGCGTAGCCGGTGTCAACAACGTGTCGGTCAACATCAACACGAAGATCACGGCGCACGCGGTGCAACGCGGTGTGCAGTTGCTGCCCAAGGTGAAAAACATTGTCGCTGTGGCCTCCGGCAAGGGGGGCGTCGGCAAGAGCACAACCGCCGTCAATCTGGCGCTGGCGCTGGCCGCCGAAGGCGCCAGCGTCGGTCTGCTGGATGCCGACATTTACGGCCCGAGCATTCCCATGATGATGGGCATCAGCGGTCAGCCCGAGAGCACCGACGGCCAGACCATGGAGCCGTTGGAGAACTACGGCGTGCAGGTGATGTCGATCGGCTTTTTGGTGGCGCAGGACGAGGCCATGATCTGGCGCGGCCCGATGGCAACCCAGGCGCTGGAGCAGTTGCTGCGCCAGACCAATTGGCGCGACCTTGATTACCTGGTGGTCGACATGCCACCGGGCACCGGCGATATTCAGCTCACGCTGTCGCAGCGCGTGCCGATGACCGGCGCCGTGGTCGTGACCACACCGCAGGACATCGCGCTGCTCGATGCGCGCAAGGGCATCAAGATGTTCGAGAAGGTCGGCGTGCCGATCCTGGGCATTGTGGAGAACATGGCGGTGCACGTGTGCAGCAACTGTGGCCACATCGAGCATATTTTTGGCGCCGACGGCGGCAAGAAGATGGCGGCCGAATACGGCATGGAATACCTCGGTGCCTTGCCGCTGACGATGCAGATTCGCCTGCAGGCTGACAGCGGCCATCCGACCGTGGTGTCGGATGCCGACAGCGAAGTGGCGGGCATCTACAAGTCGGTGGCGCGCAAGGTCGCGGTGGCGATTGCCGCCAAGAACAAAGACTTCTCGTCCAAGTTCCCAACCATCACGATCTCGAAAGAGACCTGAACGAGGCCGGTTGGTGGCTCCTGCACTGCGTCAATCGGCCCACCGGCTGTCGCAGCTCAAAGGCCGCCAGGTGGACGAGGGCGCGCTGCAGGAACTGCGTGCGCTGATCGGTTCGCCGCCGCCCGACGGCCATGCGCGCGATCTTCTGATCGAGCATTTGCACCTGCTCAATGACGCCTACCACGGCTTGTTTGAGCGCCATCTGGTGGCGTTGGCTGCCGACATGCGACTGGGCTTGGCCGAGGTCTACGAGGTCGCCACTTTCTACCATCACTTTGAGGTCCTGCGCGACGGGCAGAACGCGCCGACCGTGACCGTGCGCGTTTGCGATAGCCAGAGCTGCGCCATGGCGGGTGCCGCCGATCTGCTGGCGCGCCTGCCGGCCTTGCTCGGCCCATCAGTGCGTGTCATTGCCGCACCTTGTCTGGGTCGCTGCGAGCAGGCACCGGTTGTCATGGTGGGTCAGCGTGCGCTGCCACGAGCCGATGCCGCTCAGGTGCAGCAGGCTCTGGCGCGCGTCGATGCGACGCCGACGGGTGTCGAGTATGTCGCCTTTGATGCCTACCGTGCTCAGGGTGGCTACGCGCTGGCAGCGGCGGTGGCCAGTGGCGAAGAACCGGCTGAGGACGTGATGCGCTGCATCGACGATTCAGGTTTGCGCGGACTCGGTGGCGCCGGTTTTGCCGCAGCGCGCAAGTGGCGCATCGTGCGCAAACAGGCTGCGCCGCGCAGGCTGGTGGTCAATCTCGACGAGGGCGAGCCCGGCACCTTCAAGGACCGCACTTATCTGGAACGTGACCCGCATCGCTTTCTTGAGGGCATGCTGATCGCGGCGCAGGTGGTGGGTGCCGAGCATTGCACCATCTACCTGCGCGACGAGTACCACGCCGCGCGCCATATGCTGCTGCGCGAGATTGAGGCACTGCGGGCCCATCCGCCTTGTCCGCTGCCGCAGATTGAACTGCGCCGTGGTGCCGGCGCCTATGTCTGCGGCGAAGAGTCGGCCATGATTGAGAGCATCGAAGGCAAGCGCGGCGAGCCGCGACTGCGCCCGCCCTATGTGGCAGAGCGTGGACTGTTTGGCCGGCCGACCTTGGTGCACAACTTTGAGACCCTGTACTGGCTGCGCGAGATTCTTGAAAAAGGCGGCGCCTGGTTCAGCAGTTTCGGGCGGCAAGGGCGTCACGGGCTGCGTTCTTTCAGCGTCAGCGGCCGTGTCAAACAGCCCGGTGTCAAGCGCGCGCCAGCGGGCATCTCGGTGCAGGAACTGATCGATGAGCATTGCGGCGGCATGCAGGACGATCACACCCTGTATGCCTATCTGCCGGGCGGCGCTTCGGGCGGCATTCTGCCGGCCAGCCTGAGCCACTTGCCGTTGGATTTCGACACGTTGCAGCCCTACGGCTGCTTCATCGGCTCGGCTGCCATCGTGGTGCTGAGCCAGCACGACAGCGCCCGCGACGCCGCGCTCAATGCCATGCGTTTCTTTGCCGCCGAGAGCTGTGGTCAGTGCACGCCGTGTCGCGTTGGCACCGACAAGGCGCTGCAATTGATGCGCGCGCCGGTCTGGGATCAGGCCACGCTGGACGATTTGTGCGCGCTGATGGCAGACGCCTCAATCTGCGGCCTGGGCCAGGCCGCGCCGAACCCGGTGCGCTGCGTGCAGAAGTATTTTGCGCATGAGATCGGGGCCTGAGATGAGCGCCGTTGCGTTTACCTTAAATGGCGCTGCCGTCGAAGCCCGGGACGGCGAGAGCATCCTGCAAGCGGCGCAGCGCCCTGGGGTGGATATTGCGCATCTGTGCCACAAGGACGGCCTGCCGTCCAGCGGCAACTGCCGCGCCTGCGTCGTTGAGATCGAGGGTGAGCGTGCGTTGGCGGCAAGTTGTTGCCGCACGCCGGCGAGCGGCATGGTGGTGCGCAGTGACAGCCAACGCGCCAGCAGCAGCCAGCGCATGGTGCTGGAACTGCTGCTGGCCGACATGCCCGAGCGCGGTGATCCGAGCACGCGGCAGGATGCTTTGTCGTATGGCGAACTCAGCGACTGGGCGCAGCGCCTGTCGGTGTCGGTGCGGCCTGCTTTGCAAGCCTTGCGCCGTGAGCCGGTGGCACCCGATCTCTCGCACCCCGCCATCGTTGTCAATCTGGACGCCTGCATCCAGTGCACGCGCTGCCTGCGTGCCTGTCGCGACTTGCAGGTTAACGATGTCATTGGCTATGCCCGCCGTGGCGCTCACAGTCAGATCGTGTTTGACCTGAGCGATGCCTTGGGTGCGAGCAGTTGCGTGGCCTGCGGTGAATGCGTGCAGGCCTGTCCGACCGGTGCCCTGCTGCCGCGCGGCCGTAGCGGTTCGCAGCGCGTCGACCGGGTGGTGGATTCGGTCTGCCCGTTCTGCGGTGTCGGTTGCCAACTCAGCTACGAAGTCAAGGACAACAAAATAGTCGGCGTGCAGGGGCGCGACGGCCCCGCCAATCACGGTCGTTTGTGCGTCAAGGGCCGCTTTGGTTTTGACTATGTGCACCACGCGCACCGGCTGACAAAACCGCTGATCCGGCGCACCGACGCGCCCAAGGACTTGCTGCTCACGCGCGACCCGGAAGACTGGGCCAGCGTTTTTCGCGAAGCCAGTTGGGAAGAAGCGCTGGCGTTTGCCGGTGGCGGGCTCAAGGCTTTGCGTGACCAGTTCGGACCGAAAGCACTGGCGGGTTTTGGTTCGGCCAAGGGCAGCAACGAAGAAGCCTATCTGTTCCAGAAACTGGTGCGCACCGGTTTTGGCTCCAACAACGTCGACCACTGCACGCGCCTGTGCCATGCATCGAGCGTTGCCGCGCTGCTCGAAGGCGTCGGCTCCGGCGCCGTGAGCAACCAGGTCAGCGACGTGGCGCATTCCGACCTGATCCTGGTGATCGGCTCCAACACGTCGAGCAACCACCCGGTGGCCGCGACCTGGATGAAGAACGCGGCCCAGCGCGGCCTGAAGATCGTCGTGGCCGATCCGCGCGGCACCGATCTGGCGCTTCATGCCTGGCGCAGCTTGCGCTTCAAGGCCGACACCGATGTGGCCTTGATCAACGCCATGATTTACACCGTGATCGAGGAGGGCTTGAGCGACAGCGCTTTCATTGCGGCGCGCGTCAGCAATTTTGAAGCCGTGCGCGCCGGCGTGCAGGGCTTCAGTCCGGAAGCGATGGCGCCAGTCTGCGGTATTGCAGCGGCCACCATCCGCGAGGTCGCACGCGCCTATGCCAGCGCCAAGGCAGCGATGATTTTGTGGGGCATGGGTGTCAGTCAGCACGTGCACGGAACCGACAACGTGCGCGCGTTAATCGCCTTGTGCATGGTGACGGGCCAGATCGGCAAGCCGGGCTCGGGGCTGCACCCGCTGCGTGGCCAGAACAATGTGCAGGGCGCCAGCGACGCTGGGCTGATCCCGATGATGTTCCCCAATTACCAGCGCGTCAGCGACCCGGCGGCGCACGCCTGGTTTGAGCAGTTTTGGGGCTGCGAACTCGACGCCGCGCCCGGCTACACGGTGGTTGAGATCATGGACAAGATACTCGCTGCTGACAGCGACGCGCACAAGGTACGCGGCATGTACATCATGGGCGAAAACCCGGCCATGAGCGACCCCGATCTGAACCACGCGCGCCACGCTCTGGCCAGCCTGTCGCATCTGGTGGTGCAGGACATCTTCCTGACCGAGACCGCCTGGCTGGCTGACGTGGTGTTGCCGGCCACGGCCTGGCCCGAGAAGACCGGCTCGGTGAGCAACACCGACCGCATGCTGCAACTGGGGCGCCAGGCGATTGCGCCGCCGGGGCAGGCGAGGGCGGACCTGTGGATCATTCAGCAAATCGCACAGCGCTTTGATTTGAACTGGAACTACGCGGGTGAGCACGACGGCGTCGCTGCCGTTTTCGAGGAAATGCGTCAGGCCATGGCGGCGGCGATTGGCGGCATCACCTGGGAGCGCCTGCAGTTGGAGGGCGGTGTGACCTACCCCTGCCTGAGCGCCGATGATCCGGGCCAGCCGACGGTCTTTATTGAACGTTTTGCCACCAACGATGGCAAGGCGCATCTGGTGCCGACCCGCCTGATTTCGGCCAACGAAAAGCCCGACGCGGCCTACCCGTTTGCGCTGATCACCGGGCGCCAGTTGGAGCACTGGCACACCGGCAGCATGACGCGCCGCTCAAGCGTGCTCGACGCGCTGGAGCCGCAGGCAACGGCCAGCGTCAACGGTCGTGAACTGGCGCGCCTGGGCCTGCTCCCGGGCGCCAGGGTCAGTCTGCGCTCGCGCCGTGGCAGCCTGGAGGTCGCACTGCGCCGCGACGACGGCACGCCCGACGGAACGGTGTTCATGCCCTTTGCCTACCGCGAGGCGGCGGCCAACCTGCTGACCAATGCCGCGCTCGATCCGTTTGGCAAGATTCCGGAATTCAAATACTGCGCGGTGGCCATCGCGCCTCTATCAGTCATCGAAGCACCTGGTCTGGTTAGCAGCAGATGACACATAGCGGTCTTTCCAAATGGATTTCAGACTTCGGGACCAGGCACGTCAGGACTCAGGACGACGCGGCACTCAACTCCGTTCGTGTCCCCCGGCCTTCGGCCTCCTCATTGACCTCACTTCGCTGAGCGCCACGCCGTCCTGAGTCCGCCAGCGCTGTGGGGGACCAATGGTATTGACCCATTGCATGCCCACACAAACCACCCAGCATGGAAGACCGCTTGCGCTGGTTATGAAAATATTTCCATAAGCAGCGTTATGCAAAGATCCCAGTTATGAGAAGTTCCGGATTGACGTAGGCTGGCAAGCCGCGTAGACGCTTGCGACTTGCGATGTTCTTGGGCGTCGCACTGGACATAATTTCGCTTATC
>CAIWNX010000240.1 GCA_903914175.1 uncultured beta proteobacterium | reverse complement strand
TGACACTGTCTTTCAGGATGAACACGGCATTGCCCTGGGCAGCCGGGTCACGGTGACGGCCGAGAGCTTTGGCCAGGAGCCGACCGAAGGCGTGTTGCTCGCTGCCAGCCGCACCCGCTACAGCTTGCGCCGCGAAGACCCTCGTGCGGGTGTCGTGCAGGTGCACTTCCCACGCATCGGCTACGTGCTGCGCGCCGTCGCGCCGGCATGATTTTCACGGCCGGTCGCAACGCCTTTTGCGTCGGCCATCGTATCGATTGAACCCGGGAGTATTCAAATGATCACTGATTTCAAGAACAAGACCGCCGTCCTGACCGGGGCCGCTTCCGGCTTTGGCCTGGAGTGCGCGCGCATTGGCGCGCGACTGGGCATGAACCTGGTGCTGGCCGATGTGCAGCAGGACGCGCTGGACAAGGCGGCGGCCGAGATCCAGGCGCTGGGGGCGCCGGTGCTGGCGTTCAAGCTCGATGTTTCCAAAGCGGCTGAAGTCGAGGCGCTCGGGCAGGCGGTACTGGCGCGTTTTGGCGCGCCGCATTTCGTCTTCAACAACGCCGGTGTCGGTGCCGGCGGCCTGATCTGGGAAAACACGGTGCAGGACTGGGAATGGGTCATCGGCGTGAACCTGATGGGGGTCGCACACGGTGTGCGCGTCTTCACGCCCATGATGCTGGAAGCGGCTGCGAAAGATCCGGCCTATCAGGGCCACATCGTCAACACCGCCAGCATGGCCGGGCTGCTCAACGCGCCCAACATGGGAATCTACGGTGCCAGCAAACACGCGGTGGTCAGCATCAGCGAAACCCTGTACCAGGATCTGGCGCTGGTGACGACGCAGATTGGCGCCAGCGTGCTGTGCCCGTTTTTTGTGCCGACTGGCATCACGCACAGTGAACGCAACCGGCCCGCCAATACACCGGCTGCCAAACCGACGCGCAGCCAGTTGATCGGCCAGGCCATGAGCGACAAAGCAGTTGGCTCGGGCAAGGTGAGCGCGGCCGAGGTGGCGCAAAAGGTGTTTGACGCCATTGCTGCCAATCAGTTCTACATCTACAGCCACCCCAAAGCGATTGCCACGGTGCAGACGCGCATGGAAGACATCATGCTGGCGCGTAACCCGACCGATCCTTTTGCCCACAAGCCTGAACTTGGTGTTGAATTGCGCCGCGCATTGCGCGGGTAATTGCAGGACGCAGGCAAGGCCTGTGGCACACTCGCTGCCTTTGGTTTACGTTCACGCCAGCCTCACGCTGGCGTTCCTTTATTCATGCAGAAAATCATCGCGCAGATCGCGCAGGAAATCCGGGTCCAGGTCGTACAGGTTCAGGCGGCTGTCGATTTGCTCGACGACGGGGCCACCGTGCCCTTTATTGCACGCTACCGCAAGGAAGCAACGCTTGGCCTGGACGACATTGAGTTGCGCGAGATCGAAGCCCGACTGAGCTATCTGCGCGAATTGCGTGATCGCCTGCAGGCTGTTATCAAGGCGATTGAAGAGCAGGGCAAGATGACGCCAGCCTTGCTGGCAGCGCTGGTGGCAGCGCCCACCAAGCAGGAACTCGAAGACCTGTACCTGCCATTCAAACTCAAACGCCGCACCAAGGGCCAACTGGCGCGCGAGGCCGGTCTGGAGCCGCTGGCTGACGCGCTGTTCGCCAATCCGGAGCTGGTGCCGGCTGATGAGGCGCAGGCCTACGTTGTGCCGCTGCGCCCGGTGGTGGAGGGCGAAGACAAGCAGAGCGATTTCTCGACGGTGCCGGCGGTGCTTGATGGCGTACGCGACATTCTGAGCGAGCGTTGGGCCGAGGCGCCGGCGCTGGTGCAGGACTTGCGCAACTGGCTTTGGGTTGAAGGCTTGCTGCAATCGCGCCTGCTCGAGGGCAAGGACGAGAACCAGGTTGACGTTGCGAAGTTTCGTGACTATTTCGATTACGAAGAGCCGATTGCGCGCGTGCCATCGCACCGCGCGCTGGCCGTTTTTCGCGGTCGTGCGCTGGCGCTGCTGGATGTCAAACTGGTGCTGCCCGAAGCGCAGTCCGACCCGGCACCCGTGTCGCCGGCCCCGTCCGCTCAGAAGAGCCGGGTTGCGCCGGCGGTTTCGCTGGCCGAAGCCCGTCTGGCGCTGCGCCTGGGCTGGAGCCACAAGGGCCGCGCCGCCGATGACCTGATCCGCAAATGCGTGGCCTGGACCTGGCGTGTGAAGATGAGCCTGTCAACCGAGCGCGACCTGTTCACGCGCCTGCGCGAGGAGGCCGAAAAAGTGGCGATCAAGGTCTTTGCCGACAATCTGCGCGACCTGCTGCTGGCCGCACCGGCCGGACCGCGTGTGGTGCTGGGCCTGGACCCTGGCATCCGCACCGGCGTCAAGGTGGCGGTGGTCGATGGCACCGGCAAACTGCTGGCGACAGCCACCGTGTTTCCGCACGAACCCCGGCGTGACTGGGAAGGCTCGCTACACACACTGAGTCAACTGTGTGTGACGCATGGTGTCAACCTGATTGCCATCGGCAATGGAACGGCGAGCCGCGAAACCGATCAGCTCGCCGCGGACCTGATCAAACTGCTGGCCAAAACGGACAGCAAGCCGATCGACAAGGTTGTCGTCAGCGAGGCGGGTGCTTCGGTCTACTCGGCCAGTGAGTTTGCTTCGCAGGAAATGCCCGACGTCGATGTCAGTTTGCGTGGCGCCGCCAGCATTGCACGGCGGCTGCAGGACCCGCTGGCCGAACTGGTCAAGATCGATCCCAAGGCGATTGGCGTCGGCCAGTACCAGCACGACGTCAATCAAAGCGAAATGCTGCGCACGCTCAATGCCGTGGTGGAAGATTGCGTGAATTCGGTTGGCGTTGATCTCAATACCGCCAGTGTGCCGCTGCTCTCACGCGTCTCGGGCCTGAGCGCTGGCGTGGCCAAGGCGGTGGTGCGCTGGCGCGAAGGCAATGGTGCGTTTGCGAACCGTCAGCAACTGCTGCAGGTGACGGGCTTGGGCGCCAAGACCTTCGAGCAAAGCGCCGGCTTTCTGCGCATTCGCGGTGGTGACAATCCGCTGGACATGACCGGCGTGCATCCCGAAACCTATTCGGTGGTCGAGCAGATCATCGTCGAGACGAAAAAACCGGTGGCCGAACTGATGGGTCGCGCCGAACTGCTCAAGACACTCAAACCCGAGCGCTTCGCCAATGAACGCTTTGGCATCATCACGGTGCGCGACATCCTGGGCGAACTGGAAAAACCGGGGCGCGATCCGCGGCCGGACTTCAAGGTGGCGCGCTTTAACGCGGGCGTGAACGACATCAAGGACCTGGTCGAAGGCATGGTGCTCGAGGGCACGGTGAGCAATGTGGCAGCGATTGGTGCCTTTGTTGACCTCGGTGTGCACCAGGACGGCTTGGTCCACGTGAGCCAGTTGGCGCACAAGTTTGTTACCGATGCGCGCGAGATCGTCAAGACCGGT
>CAIWNX010000239.1 GCA_903914175.1 uncultured beta proteobacterium | reverse complement strand
GTAGATGTGCAGTCTGTTCCGAGTTTTACCGCCGCTTCAAATCAAGCCAATGCAGGAATACCGTTTATCAAGGAAAACAGCCAAAACCAGGAAACCGAAAACCGTTGCTTGACTGTGTGGGAAGTCCCTGTAAAGGAGGAGCCCAAGGGGCGGGGGACATTCGCGGAGTCACCCACTGCGGCGTCCTCTGCCCACACACGCCTCACATATTTCGCCGGTACTGACCACCCACCTCAAACAAGGCATTGGTGATCTGACCGAGCGAGCAGACGCGCACGGCGTCCATCAGCACTTCAAACACGTTCTTGTTTTCAATCACGGCTTGTTGCAGACGTTTGAGCTGAGCCGGTGATTCGTTCGCGTGCAGGGCATGGAAGTCGGCCAGGCGCTTGAGCTGGCTCTGCTTTTCCTCGTCGGTGGAGCGTGCCAGTTCGAGCTTGTCGAGCACCGCGTCACCATGCGGGTTGCGGAAGGTGTTGACGCCAATGATGGGCAACTCACCGGTGTGCTTGAGCATCTCGTAGTTCATCGATTCGTCCTGGATACGCCCGCGCTGGTAGCCGGTCTCCATGGCGCCAAGCACGCCGCCGCGCTCGGCGATGCGCTCGAACTCGGTCAGCACCGCTTCTTCGAGCAACTCAGTGAGTTCCTCGATGATGAAGGCGCCCTGTGACGGGTTCTCGTTCTTCGCCAGGCCCCATTCGCGGTTGATGATGAGCTGGATCGCCATCGCGCGGCGCACCGAGTCTTCGGTCGGCGTCGTGATGGCTTCGTCAAACGCGTTGGTGTGCAGGCTGTTGCAGTTGTCGTAAATCGCGATCAACGCCTGCAGCGTGGTGCGGATATCGTTGAACTGGATCTCCTGCGCGTGCAGGCTGCGTCCGCTGGTCTGGATGTGGTATTTGAGCTTCTGGCTGCGCTCGTTGGCGCCGTATTTCTCCTTCATCGCCACCGCCCAGATGCGCCGCGCGACACGGCCCATCACCGTGTACTCGGGGTCCATGCCGTTGGAGAAGAAGAAGCTCAGGTTCGGCGCAAAGTCGTCGATGTGCATGCCGCGCGCCAGATAGGCTTCAACAAAGGTGAAGCCGTTCGAGAGCGTGAAGGCCAGCTGGCTGACCGGATTGGCACCGGCTTCGGCAATGTGGTAACCGCTGATGGAGACCGAGTAGAAATTGCGCACGCGGTTGTGCACGAAGTACTCGGCAATGTCGCCCATCACCTTGAGGCTGAACTCGGTCGAAAACAGACAGGTGTTCTGGCCCTGGTCTTCCTTCAGGATGTCGGCCTGCACCGTGCCGCGCACGTTTTCCTGCACCCATTCGCGGATTTTTTCGAGCTCGGTATCGGTCGGCTCACGGCCGTTGTCAGCCTTGAACTTGTCGATGTTCTGGTCGATCGCCGTGTTCATGAACATGGCCAGGATGCTCGGTGCCGGACCGTTGATGGTCATGGAGACCGAGGTGCTCGGGCTGCACAGGTCAAAGCCGCCGTACAGCACCTTCAGGTCATCAATGGTGGCGATGCTGACGCCGCTATTGCCAATCTTGCCGTAGATGTCGGGCCGTGGATCGGGGTCGTTGCCATACAGCGTGACCGAATCGAATGCTGTGGACAGGCGCTTGGCCGCCATGCCGAAGCTCAACAGTTTGAAGCGCGTGTTGGTGCGAAAAGCGTCGCCCTCGCCAGCGAACATGCGCGTCGGGTCCTCGCCCTCGCGCTTGAAGGCAAAGGTGCCGGCGGTATAGGGGTAGCTGCCGGGCACGTTGTCGAGCGAGAGCCACTTCAGGATTTCACCGTGGTCCTCGTACTGCGGCAGCGCCACCTTGCGGATCGTGGTGCCACTCAGGCTCTTGCTGGTCAGGGCGGTGCGGATTTCCTTGTCGCGGATCTTGACCACGTATTCATCGCCGGCATAAGCGGCCTGCATCGCGGGCCACTGCGCGAGCAGCTTGGCGGCTGCGGGATTTTGCTGGCTGGCGCGCTCGGTGGCCAGGCGCAGCACCGTGTTCTTGGCACCGTCACGGCTCGCGTCATCGTCAAGCAGCATGCGGGCTGTCTCGCGCAGTTGCTGGATTTCGCGCGCCAGCTTGGCTTCAGCGCGTGCGCGCTTCTTGTAGCCGCGCACGGTGTCGGAGATTTCAGCGAGGTAGCGGCTGCGCGCTGCTGGAACCACCGGTGTCTGATTGGTGCTGTAGCGCACCTTGACCAGCGGCAGGCTACCGTCCTGGAAGGCCAAGCCCAGTTCCGCGAGCCGGGCCTTGAGCGCCTGGTACAAGGCGGTCACGCCGTCGTCATTGAAGCGCGCCGCCATGGTGCCAAACACCGGCATCTGCTCGGCGGGCGTGGTGAAGGCTTCCTTGTTGCGCTGCACCTGCTTGGCCACATCACGCAGGGCATCAAGCGAACCCTTGCGGTCAAACTTGTTGATG
>CAIWNX010000238.1 GCA_903914175.1 uncultured beta proteobacterium | reverse complement strand
GTGCCCTTACCGGTCAGATTCTGTTGGAGGAAGCTGTCATTCAAATTGGCGCATGCAGATCAGTAAGCGGCCTTTCGCAAACTGAATTCCAATTCAGCAACTATGCTGTGACATCAGTCACTGTACTGATTGTGTGTTGGTCAAAAAGGTAAAGTAAGCCCAATGATTTGTCAAAAAATTCTCATCGGACTGCCGCCATGATCAGCCATACCCGTCAGGAAAACCTGGGTCTGTGGCTGGGTGTGCTGGGCGTTACTATTTTTGCGATGACTGTGCCCATGACGCGACTGGCCACGGGCACGACGGAGTTACCGCAACTGTCACCTTGGTTCGTGACTTTCGGACGCGCGGTGCTTGCCGCCAGTCTGTCGGCTCTGTTTCTGATGCTAACGCGCTCACCCCTGCCTAGCTCCGGGCAGCTGCGGCCGTTGCTGCTGGCCTCGCTAGGCAACTGCATTGGTTTCCCCTTAATGCTCGGTCTAGCGCTGCGACACGTCACGGCCAGTCATGCGGCGGTGATCATGGCGCTGCTGCCGCTGGGCACCGCCGCTATGGCGGCCTGGCTCATGCACTACCGCGCCCATTGGGGCTTCTGGGCCTGTGCTGCCCTGGGCGCGCTGTTGGTGCTGGTGTTTGCGGTGTACCGGGCGCGGCAACTCGGCCAGGGCTGGACACCAGAATGGGCCGACCTGCTGCTGATCGGCGCCGTGCTGTCCGCCTCGCTCGGCTACGTGGCCGGTGCGCGTATCACCCCGGAGCTGGGCGCCGAACGCGTCATTTGCTGGGTCTGCGTCATGGCCCTGCCGGTCTCGCTGCCCGGCGCACTGCTGACCCTGCCGGTGCAAAGTATCGCCTGGCCCTCCTGGATGGCCTTCACCTATGTAGGCGTATTCTCCATGTGGGCCGGATTTTTTGCGTGGTACAGAGGTCTGTTTCTGGGCGGAGCGATGCGCGTCAGCCAGACTCAGCTGTTGCAACCCTTCTTGTCCATTCTGTTTGCGATTCCGGTGCTCGGCGAAGCGCTGGACCCGGTCGCCCTGGGCTTCGCCGCCGCGGTGATCGCGACCGTCTTCGTCAGCAGAAAAATGAAAGTGGCCGTGAAATTGAAACCATAAACCCCCACTGGACCCTGGCGCGCCGCGCCCACAAGATGAACCTCTCCGTGAACCGCGAGATCCTCACGGTCACCGAACGCCTCGGCATCATCAGCTTTGCTGCTGGCCTGTCCTCGGCGCGCACTTTTCCCAAGACCGACTCGTGCCCTTACAAGACCGCCACGGCCAAAAACTCAATGACTGCAACCGCGGAACTGCTGCATTCCGTTGCGGGCAGTTTGGGAGCTTTAACAAACCAAGGTACAAGGGAGGAACCGGGTCGTCTTAGTGGGGAAGGCTTGAGAAAAATTGCCAGATCAAAGCCGTGGCGTTTACGCGGGTGACGTTGGGACCCATCACCGATTCAGGCAGGCCGGACTCTTGCCCGCCGGGCCAAGCATGGCCCTGACCTTTGAGATACCAAATTGTGTAAGTGGCACCATCGCGGCAATGGATGAAACGCTCTACGGTGACCTGGTCATCGTCGCGCTCTCGGACAGCTGGGGTTGTGCAATTCAGACTCTGCGACCAAGCCTGAATGCCCTGTGATACTTGAGGCACCGTACTTTTGCCCCAGGGAAGCTGCCGCTCGCCGCCCTCGATCGGATTGAGCGGATCGCGCGTTCCGATTAGCATCAAGGTTGGCAAAGCTTTCGTTGGGTGTGTACCTTCGCTGGTATTCAATCCCATTACGGTCGCGATACCGGCAAAGAGGCTGGAAAGTTCGGCTCCGATCTTGAACGTCATTCCAGCACCATTTGAATGCCCGGTGGCGTAGATGCGATTTTTGTCAACGGAAGTGCGCTGAGCAACATCGTCCAGCAGCGCGCTCACAAAGGCCATGTCGTTTATCTTGGCGCGTGGCGACTTGGCATTGAGTTGGCCACTGTTCCAAAGGCGTGGGTTGATGCGAAAGTTGGCCGGCATACGTGGCAGGGCCGGTAGGCCGTCGGGTGCCACAACCACAAACCCTTCCTGTTCACTCAGGGCGGTCCAACCATTTTGGGTGAGGTAGTCTTTTCCATTGCCGCCTGCACCATGAAAAACCACGACCAGCGGTGCACCGCTTGAACTCGCTTGAGGTGGGACGTGCAGGTGGTAGGTCCAAGTGTATCCGTCAGCTTTTACCTCCAAGTGCTGCACCGTAGCGCCCCAGGCAACACCACTTCCAACGCCTAGAACACAGCTCAAATAAAGAGGCTTGAAAATGACTTTCATAGTGCAATTATGCGAGCGCCGTGACAGCAGGTGGTATGCGTGCTGCGCTGCAGTGCCGACGACCATTCGGAAAAATTGACTTTCGTTGTCGAACGACCGTTGTCGGTTTTTTCAGCATCCCAATGACCGCATCGGAGAACGAAAAGCTGCTTCTGCTCCTGTCGATTACTGGTATCCCTTTGATCGAATTCGCGACCACACTGCAGTCGTAGGTCTACTGGAAGCAATGACCGCAATCTGGCGGTCAATTTGAACTTCTGTATTTCCGGATACGCTGCAATCCGAGTCCACAAACTTCTCCAGACCTGACGTTCGTTCTTGATCGTCGAGAATAACTTGGAGCGTCGCGGTGAAGACGCTGATCTTGGCTGGAGCGGCAGTCAGTTGGGCCAGAACCCGCACCCGACTAACATGGAAAAAGGGCGCCATGAAGGCGCCCTTACTCGGAGCCGGACAGATGCTATTTCACGGCATCGAACACGGCCCTGGCCTGAGCGTGGCAGAACGGCGGTTCGTAAGTACCGTGGTAGTTGCCATAGTAGGTTGCGAAGGCGACCGAACTCGGGTCAGTCGGCGCCAGACCGCCCGGACCGAAAGCGCCCTGCACGAAGGCGTCCACATCGACCGATGTCACGTTCGTCAGGTTGCGACTGTCAAAGTCGGCTTTCATCGGGATCATGTGCAGCGCCGGTGGCACCGTCGGGTCACCCGCACCGCCGCACAGCAAAAGCCTGGACTTAGGACTCCAGCCCAGCAGATCATTCTTCTTGGCAGCGAGGTACAAGGCGTTATTGTTATTGGTTTGCACATCGGTGATGAAAGCCGACTGGAACATAAGGTCCCGCGCCTGGGCCGGCGTTTCGCCGTTGATACCAGGGAGCTTGCCAGAAGTTACCAGCGTGGTGTAGTTGAGCGTCGGACTCGGCAGCAGGCTTTCGACATAGCCCGAGTACGGCGACTTGAACACGGTGCTGACGTCGCTGTAGACAGTTCCATAGACTTTTTGCCACGAGGTGATCAGGTAGGGCACAAAGAACTGGTAGCCCGCGATGACGGCGGTTGACTTGAATGAGCCCGACAGGTTGTAGGGGCCGGCCAGATGGGCGCCGGCCACGACGTTGATTTCAGTGGCGTTGTCACGCTCGATGGCACGGTGCGCGGCCATTGAAGAGTGCCCGCCCTGCGAATACCCGGTCAGCATGACCTTACCCGACAATGATGCACCCACGGTCGTGGCGGCATTTCGCGCGGCGCGGATCGAGTCGACCACCGTACTGGCCTCCGAATCGGCATGCAGGTAGGGGTGGTAGCTATAGGTCGATTTGGCAAAGCCGAGGTAATCGGTGGCGACCACGGCGTAGCCCTGCGCCGCATACATGGCCGCCAGCAGGAATGTTTCGCTGTCAGTCGGACTGGCCAGGGTGCGGGGTTTCTGAACATCAGTACCCTTGGCATAAGCCACCAGAGCGGCGGTGCTTGTGCAGGCGCCGGCAGGCACCAGCATCACGCCCGAAGCGTTGGCCTGTTCGCCCGTTACCCCGAGGGTGTAATAGTTCAGCGCAACCACCTTGACATCACACTTGGCAGCGCCAGTGATGGCCTGCAAACCAGTGGAAGCCGTAGCTGCATTGATCTGTGCCACGCTGAGTGTGGCCAGCACTGCCGGCGCGTCGACCAGTCTGCCGCGTAAGTCTGACGGACTATTCCCGCCGCCGCAGGAAGCCAGCAGGACGGCTGTGCCAAGCGCCGTCAGTTTGAGGGCAATCGCTTTCATGGGTGATCTCCTAAATTTATGAATGAGAACGGTTGCCCTCATTGGATGGACTGACTTTGCGGCCAGCAGTTATGAATAACTGCGGGGCACGTTAACTGCAAAAGCTTCTCCACTGAGCGGACAAGGTCATTACCCTCACTTTTCAGGCAGCTCCGTCGGCGGCAATCCTGTCGAAACCGGCGACGCACTGGCAGATGTCGTCCGGAAACATCGCAGGACAACACGAACTCACGATCGACGACGAGAACAGAGCGCCCTGGGTGCATTTGATATTTAACAAAGCAAACGATCGTTTGGTATACTTGGCCAAACCAATATCACAACCAATGGCCAGCATCCGCAAACCCCACACCGACAGCCGCTTGCCCAAAGTGCTCGATGAAGCAGCCCGGCTGTTTCGCACGCAGGGCTTCGGCGGCACCTCGGTACGCGCCATTGCAACTGCAGTGGGTATGCTGCCGGGCTCGCTCTACTGCCACTTCGCCACCAAGGAGGCGCTGCTGACCGCCGTCTATATCAAGGGCGTCGAGCAGATCAGCAGCGCCGTCAATACCGCTGTGGCGCGCCACACCGATCCCTGGCAGCGGCTGCAGGCGGCCTGCGTCGCCCATCTTGAATCGATCCTGCGCGACGACGACTACGCCCAGGTTGTTATCCGCGTGCACCCGGCCGATATACCGGTGGCAAACCAGGCGCTGATCGATCTGCGCAACCGCTATGAAGCCCTGTTCATCGAGCTGATCAAGGCCCTGCCCCTGCGCCCAAACACCGACCGGCGCAGCTTTCGCCTGCTGCTGATCGGTGCGCTCAATTCATCGCAGATCTGGTATCGGCCAGACGGCAAATACAAACCCCGTGCCATTGCGCACAAATTCATCGCCCTGCTGCGCCAGGGCCAGGAGGTAGCACCATGAATCAAGCTGTCATACCCAAGGTGCTGGTCACCAAAATCGGCTTTGACGGGCACGACCGCGGCAGCCGCGTCGTAGCCGCCGGCCTGCGCGATGCGGGCATGGAAGTGATTTACACGCCGCCCTGGCAGGAGATCGCCACCGTGGTCAAACTCGCGATGGAAGAAGACGTGGACGTGATCGGCATTTCGTCGCTGGCCACCGACCACCTGATCGTGCCCAAGCTGATGGACGCGCTGCGCGATGCCAGCATGAACGATGTGGCGGTGATCGTCGGCGGCATCGTGCCGGACCAGGACGAAGCGATGTTGCTGGAGGCTGGCGTGGCGCGCGTTTTTCACCCCGGCAGTTCGATGGCCGAGATTGCCGCCTTCGTGCGCAACCTGACTGAGACCGGTCGCGCACGCCGCGCTGCCGTCTGACCCCTGGCACTGGAGAAACGCCATGAACCACACCACCGATAACAAGTTGCTGACCGAGGCCGACGCCTACAGTCAATGGCAGCACGACTATGCCACCAGCATCGGCGTTGACAAGCCGGTCGTGAACCGTTCCGGCGTGCCGATCCAGCCAATCTACACCGAGCGCGACTGGAATGCAGCCGAGCGTGGCGCCGACCTCGGTCTGCCTGGCCAGGCGCCCTACACACGCGGCATCTACGCCACCATGCACCGCGGCAAGACCTGGTCGCAGCGCCAACTCACCGGCCTGGGCACGCCGGTGGAGTACAACGCGCGGCTGAGGGAAGTGCTGGCCAACGGCGCCAACGCCATTTCACTGCTGCCCTGCAACTCGGTATTCCGTGGCTACGACATGGATGAGTCGCACATCGAACTGCTGGGCACTTGCGGCACCGTGATCAACACCACAGCGCACATGGACCAGGCCTTGCAAGGTGTGGACCTGGCCAAAATCTCCTGCGCCCAAAATGACCCGACGCCGTTTACGCTGCTGGCCTTCATGCTGGCCACGGCACGCCGGCGCGGCACCGACTGGAAGCGCATCAGCGGCACCTCGAACCAAAGCGACTACCTGAGCCACTACGTCGCCAATCACATGTTCTTCCGCATTGCGCTACCCGGCGCGCGACGCATCCTGACCGATCACATCGAGTTCTGCAACCGCTTCCTGCCGAAATGGAATCCGATGTCGGTGGTCGGGCAGCACACGCAGCAGGCTGGCGCCACGCCGGCCGAGTCGATGGCGTTCACGCTCTGTACCGCGATCCAGAACGCGAAGGACTGCATGGCGCGCGGCATGAATCCGGATGAGTTCCTGCCGCGCTTTACTTTCTTCTTTGACGTCTCGATCAGCTTCTTCGAAGAGATTGCCAAGTTTCGCGCCGCGCGGCGCATCTGGGCCCGCATCACGCGCGAGCAACTCGGCGCCAAAGACCCGCGTTCCTGGCGCTTCAAGTTCCACGCCCAGACCTCGGGCGTTGACTTGACGCGCCAGCAGCCGCTCAACAACATCTCGCGTGTCACGGTGCAGGCCATGGCCGGCATTCTGGGTGGCTTGCAGTCACTGCACACCGACGCCTACGACGAGGCGTTGTCGTGTCCGAGCGAATTCGGCGCGCGCATTGCCATCGCCACGCAAAACGTGCTGCGCGAAGAGGCGCACCTGACCGACGTCATCGACCCGCTCGGTGGCAGCTACTACGTCGAGACGCTGACCGATCAGATGCAGGCCGAGATCGAGCGCGTCATGAAGGTCGTTGAAGATGGCGGTGGCATGTACCAGGCGGTCGAAGCCGGTTTGGTGCAAGCCATGATCGGTGAGTCGGCGCGAAAATTCCAGCAGCAGGTCGAGTCTGGCGCGCAAACCGTGGTTGGTGTCAACGCCTACGCGGTGCAAGAGGACAGCAGCGCACGCCCCATCAATACCCGACCGGACCGCGCCGCCATGCAGGCGCTGATCGACGACTTCAAGACCTTCAAGGCCGAGCGTTCGCAGACCGCAGTGCAGCAGGCACTCGATGTACTCGCGCGCGCTGCCGGCGATAGCAAGGACAACGTTTTCGGGCGTGTCGTTGAAGCGGCACAAGCCGGTTGCACGCACGGCGAAATCTGCCACACGCTGCGCCGTGAAATGGGCTTTGGTCACGTGCAGGCGGTGGTGTGAGCAAGAACAAACATTCGCATAGCCACTGGAAAATCCCCACCGGCTTGCTCGAAGGTGACCGGCGCGTGGTCGCGCGCACGATCAGTCAAATTGAACACGGCGAAGTCGCACCCGGCGCGGTCGCGGCGGCGCTCACCGCCCGGCTGGGCCGTGCACATGTGCTGGGCATCACCGGAGCACCGGGCGCCGGCAAATCAACACTGGTGCATGCGATGCTGGGCGAGTTGCTCGCGCGCGGTCGTCGCATCGCCGTCGTGGCAGTCGATCCTTCCAGCCCGGTCAGCGGCGGCGCCGTGTTGGGCGACCGTGTCCGCATGGGTCAACATGGCGCGCACCCGGATGTCTTCATCCGCTCGCTGGCCACGCGTGGGCACCTGGGTGGCCTGTCGAGCAGCACGGAAGAGATCGTCGACGTGCTCGATGCGGCGGGGTTCGATGCCATCATCATCGAGACCGTCGGCGCCGGGCAGTCGGAAGTCGAGATCATGCGCGTGGCCGATACACGCATCGTCGCTTGCCCGCCTGGCCTGGGCGACAGCGTGCAGGCGATCAAGGCCGGCATTCTGGAGATCGCCGACATTCTGGTCGTGACCAAGTCGGATCTGCCGGGCGCCGACAGCACGGTGCGCGACCTCAAGGACATGCTGCATCTGCGCGCCAAACCACTGGCTGGCGCGTGGACGGTGCCGGTGCTGGGTACCAGCGCCGAACGGGGCGCTGATGTTGCCGCGTTGCTGGATCAGGTTGCTGCGCACCTCGCTGTGGCCGGTCGCGCGCAACGCCTGCGCGCGCGGCCGACGCCAAAAGTGCAAGCAGCGCCAGGTGATATCAAAACCCGGGTGTTGGCCCTGGCTGGCGCCGACCCGTTCGTGCGATCACTCGGCATCACATGTACCGATGCCGGTGCTGGCACGGCCACAGTGGCGATGACCGTAGGCCCACAACATCTGAACTTCAACGGCACCTGCCACGGCGGCGCGATCTTCACGCTCGCCGATACCGCTTTCGGGTTGGCGTCGAACTCACACGGCAAGGTGGCCGCCGGCATCGACGCGCACATCACCTACCAGCAGGCCGCACGCACTGGCGACCAGCTACAGGCGAAAGCGGTTGAAGTCTCGCGTTCGCGCAAGCTGGCGGTTTACCGGATTGATGTGACGCGCGGCGACGGCGCGCTGATCTCAAGCTTTACGGGAACGGTCTACGTCACCGGGCTCGATATCAAGCTACCCGTTCAGGAAACGATGTAGGCGGCGGTTCCGGTTGACATCAGCTCGCCATTGGCGCCCAGGAACTCCATGCGGGTGGAGGCCACGCGCGAGCCCAGACGCATCACCTCGGCGCGCAACTCGAAGTGTTCGCTGATGGCGGGACGCAGATAGTCAATGCGCAGGTCGATGGTGCCCAGCTTGGCGAAACGGTGCAGGCGCTGCATCGGCGGCTCGTCCATGTGACGCGCACCGATGGCAGCCATCACGGCAATGCCAGCCATGGCATCCAGACCGGCGCTGATAACGCCGCCGTGCAGGCGGTTGAAAGCGAAATGGCCCACCAACTCTGGCCGCATGTCGATGCGCCCGATCACGCGCTCCGGTTTCAGCGAGGTGACCTTCAGGCCCAGCACCTGGTTGAAGACAATCATTTCCTCGAATATCTTCTTCAACCCGTCGACAAACTCAGCCTCAAATTCAACCGCTTCAGTGGGAACAATTTTCTTGATCATGGCGACATTGTCACAGACTGCACGGACAGGGAACCTTGGGCCCCATCAGGTCGAGAGCAATTTGGGCAAGCGGGCGCGGTGAAAGCCGGCAAACGGTTTGATCGCATCGCGCGCAAGGGCTTGCCCGGAGGCCACGCGCATCGGCCAGCCCATGCGGACCTGGGGCCGGGCCCCATCGATGCGCAATGTGCTGCCGCTGATGAAAGCGGCGGCCGGACTGAGCAGAAAGACGATGGCGGCCGACACCTCGGCCTCGGTGCCGAAGCGCCCGAGCGGTATGGTTTGCGGGATCTCGCGCAGCATCGGCGCGAGTTCGCTCGGGTACTTGTCCATGCCACTGGACGCGATATAGCCCGGCGCCACCGCATTGACACGCACGCCCTTGCCGGCCCATTCGAGCGCGGCCGTCTCGGTAAAGCTGAGCATGCCGGCACGCGCCGCGCCGCTGTGGCCCATGCCCGGCATGGAGCCCCAGATGTCGGCGATCATATTGACGATGGCGCCGCCATGCTTGCTCATGGACTGCAGATAGCACTCGCGCGCCATCAGAAAACCACCGGTCAGGTTGGTGCTGAGCACCGACTCCCAGCCCTTGGCGCTGATGGCTTCAAGCGGCATCAGGTACTGGCCACCGGCGTTGTTCACCAGCCCATCAATGCGCCCCTGCGCCACCACCACCGCAGCCACCGTCTGCTTGACCGCTTCTTCGTCACGAATATCGCAGACCTGAATGCTGGCGGCACCGCCATCCTGTGTGATCTCATCGGCCACCGTCTGCAACTTTTCTGGCTTGCGCCCGACCAGCACCACCTGCGCGCCCAGCGCTGCCAGTTCGTGCGCGACACATCGACCGATGCCGGAACCGGCGCCGGTCACCAGCACCACTTTGCCAGCGAACAGCCCCTTGGCGAAAACCGAACCGTATTGCATCATCATTCCTTCAAGAACAAAGCCATGGCGGCATCGGTCAACTCGTCGAGCGACGCGCCCTTCCTGGCACTGAACCACTGCACGGACCAACTCAATGCCCCCAGAATCAGCAGCCGTGAAAGCTTCACCGGCGCGCGCAAATGGCCGCTCGCATGCAGGGCTTCGAGCACCGGCGTCCAGGCCGCCTCATATTCATGCTGCAGTTTGCTCAACGAAACGCGCTGCAAATCCGTCAAGGACCGGTGTTCGTACAGCATCACCGGGACGAAGTCATTGCCACGCCCGTGCAGCGTATCAAAGTGGGTGCGAATCAGTTGGCGCATCTGCGCCAGAGCGGGCGATGGCGGCACCGATTGCACCGCGCATGCCTGCCGTGCAATGGCTGAGCGCATGCCCTCTTCCATCACGGCACACAGCAGCGCACTTTTGCTTTTGAAGTGGTAGAACGGCGAGCCGCTGTGCATGCCCACGGCCGCGGCGATGTCGCGCGTGCTGGTGGCATCAAACCCCTGACGGCGAAACAAGCGCGCCGCAGCCGAGAGCAGGGCCGGGCGGCGATTGCCGTCGTCGCGTTCATCTGCCGTCTTGCGCGGGCGACCGCGTGGACGCTTGGGCACGGCCTCAGTTGCTGTTTGAATCAATCGTTGGGGCGCTGTCATGGCGCCCGAGCATAACCAGATAATCAATTTTCAGCAAGCGCGTGCTTTGTGAAAATATCCAGCGCCGGCAATAACCCTCAGTCGACAAAAAAGTCAGGGATCAGATTCTTCGTTCCGGGCGTTACCGAGTAGCAGTCCAGGTCCGTCACGCCATGCTCGGCCAGCAGCGCATCGTCGATGTAGAAGTTGCCGCTGCTGTAGACCGGGTTGCTCAGAATCAGCCAGGCCGCATCCGACAGGATCTCGGGCTTGCGGCACAGCGCCAGATCGACACCCGGAATCATCTGCATGGCGGCGGTGGCGATCGCCGTGCGCGGCCACAGGCTGTTGACAGCGATGCCGTACTTCTTGAATTCGCCGGCGTGACCGAGCGTGCACATGCTCATGCCGTACTTGGCCATGCTGTAGGCGGTGTGCGCAGAAAACCAGTGCGTCTTCATCGACAGCGGCGGCGACATGGTGAGCACCTGCGGGTTGTGTCCGGCCTTGGCCGACTTCTTCAACTCGGACAGGCAGGCCATGGTGCACAAATAGGTGCCACGCGCGTTGATGCCGTTCATCAGGTCAAAGCGCTTCATCGGCGTCGCTTCGGTATTGGTCAGGCTGATGGCGCTGGCGTTGTTGACCAGAATGTCGATGCCGCCAAAGGTCTGCACCGCTTTCGCCACGGCTGCAAACACCGCCTCATCCTCGCGAATGTCCACCGCCAGTGGCAGGGCCTGGCCGCCGGCCGCTTCCACAGCTTTGGCGGCGCTGAAAATCGTTCCCGGCAACTTGGGGTTCGGATCACTGGTCTTGGCCACGATCACGATGTTGGCGCCATCGGCCGCAGCCCGCGTCGCAATGGCCAAGCCGATGCCGCGCGAAGCGCCGGTGATGAAGAGCGTCTTGCCCTTGAGGCTGCGCTGCTCGGTACTCTGGATCATGTGCTTGTCTCCCGCTATTGCGTTTGATTAGGACTTCGGGGCGCTGTGCTTTTGCATAAAGGCACCAAAGGCTTGCTGCGCCGCCGGCTCGCGCAGCAAACGGCCGAAGCTGGCCCCCTCTTCGGCCATGCGCTCTGCGACGATGGCCACTTGCCCCTTCTTCATCAAACGCTTGGTCTCAATCAGCGAACTCAAGGGCTTGACCGCGAGTTTGCGCGCCTGACGTTGCGCCAGCGCAGCGGCTTCGCTCGGCGGCACGATGCGGCTGATGAAACCCATCTCCAGTGCCGCTTCGGCCAGAAACGGCTCACCCAGCAGCAGCGCCTCGGCAGCGCGGCCATAACCCATCAACTTCGGCGCGAGGTAACTCGATGCCGCTTCCGGGCACAAGCCCAGGTTGACAAAAGGCATGGAGAAGGCCGCGTTGTCGCCGGCATAAACCAGGTCGCAGTGAAACAGCATGGTGGTGCCAATGCCAACGGCCGGACCGCAAACCGATGCCAGCAAGGGTTTCGGAAACGTGCTGATGGCGTGCAGAAAACGAAACGCCGCTGGTGGGTCAGATGTGACAGCGGGCGGATTCATGAAATCCCCAATGTCATTGCCAGCGCTGAAGATCGTCTCATGCCCTTGCAGCACGACGACCCGCGTGGCGTCGTCCGTTGCCGCAGAGTTCAGGGCATCTGCCATCGCGGTATACATCGCAACCGTGATGGAGTTCTTCTTTTCCAACCGGTTCAGGGTGATGGTCAGCACCGCATCGCTGCGGTCAATCAATACGTCACTCATTTCCAGCCCCTCAATTGGTCAGTGCTTCGCGCACAAAATCAAGCCGGTCCTGGCCCCAGAACATCTGCTCGCCAACGAAGAAAGTCGGCGCGCCAAAGACACCACGCGCCACCGCTTCTTCGGTCACGGCCTTCAAGCGGGCCTTGACCTCGGGCTCAGCCGCCAGCGCCAACAGCGCCGGTGCATCGAAACCACCGGCCTGCAGCACAGCGGCCACGGTAGCGGGATCGTTCATGTTCTGCGCGTCCACCCAGATGGCGCGGAACATGGCGCTGCAGTAATCGGCAAAGCGCGCGTCCTGGCGCAGTTGCAAACCGACGGCAATGCGCATCAGCGTGATGGTGTTGATCGGGAAAAACGGATTGGTCTTGAGCGGCACACCGTAGCGCTGGGCAAAACGGGCGAAGTCGCGAAAGATGTACTTGCCCTTGGCCGGCACGCTGGCCGGCGAGGCGTTACCGGTAGCGACGAAAACACCACCGAGCAGCATCGGTCGCCACAGCACGGCGGCGCCGGTTTGGGCGGCGAGCGCCGGCAACTGGGTCGATGCCAGATAGGCAGCGGGGCTGCCGAAATCGAAGTAGTACTCAACCGTTTTTGTCATGCTTGTCTCCAGTAATAGTCTTGTAGTTCAAAATTTTTCCAGCCAGGGACGCAAGTCGAGTTCATGCGTCCAGGCATCACGCGGCTGGCAGTGCAGCATCCAGTATTGATCGGCAATGTGCGCCGGGTTCAGGATGCCGTCCTGCGCCCTCAGTGCGTAGCGCTCCGGGAAATTATCACGGATGAAAGCGGTGTCAATGGCGCCGTCCACCACGACATGGGCGACGTGAATGCCCAGTGGCCCCAACTCACGCGCCATACTCTGCGCCAGTGCGCGCAGCGCGTGTTTGGCACCCGCGAAGGCCGCAAAGTTGGCAGCACCGCGCAGCGATGCGGTGGCGCCGGTAAAGAGTATTGTCTGAAACCGCTCCGGCGCAGCGCGTTTAACCATGCGCCGTGCCACTTCGCGGCCATTGAGAAAACCGCCAAAGCAGGCCATCTCCCAGATCTTGAAGTACTTGCGTGCGGTCTCGTCGAGGATGCTGCTCGGCGCGTTGGCGCCGATATTGAACACCAGCACTTCAATCGGGCCAATCGTGGCCTCGATTTGCTCGACCAGCGCCACCACCTCTTCTTCCTTGCGCGCATCACTGGCAAAGCCGTGCGCCGTGCCGCTATCGGCTGCTATTTGGTCGAGCAAAGGCTGCAGCTTGTCCAGGCTGCGCCGCGTCACGCAGGCCGTATAACCCTCGCGCGCAAAGCGCCGCGCAATGGCACCGCCAGTGGCGTCACCAGCGCCGATGACCAGGGCTACTTTATTCATGGCTACTCTTTGTAGTAGACGATCTGATGGGTCGTCGCGAGCAGAAGACCCGCTTCGTTCCACAGTTGCGAACTCTGATCGAAGAAACCGTTGCGAAAGGTCTGTGCGTGCGCCTGGCCCAGCAGATAGCCGCTACCCGACTCGGTCAACTGTGCTGCGTCGGCATGAAAGTAGACCGTCAGCGCCACCGTGCCGGCCGGCACGCGCAGAGCGCGGCGCAGGTAGACACGCGGGAAAAAGATGTCGGCCATGGCCGCCAGCGCGCAGAAGTCGATACCACGCGCCGGTGTGTCGCGCATCCAGAGCTGGGACAGGCTGGCCTCACCCTGAGCCTTCCATTCAGTCGGGAACGCGCCCTCGATAAAGCGCATGTCATAGCGATGAATCCACTCGACCCCGGTCATCGGCTTGGCTTCGGGCACCCGGGCCGGAACCGGAACCGTCGGCATCGGGCTGTCCTCGCTGCTCCAGGTGTTGCGCCGCACGGCCGTGATCGCCGTACCGGTCAGCATCACCTCGACCTGGCCCTGGGTGTCGATCTGCGTCAACTCGATTACCCAATGCTGAGTCGAGCGGTTGGTGCGCCGCGGCGTTGCCGTGACCGTAAACGGACCGGCCACGATCGCACCGGCAAAGTTCACGGTGAGGGCAATCGGACCGCCCAGCAGCGCCGGATGCTGCAGCACGGCCTTCAGTGCAATGGCGGCCGTGATACCGCCAAATGGCCCGACCATGTTCCAGTAGGCGATCGACGTGCTGCCTTGGTAAACACCGGGCACTTGCGTCGGCGTCAAAGCCAGCGCCTGGTCAAATGGGTGATTGTTCATGCCGCCAGTATGCCGCGCATCCCAGAACGCCGCAGTCCGGTGCGTGACGCCCGCTGCATTTAAATACGCTCGACGATGTAGGCAGCGCTCGGCCCTGTGCGCAGGCACAGGGCAAATGACTTGGCGTTACTGGACGCGAATCCAGGTCTGGGTTCGACCCAACAGGGCAAAACCAATAAAGCCACGAACTTCCAGCTTTTTCCCGCCTTCGATTGGCGTCATGCGCAACTTGTAGACCGTGCCGTTATCGGGGTCGACAATGTGACCGCCTTCCCAGACGTCCTTGCCTTCGGCCTTGCTGGCGCCACGGATGATCTCCAACCCCTGCTTGGGTTTGCCCTTGCGATCATCCGTGCACTTGTCGCAATTGGGCTCCGCACTGGGGATCAGGATCTTTTCAATCACGCCGGTGACAACACCGGCGTTTTCGACCAGCCGCATTTCCGACCGCACCGCACCGTCTTTGTCATCGATGGTCTTCCATAAACCAACCGGCGACATTTGCGCCTGTACGCTGCCCGCAGCACACAAAGCAATCGCGAACACACCAGAACCCAGAATTTGAATGACTTTCATGGCTTGCCTCCGAATAATTGATTTGGAAAAATGCGTTTACAGCAACGCCGCATCAGTATCCATCAATACGTCGCTTCCGGCACGCGCGGTTTGCATCAAAGTTGCCGTTTCGGGGAAAAGTTTGGCGAAATAAAACCTCGCCGTCTGCACTTTGGCCAGGTAAAACGGGTCGGCATTGCCAGCGGCGATTTCACGCAGCGCGACTTGCGCCATGCGGGCCCAGAAATAGCCAAACACCAGATGGCCGGCCACACGCAAGTAGTCCACGGCAGCTGCGCCCACTTCGTCGGGGTTTTGCATACCCTTCATGGCGATCTCGGTGGTGAACTTGGTCATCTGCTCACCGAGGGTCGCAATCGGCGTGATGAATTCAGCCATCTTCGCATTGCTGCCCTCTTCTTCCACCAGTTTGCCAATGAGTTTGCCGAACTTGCGCAAAGT